>JBAZOW010000162.1:0-8388 GCA_041648495.1 Patulibacter sp.
GCCGAGCGTGGCTACATCGACGACGTGATCGAGCCGTCGCAGACCCGCATCAAGGTCGCCGGCGCCCTGCGCGTCCTGCGCACCAAGCGCGTCAACCTGCCGAAGCGCAAGCACGGCAACATCCCGTTGTAGGGAGTTGATGGGCGCGGCGTTCGTCGTCGCGCAAGGCAGGACCTGACGGGCGCCCTGGGGGCGCCCGTCTTCGTTGCGGGGGGCGGGCGAGCAGGTGGGTGGCAAGCGCGCCGGTCGGCGAAGCAAGAACGGGGCGCGCCGGCCGGTCAGCGTAGAGGTTGAGCACGTTCTGCGTGTCGAACCTCGACGGCGACGCGCCCAACGCACACCGGCGTCGCGTCCGCGACCCCCGATCGGCCACGCTCCTGATGGCCGACCATCGGTAATTTAACCCCAAAACCCGACCTGATTTACCGTATTTAGAAACCCTCTGCGGTAGGCTCTTCGTCATGACCGACGAGCAGCCGAACTACCGCCCCGAGACGATCGCGATCCACGGTGGGCAGTCGCCGGACGAGGCCACGAACTCGCGCGCGGTGCCGATCTACCAGACGACGTCGTACGTCTTCGACGACGTCCAGCACGCGGCCGACCTGTTCGCGCTCGCCAAGCCGGGCAACATCTACACGCGGATCATGAACCCGACGTGGGATGTGCTGGAGCAGCGCTTGGCCCTGCTCGAGGGCGGCGCCGCATCGCTCGTGACGGCGTCCGGCATGGCCGCGATCACCTACTCGGTGCTGAACATCGCGACCGCCGGCGACAACATCGTGTCGGTCACGCAGCTCTACGGCGGCACCTACAACCTGTTCGCGCACACGCTGCCGCAGTACGGGATCGAGGTCCGCTGGGCCGATGCGGACGACCCGGCCTCCGTCGACGCGTTGGTCGACGAGAACACCAAGCTGGTCTTCGCCGAGACGGTTGGCAACCCCAAGCTGAACATCCTCGACGTCAAGGCCTGGGCCGACAAGGCGCACGAGCACGGCCTGCCGCTGGTCGTCGACAACACCGTCCCGACCCCGATCGGCGCCAAGATCTTCGAGCAGGGCGCGGATATCGCGGTCCACGCGCTGACCAAGTACCTGGGCGGCCACGGCACCTCGATCGGCGGCGCGATCGTCGACTCGGGCACGTTCGACTGGTCGGCGCAGCCGGACCGGTTCCCGACGCTGGCCAAGCCCGACCCGTCGTACCACGGCGTCGTCTGGACCGAGGCCGCCGGCCCTGTCGCCTACGTGCTCCGCGCCCGGACGGTGCTGTTGCGCAACACCGGCGCGGCGCTTTCGCCGTTCAACGCCTTCCTGATCCTGCAGGGCGTCGAGACGCTCTCGCTGCGGATGGAGCGGCACAACGAGAACGGCCTGGCGGTCGCCAGGCACCTGAAGAACCACCCGTCGGTCGAGTGGGTGAACTACCCGGGCCTCGAGGACGATCCGTACCACGAGGTCGCCAAGCGCAGCCTCAACGGCGGCTTCGGCGGCCTGGTCGCGTTCGGCGTGAAGGGCGGCTTCGAAGGCGGCCGCAAGTTCATCGAGGCGCTGAAGGTCTTCAGCCACCTGGTCAACATCGGCGACGCGAAGTCGCTGGCCGTCCACAACGCGTCAACCACGCACGCCCAGCTCAACGAGGACGAGCTGAAGACGGCCGGCGTGTCGCCGGACCTCGTCCGCCTGTCGGTCGGCATCGAGCACATCGACGACCTGATCGAGGACCTCGATCAGGCGCTCGCCGCCGCCGCGGGCTAACGCGCTCGCCGGACTGCGCGGCCGCCTGATCCCGGGCGCCGCGCAGTCGCCTCGCGCGCTGCGCAGGCTGGAACGCCCTTTACCTCCGTCTGGAAACACGTGTACGGGGAACACGCAGTTCGCCCGAGCGTTTCCGATCACTACGGAGTTGCGTGCACAGACGTCAACTAGTACGTTCCGTCTAGTTGCTCACTCATGGCTGGTACAACCAGTACCCATGAGGCGCAGTGCAGTTCCGTTAGGGATTCCCAGGGAGGGGAAAGATGAAAAACGCTCTACGCGTGAGAGTGGTGCTGGCCGCCGCCGCGGTCGCCGGGCTCGCCGGACCAGGTGCGACGTCTGCGGTCGCCGACGACTGCGCCAACGCCCAGTACCGCACGGGTGCCGGCGCCCAGCTGCCCGACTGTCGAGCGTGGGAGCAGGTCTCGCCGGTCGACAAGGGCGGCAACGACATCATGAACACGTCGGCCGTGGTGTCGTCGCTGGACGGCAGCCGTGCGTTCTTCTACGCCGCGGGAGCGTTCGCGGGCGCGGAGACGGTGACCTACGAGACCGGCTACTCGGGCTCTCGCGGCCCGGGCGACTGGACCACCCGCGGCGTCGAGGCGGCGCTGAGCCCGGCGTCGATCCTGATCAAGGCGACGCTGGGGATGTCGGAAGACGGGACCAAAGCCGTCGTCGTCAGCAGCCGGGCACTGGCGCCGGGCGCGATCGAGGGGGGCAGCAACCTCTACGTCCGTGACCTGACGCAGCCCAACGCCTTCCGCCTGATCCTCTCCGACGCGTCGTCGGCGCTGTACAACGAACTGACCGGCTTCGGCGGCCAGGGCTTCTACATCGGCGGCAACGCGGACCTCTCGGCGATCGTCCTCTCGTCCAGCTTGCCGTTGGTCGATGGGGCGCCGGACGGCACGCAGGACGGCATCCGCCAGTTCTATCTGTGGAACGACGGCGAGATGACGCTCGCCACCCGGTTGCCGGACGGTTCGACCCCCGGGATCTACCAGCTCGCCACCACGGCCGACACCGGGCTGCGGTCGCTACGCCCGATCTCTCAGGACGGGACGCGCACCTGGTTCTTCGCCGGCGAGTCGGGCTATCGCGGTCTCTACCAGCGGGTCGCGACCCAGTCGACCAGCACGCTGGTCTCGCGCTCGCACCGGGCCGGGGACGATCCCACGGCGCCCATCCCGTCGGGTTCCGCGATCGCCTCGCCGGACGGCCGCACGCTGACCTTCGTCGCGGACCGGCAGCTGACCGACGCGACCTCCGATGCGGGTATCACGACCGGGTCGATCTACCGCTGGAGCGAGGACGGCGACGAGCTCGTCGACCTGCTGGCGCCGCACGTCACGCCTGGTCTGGGGAATCTCGCCGGCATGTTCATGCAGGCGGTATCGCCAGACGGCCGCTTCGTCTGGTTCACCACATCGAAGGCACTGGTTCCGGACTCCGAGGTACCCAACGCCGCCCGCCTGTACGTGCTCGACACGCAAGCCGATCAGCTGCACCTCGCGGCGGGGCAACCGCGGAGCGGCTTCTACGCCCCAGGCCTGCGCTTCAGCGACAACGGCCGTCACGTGGCCTTCCAGAGCTTCGCCTCGATCGGCGGCTTCGACAACGAGGACCCGGTCTGCCGGACGTTCGGGAACCCGGGCGACGACGGGTTCTGCGGCAACGTCTACCGCTGGAGCGTAGAGACCCCGTCGGAGGGCCCCGAGTGCCTGTCCTGCGGACCGGAAGGTACCCGGCGCAACGGCCCGGCGGCCGGCTTCGGATACCTGGCGACGACCTTCGACGGTCGCCAGAGCCGGGCGGTGCTGGACGACGGTCGGGTCTTCTTCGAAAGCAGCGAGCGCCTGGTTCCCGGTGACGGCAACGACGTCGCGGACGTCTACCAGTACACCCCGGGCCGTGGCCTGGCGCTCGTGAGCTCCGGCGTCAGCGGCGAGGCGGCGACCTTCGGCGACGCGGCCCCGGACGGCAACAGCGTCTTCTTCACGACGGCCGACCGCCTGGTCCCGCAGGACGTCGACGTGCTGGCCGACCTGTACGTCGCCCGGATCGGCGGAGGGATCGCGTCCCAGCACGTCGCACCGCGCGACCCGAGCGGAGGCTGCAACGGCGACAGCTGCCGGCCCTCGGTCGTGCCGCAGCCGGAGCGCCCGCTGTTGGGCGGGGCGGCGCAGTTCGAGGCCCCGGTCGTCGGTCCGGCGCCCACCCTCCGGGTTCGCGCCGTCTCGGCGAGCGCGCTGCGCACCGCCGCGCGGACCGGTCGCCTACTGGTGCCCGTTTCGGTGACGGGGTCCGGCACCGTGCGCGCCACGCTGACCGGCACGATCGCGGGAAAGAGCGGACGGACCGCGGCCCGCGCGACCCGCAAGGCGACCAAGGCCGCGACCTACCGACTGAGCCTGCGGCTCACGAAGGCCGCCCGCAGCGAGCTGCGTCGCAAGGGCAAGCTGCGGCTGCGCCTGGCGGTCGAGTACTCGGAGGACATCAAGGAGTACCGCAAGACGGTGACGCTGACCGCGAACCGAACGAGCACGAGCAAGAAGGGCGGTGCCCGATGAGGATCTCGATCACTCGCTGCCTGGCCGCGGCGGCGGTCACCACGGTCGCGGCGTTCGCCGCCGCGGCTCCCTCGCAGGCGTACGAGCTGCGCGACTTCGGGGTCGGACTGACCAACCCGGGGACCGTGGAGAGCCCGACCCCGGACCGCCCCCAGCTGACCGCCGGGGCGTACCCCGACGTGACGTTCGACCTCCAGTACCCGGCGGAGGTGAACGACTGGGGCGGGCAGGACGTCGTCGAGAGCGTCAAGGACGTCGACGTCGACCTACCGCGCGGGCTGATCTTCAACCCGACGGCGATGCCGACCTGCACCAACCGGCTGCTGTCGACGGACTACTCCGCGTGGTGTCCGCTGTCGAGTCAGATCGGCGTCGCGTGGGTCGGGTTGAGCGGCTTCGAGCAGTCGTTCCCGATCTACAACCTGGTCCCGCCGCCCGGCATGCCGGCGCAGTTCGGGTTCAACGTCGTCAAGACGACGATCAAGCTCAACGGCTACGTGCGCAGTGATGGCGATTACGGCCTGTCCGCAAGCGTCCGCGGGATCTCCCAAGCGCTGCCGCTGACCGGCACCCGGATCGTTCTGTGGGGCGTGCCGGCGGCTGCCGTCCACGACGCCGAGCGGATCACCTCGCGACCGGACTACTCGCTGGTCACCGGTCCCGCCAACGTCGCGGAGAAGCCGTTGGTCACCAACCCGGGACGGTGCACCGGCGAGCCGCTGCGCTTCACGGCCGACGCGGCATCGTGGCTGCGGCCCGACGCATCCAGCCCGAAGTCCACCACGACCCAGCGGGTCACCGGCGAGCCGCTGACGATCACCGGCTGCGAGTCGCTGCCGTTCAGTCCGTCGGTTCGGGTCCAGCCGACCACCTCGACCCCTGACAGTCCGACCGGCCTGGACGTGACCGTCTCGGTACCGCAGTCCGAGAACCCGCAGGTCCCGGCCAGCGCGCACCTGAAGGATCTGACGATCGTGCTGCCGGAGGGGATGAACGTGAACCCGTCGGCCGCCGACGGTCTGACCTCGTGCTCGCCTGCGCAGGTCGCGTTGAGCAGCAAGGCACCGGCGGCCTGCCCGGACGCCTCGGCGCTCGGGTCGGTGACGATCGACACCCCGCTGCTCGAGCAGCCGCTGCGGGGCAAGGCGTACCTGGCCGCCCAGAACGACAACCCGTTCAACACGACGCTCGCCATGTACCTCACGGCGGAGGGCGACGGCGTGGTGATCAAGCTCGCGGGTCGGATCGATGCCGATCCGGGGACGGGGCGCCTGCGTGTCACGTTCGCGGACAACCCCGAGCTGCCGTTCAACACGATGCGCGTGACGCTCGACGGCGGTGACCGTGCACCGCTGACGACCCCGCCCACGTGCGGGTACCAGATGGTCCACGCCGCGGCGACGCCGTGGTCGGGGAAGCCCGCGGTCGGGCTGACCGACGGGTTCAACGTCGACTGCGTCCCGGGCCTCGGGGGTTTCGTCCCCGGCTTCACCGCCAACACCAAGTCGCCGACCGCCGGCCTGTTCTCGCCGTTCGCCGTCTCGCTCACGCGGGCCGACGGGCACGCCCCCATCAAGGACGTGTCGGTGGCGCTGCCGCCGGGCCTGTTGGCGAAGATCGACGGCGTGCCGCTCTGCAACGACGCGCAGGCGGGCAACGGCTCGTGCAACCCGGTGTCGCGCGTCGGCTCGGTGACGGTCACCGCCGGCACCGGCTCCAAGCCGTTCCCGCTGCCCGGCGAGGTCTTCCTGACCGGGCCGTACAAGGGCGCGCCCTACGGGCTGTCGGTTCGGGTTCCGGTGTTCGCCGGTCCGCTCAACCTCGGCATGGTCGTCGTTCGCCAGGCGCTGCACATCGATCCGGAGACCACCCAGGTGACCGCGATCAGCGATCCGCTGCCGACGATCCTCTCGGGGATCCCGGTGCGCCTGCGGAAGCTCGACCTGGTCCTCGACCGCAAGGACTTCACGGTCAACCCGACGAACTGCGACCGCAAGGACGTCAGCGGTTCGATCGGTGCGCTCGGCGGTGCCACGGCACCGGTGTCGAGCCGGTTCCAGGTCGGCGGCTGCGAGGCCCTGCCGCTGTCGCCGAAGCTCTCGCTGCAGCTGGTCGGCAAGGGCCGGACGCTGCGTAAGGGCGGGCATCCGGGCATCAAGGCGCGGATGACGATGCCGAAGTCCCAGACGGGCCTGCGGCGGGTCGACGTGACGATGCCGCTGACGCTGGCGCTGGACCCGCAGAACGCGAAGGCGCTCTGCGAGACCGCGGTCGGCGCGACGAAGGACCCGAAGTGCCCGAAGGAGTCGATCGTCGGCACCGCGAGCGTGAAGTCGCCGCTGCTGCCCGCGACGTTGACCGGCCCGGTCTACTTCGTGAAGGGCGAGCGGACCACGTCGACGGGCCGCAAGGTCGCGACCCTGCCGACGCTCGTGCTGCCGCTGCGCGGGAACGGCGTGCAGATCAACGTGCGCGCCACCACGACGGTGAAGAACAAGAAGCTCGTCGCGCAGTTCGAGGGGCTTCCCGACGCACCGGTCAGCCAGTTCGACCTGCGGCTCAACGGCGGCAAGAACGGGATCCTCGAGGTCACGCGGAGCGCCTGCAGCACCGACCGTCGCGCGACGCTGCGCTTCACGGGGCACAGCAAGCGGGTCCGCTCGGGCTCGACGCAGCTGAGCATGGGCTGCAAGTAGCACCGGCCGCCGGCGCCGACGGCCGAGCGGTGCCCACCCAGACGGGTTGGGCACCGCTCGGTCCGGGCGCACCGCTCGGTCCGGGCGCACCGCGCGCCAAACGACGAATCAGACCACCAGGAGAGACGATGAGACAACCCCGCAAGATGCGCGCGGCGCTGGCTGCCGCAGCGGCGCTCGGCTTCGCGTACCCAGGAGCCGCCACCGCGGTCGCCGACGACTGCACCAACGCCCAGTACCGCACGGGTGCCGCCGCCCAGCTGCCCGACTGTCGAGCGTGGGAGCAGGTCTCGCCGGTCGACAAGGGCGGCAACGACATCATGAACACGTCGGCCGTGGTGACGTCCCCGGACGGGGACCGCTCGATGTTCTACGCGGCCGGTCTGTTCGCCGGCGCCGAGACCGTCACGTACGAGACCACGTACCTCGGCGGTCGCGGGGCCGCGGGATGGACCACCCGGGGGGTCGATGGCCCGCTGGCGATCGCACCCGGATTCTCGATCAAGTCCACCTACGGCCTGTCGGACGACGGTACGAAGGCCGTCATGTCCTCCACGCAGGCGCTCAGCCCGGGGGCGATCGAGGGCGGGAGCAACCTCTACATCCGCGACCTGACGAAGCCGAGCTCCTTCCGCTTGGTCGTCGCGATCGAGTCGAAGCTCTTCCACGAGCGACTGGCGGACTTCGGTGGTCAGTTCCGCTACGTCGGCGGCAATGCCGATCTTTCCGCGCTCACCGTCGTGTCCGAGACGCCGCTTCTGGACAGCGTTCCGGATGACGGTCGCTTGACGACCTACCTGTGGCGGGACGGCGAGCTGACGGTTGCCAGTCGCACGACCGAAGGAGACCTGCTGGACGTGAGCAACCGGCTCGCGAACACGACGCCCCGTCGCTGGCGTCCGCTGTCGGAGGACGGCACGCGGACGTGGTTCTACGCGTCGTTTGGCCCCTCGAACGAGGGGCAGCGGGCGCTGTACCAGCACGTCGCCGGAGAGGGCACCCGGCTGATCTCCCGCTCGCACCGCACCGGCGATGACCAAACGGTGCAGCGAGGAGCCGCGGACGTGTTCGCGTCGGCGGACGGTCGGTCGGTGACGTTCACCTCCAGCCGCTTGCCGTTGACCAACGACGGCCTGTTCGGCATCTACCGCTGGTCGGCCGACGACGATTCGCTCGTGAACCTGCTGGCGCCGTTCGACCCGGATGACGGCGGATCGGGCTTCGGGCCTACGCTGCTCGGGCAGTCGCCGGACGCGCGCTACATCTGGTTCTACACCTTCAGGCCCATCGTGGCCGGCTCCGTGGCCGGCGGAGGCATCTACCTCTACGCCCTCGATACGCAGGCCGGCGCCCTGCATC
>JBAZOW010000163.1:0-8386 GCA_041648495.1 Patulibacter sp.
AAGAACGGCCGCGCGCGCTTCCTGCTCGACGGCGCGGTCCGCGGGATCGGCCACTACGGCAACTCGATCGGCGTGCCGAACATCGGCGGCGACGTCTACTTCGAGGGTCCGTACGAGACCAACTGCCTGGTCAACGCGATGGCGCTCGGCCTGGTCCGCGAGGAGCGGTTGATCCGCTCCGCCGCGACGGGCGTCGGCAACGTGATCGTGCTGTTCGGCGCCTCGACCGGCGCCGACGGCATCGGCGGCGCGTCGGTGCTGGCGTCGGCCGAGCTCGGCGACGACGATGCCGACAAGCGCCCGACCGTCCAGGTCGGCGACCCGTTCGAGGAGAGCAAGCTGGTCGAGTGCTCGCTGGAGCTGCTCGACAAGGACCTGCTGGTGTCGCTGCAGGACCTCGGCGCGGCGGGGCTGACCTCGGCGGCGTCCGAGATGGCGTCGAAGGGCGAGGTCGGCCTCGACCTCGACGTGGCGCTGGTGCCGCGGCGCCAGGAGGGCCTCGAGCCGTTCGAGGTGATGGTCTCCGAGTCGCAGGAGCGGATGCTCTGCGTCGTCACCCCGGACAAGGTCGACCAGGTGATCGCGATCACCGACAAGTGGGACGTCCACGGGACCGCGATCGGCGTCGTCACCGACACCGGGAACTTCCGGATCTTCGACGGCGACGACCTGGTCGGCGACATGCCGATCCCGGCGCTGGTCGACGACTGCCCGCTCTACGACATCTTCCCCGAGAAGCCCAGCGAGCCGATCTACCCGGCGCCGCCGAAGCGGATCGACGCGGGCCTGGCCGCCGGCGACGCGACGCTCGCCCTGCTGCGCAGCGCCAACATCGCCGACCGTCGTCCGCTGTTCGAGCAGTACGACTGCCTGGTTCAGTCGCGGACGGTGCGCCGCCCGGGCCAGACCGACGCCGCCGTGCTGCAGGTTCCGGGTCCTCCCGGCCTGTTCGGCGCGGTCGGGGCGCCGGAGCTTGCCGAGGCCGAGGCGAAGCGCCTGGCCGACGGCGGCACGATCTCGGGCGTCGGCGTCTCGATCGACGGCTCCGGCCGTCGGGTCGCCGCCGATCCCTACGCCGGCACCGTCTGGAACGTCCTGGAGTGCGCGGCCAACCTGGCGTGCGTCGGGGCCGAGCCGCTCGGGCTGACCAACAACCTGAACTTCGGCAACCCCGAGAAGCCGCACATCGCCTGGCAGCTGACCGAGGCCGTGCGCGGCCTGGGCGACGCCTGCCGCGCGGTCGGCTCGCCGGTCGTCGGCGGCAACGTCTCGCTCTACAACGAGGGCACCGCCGGCCCGATCTACCCGACGCCGGTCGTCGGCATGGTCGGCAAGGTCCCGGACGTGACGGTGACCGCGCCGCTGGGCTTCCAGCGCGACGGCGACCTGATCGCCCTGGTCGGGTCGTTCGCGCCGCAGATCGAGCTGTCCGAGCTGTCCAAGCTCGAGGGCCGCGCGTTGCCGGATGGCCTGCCTGCCGTCGACCTGGAGACCACGGTCGCGGGAATCGTCGCGGTCCGCGAGGCGGTCCGCACCGGCGCGCTGTCGAGCGCCCACGACATCGCCGAGGGCGGCCTGCTGGTCGCGCTCGCCGAGTCGGCGCTGGCGGGGGGGATCGGCGCGACCGTCGAGCTGGCCCCGTTGGCGGGCACCGATGCCCGCACGACCCTGTTCGGCGAGGCGCCGGGCGGCTTCGTCGTCACCGGCTCGGCCGAGGCCCTGGCGACCCTGGCGGACCAGGCGGGCGGGCGGGTGCCGGTCGTCGTGATCGGCACCGTCGGCGGCGACGCGCTCGACGTCCGCTGCGGCGACGAGCAGGCCCAGGTCGGCCTGGACGCGATGGGCGACGCCCACGCGGCGCTCGGTCGCCTGTTCGCCTAACCGCGTGCAGATCGTCGTCCTGCTCGCCCGGCCGGCGAGCAGGACGACGCGGCGCATGCGATGCCTGCAGATCGTCGATCTCGACGTTCCGCTGTCGCACAGCGCGACACCGCGCATGCAGGCGGGCCGCCGCTCGGAGGCCCTCAGACCGCGTAGAGCACGGGCCGCGGGAGCGGCACGCAGGGCCAAGCGGGCTCGACCCGCTCGTCCCGGCCCTGACGGGCGAAGTACTGCTCCAGCGACGCGGCCTGCTCGGCGGCCCAAGCGACCTGCTGGACGTGCAGCGTCGGGAGGTCGTACCCGCCGACGTCGATCATCGTCGAGCCCATCCGCCACGCCACGCGGGCGGCGGCGAGCGCGTCGGCGTTGGCCGCATGGGCGTTGACCAGCGGGACGCGATAGTGCTCGCAGACGGCTCCCAGCGTGCGCTTGCCGGAGCGGTAGCGGTCGACCTGCTTGTCGATCACGTAGGGGTCGATCACCAGCAGCGCCTCCGGACCACCGATCCGGTCGACGAGCGGGACGACGCCGTGGCGGCGCGCCTCGCGGTCGATGATCGTCAGGTCGAAGCGCGCGTTGAACGCGACGATCGGCACGCCGGCGAGCTGCTGCTCGGCGAGCGCCGCCGTGATCTGCTCGATCGCCGCGGCCGGGTCCTGCCCCTCGGCCTGCGCCTGCTCGGTGGTGATGCCGTGGACGGCCGCGGCGCCGGCGGGGATCTCGATACCGGGATCGACGAGCCAGTCCCGGCTCTCCGTCGTCAGCCCGACGCCGACCAGGCTGATCGCCGCCGTGACCACGCGGTCGTCCTCGGTGTTGATCCCGGTCGTCTCGATGTCGAACGCCGCGAGTCGCTGGGTATGCCACGCCACGCAAAGGACGGTAGCGACGGGGGTGGACGGCTTCCGCGATTGGCTGTCCCGTCAACCGCTCGGGTGGAATTCGGTGCGCGACGTCACGCTTCGGTCACGGTGCGACGCCAGACGAGCGGCCACCCGTACTGCCGAGGGTCGTGCCTCGCGCCCGGTCTGCCCCGCCTCCCCCGAGATCCGCCTCCCCCGAGATGCGTCGGGGGACGGCCTCTGAGGGGTGCAGGCGCCGATGCGATGCGCGCCCGCGCCTCTCAGCGCACCCGGCGCAGGGTGCGGCCCAGCGCGATCCCCGAGCCGCCGACGTTCGACGCCTCGACCGCGCAGCTGATCCTCCAACCGCGGTCGTCGCGGCGCAGGCGGTAGGTCCGCTTGCGACGGTCGGCGGTGGTCTGCGCGCGGTCGCCCTTGAACCGCAGGAACCGGTAGCGGTAGCGGTTCTTGTCGCCCGTCCACGTGCCGCGCAGGCAGGTCACCGTGCGCCCGGCCCGCGTCGTGCCCGAGACCCGCACCGCGCGCCCGCCACGGGGAGCGATCGGGATCTGCACGGCGGGCACGTCGATCTCGGCGACCGCGGCGTCGATGAACGTCCGGATCTCGGGGGCGGCGACGTTGGCGAACAGGTTGAGTCCGGCGGCGCAGTCGCGCACGGCGGTGTTGGTCACGCCGATCAGCTGCCCGCCGCGCTGGATCGTCGCGGTGCCGCCGCTGTCGCCCTCGCAGGCGGCGTGCCCGGAGCGGAAGGTGCAGAGCATCACGGCCGGGGCATCGGTGCCGCAGAGCGAGGAGAACTCGCTGCGCGTGTCCACGGCGCGCAGGGTGCCGAAGTCGTTCGCGGTCGCCGAGCTGGCTCCGAACCCGGTCACGCGGACCTGGCTGTTGCTGGGCAGCAGCGTGCCGACCGGGGCGAGCGGCAGCGGAGCGACCCGTCCGGTCGAGAAGTCGATCGGCTGGATCAGCGTCAGCACGGCGACGTCGTCGGTGAACGTCGCCGAGTTGTAGAGGGGGTGGATCCGCACGGTCCCGACCGGGAGCACGGTGACCGCGGCACGCCCCTCGGGGCTGACGATCTCGTGCTGACCGACGCCGACCCGGATGTTCTGGGCGAGCGCGGCGACGTTGTCCCGGACGAAGCAGTGCGCGGCGGTCAGCACGTGCTGCGGGCCGATCACGGTGCCGCTGCAACCGCCGAACGTGCCCTCGGCGAACTGCGTCTGGATCGCGACGGTGTAGGGCGCGGTCGAGTTGTTGGGCAGCACGGTGCCGCCGACGATCCGCGGGGTGGCCGCGGGCTCGGGGTCCACGGAGGTCCATGGCGAGGCGGACGAGACCGTGGCGGGCACGAGGACGGCGACGACGGCGAGCGCGAACGCGAGCGCCGAACGGGACCGGGTCCCCCTGATGGTCGAGCGATACGGCATGCCGGGTCCTTCTGACGGGTCACCGGCGCGAACGACGCCGTGGACTGCGGACGGTAGCGCGCCGACGACGACGATGTCGAGGTACGTGCCGGGGGACGATCGACGCCCGATTACCCGGACCGCGGTCCGGGCGAACGGCCGCCGCGGACCGCGACCTCGCGAACGGGCTCCGGGTCCCTAGAGCGGGACGTGACGGGTCAGGACCTCGGCGCCGTCCTCGGTGACCAGGAGCGTGTGCTCCTCCTGGGCGCAGCGCGAGCCGTCGACGGTGACGGCGGTCCAGCCGTCCTCTTCCCAGATCCGGGCGTCCGGCCGGCCGAGGGTCAGCATCGGCTCGATCGTCAGCGTCTGGCCGACGAACAGCTTCTCGGTCCCGCGGCGGTCGTAGTTGTGCTGGACGTGCAGGCCGTCGTGGAACGCGGGGCCGATCCCGTGGCCGCCGAACTGGTGGACGATCCCGTAGCGGTTGCGGACGGCCTTCTCGATCGCCTTGCCGATCTCACGCACCTGCCGGCCCGGCTTGACCGCCGCGATCCCGGCGTCGAGCGCCCGCCGGGTCATGTCCATCAGGTCGAGCGAGCGCTGGTCGACGTCGCCGACGGCGAACGTCTGGTTGAGGTCGCCGTGAACCCCGTCGATGTAGGCGGTCACGTCGATGCAGACGATGTCGCCGTCGTGCAGCCGGGTCTGGGTGTCCGGGATGCCGTGGCAGATCACCTCGTTGATCGAGATGCAGGTCGACTTCGGGTAGCCCCGGTAGTTGAGCGTCGACGGGTAGGCGCCCGCGTCGATCATCGACTGGTGGGCGATCGCGTCCAGCTCGTCGGTGGTGATCCCGGGGGCAATCGCGGCGGCGGCCGCGGCGAGCGCGTCGCTGGCGACCTGCGCGGCGTGGCGCATCCCCTCCAGCTCCTCCGGCGTGCGCGGCCGCGGGGGGACGACCGGGCCGGGATCGCCGAGCAGCGCGTACGACGGCCGGGCGATCTCGCGGGGGATCTTGCGGCGGGGCGACAGCGGACCGGGGACGAGCGGCGGGCGGGTCAGCACCCACCGAATGTACCGCGCGCCCGGGCTGTGCCGACGGCGACGGCCGACGCGCCGCTCGCGCAAACGTCCCGCAACGAGGGGATGCTCGTGGGCGGGCGGGGGAATCGGGTGAACCGGCTGTTACCCTCGCTGGTGGTGTCGCGGTGAAATTCCGCTCCCGAAACCCGGCGCCGGTTCATGGTTCCTGACACGCTTGATCACCGTGAGGGTCCCCGCGACGAATGCGGGGTCTTCGGCGTCTACGCTCCCGGGCACGACGTATCCAAGCTCGCCTACTACGGGCTCTACGCCCTGCAGCATCGCGGCCAGGAATCGGCGGGCATCGCTGCCGCCGACCTGGGCGGCTACATCATCACCCAGCGCGCGCTGGGCCTGGTCAGCCAGGTCTTCACCGAGCACGATCTCCGGGCCCTGTCCGGGGACATCGCGGTCGGCCACACGCGCTACTCGACCACGGGCGGCAACGACTGGGAGAACTCCCAGCCGATCCACCGCAACGACGTGCGCGAGCTGGCGCTGGCGCACAACGGCAACCTGGTCAACGCCGTCGAGCTGCACAGCGAGCTCGTCGCCCGCGGGGTCCACTTCCGCGCGACGACGGACTCCGAGATCATGGCCGCGCTGCTGGCCACGGCCGAGGCCGACAGCCTGGAGCAGGCGATCGTCCAGGCGATGCCGCGGATGCACGGCGCCTACTCGACGGTCGTGATGGACCGCGACCGCGTCCACGCGTTCCGGGATCCCCAGGGGATTCGTCCGATGTGCCTCGGCCGGATCGGCGACACCGGCTGGGTCGTGGCGTCGGAGACCTGCGCGCTGGACATCATCGGCGCCAAGTACGAGCGCGACGTCGAGCCCGGTGAGCTGGTGATCCTCGACGAGCGCGGGGTGACCAGCCGGATGGTGCTGCCCGGCCAGCGTCGCGCGTCCTGCCTGTTCGAGTACATCTACTTCGCCCGCCCCGACTCGCGGATGAACGGCCAGCTGCTGCAGCGCAGCCGGATCCGGATGGGCGAGCTGCTCGCCCGCGACTTCCCGGTGGACGGCGCCGACATCGTCGTCCCGGTCCCGGACTCGGGGATCCCGGGCGCGCGCGGCTTCGCGCGGGCCAGCGGGGTGCCGGTCGAGGACGGGTTCGTCAAGAACCGCTACGTCCAGCGGACCTTCATCCAGCCGGGCAACGAGCTGCGCCAGCAGGGCCTGCGGCTGAAGTTCAACCCGCTGCCCGAGGTCGTCGAGGGCAAGAGCCTGGTCGTGGTCGACGACTCGATCGTCCGCGGCAACACCACCCGCCAGCTCGTGAAGATGCTGCGCGACGCCGGGGCCCGCGAGGTCCACTTCCGGATCACCGCGCCGCCGATCCGCAACCCCTGTCACTACGGCGTGGACATGTCCAGCCGCGAGGAGATGGTGGCCCACGAGCGCACGGTCGAGGAGATCCGGCAGCACATCGGCTGCGAGTCGTTGGCGTACCTGACGCTCGACGCGGTCTACGAGGCGGTCAAGGGCGAGCGCAGCACGCACTGCGACGCCTGCTTCAGCGGGGACTACCCGATCGCGGGTACCGAGACGCATCTCGGCAAGTTCGCGCTCGAGAGCCGGCTGCCGATGGTGCAGGCCTGAGCTCCTCGGACCCGCTGCTGGCCACGCTGCGCGAGGTCTTCGGCCACCCGGGGTTCCGGCCGGGGCAGGAGGACGCGGCCCGCGCCGCGTTCTCCGGTCGCGACGCGCTGGTCGTGATGCCGACCGGCGCGGGCAAGTCGCTGACGTACCAGCTGCCCGCGCTCTGCCGGGACGACCTGACGTTGGTCGTCTCGCCGCTGGTCTCGCTGATGCGCGACCAGGTCGAGCAGCTCAACGCGCGGGTCGCCGCGCACGCGAGCTTTCCGACCCCGCCGGCCGCGCTGCTCAGCGGCCAGCAGGATCCGAGCGAGAACTACGCCACGCTCGAACGCGCGGTGGCCGGGGACGTCCGGTTGCTCTACGTCGCTCCGGAGCGGTTCGGCTCGGCGGCCTTCCTCGACCGGATCCGCCACGCTCGCGTCGGCTTGTTCGTGGTCGACGAGGCGCACTGCGTCAGCCAGTGGGGCCACGACTTCCGGCCGGACTACTTCCGGCTCGCCGACGCCGCGCGCTGGCTCGGCGTCCCCTCGATCCTCGCGGCGACGGCGACCGCGACGCCGCAGGTCGCCGCCGACATCGAGCGCCGGTTGCACCTGCGCGATCCCGTCCACGTCCGCACCGGCTTCGACCGGCCGGCGCTGTCGTTCGTCGTGCGGCGCTGCTCCGGCCGGGTCGAACGCCGGGGGCGGCTGCTGACCGCGCTGAAGGAACCGAACGCGCTGCCCGCGATCGTCTACGCCGGAACCCGCGACAACGCCGACCGACTGGCGGTCGAGCTCGGGGCGGAGCTCGGCGTCGAGGCCGTCTCCTACCACGCCGGACTCGACCGCGAGCGTCGCGACGCGGCCCAGCGGCGGTTCATGTCCGGCGAGGTCCCGCTGGTCTGCGCGACCAACGCGTTCGGGATGGGCGTCGACAAGGCGGACGTGCGGACCGTCGTCCACGACAGCGCACCGCCGTCGATCGAGGCCTGGTACCAGGAGGCCGGCCGCGCGGGCCGCGACGGCCAGCCCGGCCGCGCGATCCTGCTCGCCGACGGCCGCGACAAGGGCCTGCACCGCTACTTCATCGAGCGCACCGAGCTGGACGACGGGACGCTCGACCGGGTCGCCGGCGCGATCGAGCGTGGGGCCGTCGACGGCCGGTTCGACCTGGGCCTGCCCGACCTCGGGGTGCAGGCGAACGACGCCGAGACGGCGCGCGCGGTCTTCGGCCACCTGACCCAAGCGGGGATGGTCCAGCCCGCGCCGAGTCCTCCGGACCGCGTCCGCGGCCGGCTGCTCGGGCCCTACGACGCCCGCGTGCGCCAGGAGGTCCAGGAACTGGCGCACGAGGCGCAGCAACAGCGCTGGGCGCAGTACCGGGCGCTCTGGACGTTCGTCGAGAGCGAGCAGTGCCGACGTCGGGCCGTCCTGCGGCACTTCGGCGACCCCGCGGTGGCCGGCGGCGTCGAGGCGGAAGCCCCGACGGTGGCCTGCTGCAACGTCTGCGTGCCGCTGCTGCTGCCCGAGGCCGACGCCGCCGCCGGCCGCGGGGACGGTCGCT
>JBAZOW010000164.1:0-8327 GCA_041648495.1 Patulibacter sp.
TCACCTCTTTGCCTCAATAAAAAATCATTAATAAAATTTTTGTACTACCCAATAATTTAAGAATATAATTAATTCCTGTAACCGGTGGCCATCATTATATGTCTGATTTGCTCTCTGTAGTAACTACTTCTGAAAAGCGGAAACGGCTGCTGATCTTATTACGTGACGGTCCCCGGTTATGGAACGATATCCAGACGCAGCTGAACGTTACCGCTTCTGGTATGCTTCCCCAGATAAAAATTCTCGAAGATGAAGGATTGATCCTCAAAGTGGGAAAGCAGTTCCAGCTTACGGATCTCGGACGACTTGTGGTATATCATCTTGAATCCTTTGATAAGACGCTCACGGTAATTGACCAGCAGAAAAAATACTGGCAGGAGCATGATCTTGAAGCCCTCCCCTCCGAATTTTTCCTCCGGCTTGGAGAGATAAAAAACCCGCAGATCCTCGAAGCGGGAATAGAAGAGAGCTTCGAACCGCACAACCAGTTCCTTGAGATGATCCTCCAGTCAAAAAAAGTCGCAGGATTATCACCTATTGTGCATCCGATATACCCGCGTTTTTTCCTCTCGCTCGCAAAGGAAGGGCGTGATGTCCAGCTGATCCTCACGAAAGGCGCCTACAAAAAGATCAAAAAGGAGTATCATGATATGCTCCTTGAAGCACTCCCGTATAAAAATGCCCGGCTTTCAATCTACGAAGAGGAGGTCCGGTTTGCCTATATTGTTACGGATATTTATTTTTCGATGAGTCTCTTTATGAAAAACGGTATTTTTGATTCAACCAGGGATCTTGTGAGCAATGATCCTTCAGCGATCAGGTACGGGGAGGACCTGTTCTCCTATTACCTGAAAAAATCCAGTCCTGTTAATATGGATGGAACCTACAACTCCCGATAGAGATCCTCGATAAAACCGAATCCGATGTAAAATGGGCAATTCCTGAAATGTAACAGAGAATCTTTTTGATATAATTTCCTTACCCCAGTACTTCACGAATTGTTCCTCCGTGAATCCTGGTAGTGTACACTACCTGCCAAAAACCTGAAGTGAATAGTTTCACCATTATCAGCATCGCAATATTAGTATCGCAATCGATCTCCGGCAAAAAAATTTCAACCCCCCCTCACCCCCCGCTCACATTTTTTCAGGCAGGGTCTGGTTGATCGGCCCGACCGCTCACGCCGGAAAACCGGAAATATTGTAGCATGTACATGCATTTTGTAGCATAATTATCCAATTGTAGCCTCACCAACTATCACCCCATGATCGCGATTGAAAATTTTTCAGCAGGGTCTGCCTGAAAAAAAATGCTCTGGAGAATACCTTAATCCAGACAAATCGTACGAACCCGGTCCGTCTCTGACCTTTCCTCCGTACATAGTGGATTGTCAGCACATCACATCGCATCCAATCCACCGGAAACTCCGGAGAACCGGAATGTATCTTCGTCAATCGTTCCGGGACCATTGAGAATACGGACCAGGAAAATCCATTGGAGTGACATCCGGAGATTCCGGGGCCGGAACAAAATGATGGTCAGCAGGTACCAGGTCGCAACGTTTCTGGATGATGTCTTAGTATTCAGCGGGTTTTTTTGTCGTATAGTGACCGTGTCCGGCGCACGCGGTCTGGTTAGATCGTATGCTTTTCTTGAGTCCGGGCTAAAAATTAGTGAATTACTGGGGTCGAGCAATCCGGGGTTTTCCTTGGCCCCCGGATTTCAGCACAACCGGAATTTATTTAAAAAGGTTTATGTCGTTTTATACGTATTATAAATAAAAATTATAGTATTGTTAAATCATTTTAGTTTTGTTAGAAAATTTTAGCATAGTTAAATCTGATAATCGCGGTATGAGTGAAAATAATTATGTCAGACCTGATCGCAATTGTCACAACCTCTGAAAAACGAAAACGGCTTTTAATCTTACTACGGAGTGGTCCCCGGTTATGGGACGAGATAAAAACGCAGTTAAACGTCACAGCATCCGGCATGCTTCCCCAGATTAAAATTCTGGAAGATGAAGGATTAATTATCAAGGAGGTGGGGTTGTTCCGGCTTACGGATCTCGGACGACTTGTGGTATATCATCTTGAACCCTTTGATAAGACACTCACGGTAATTGACCAGCAGAAAAAATACTGGCAGGAGCATGATCTAGAAGCCCTCCCACCCGAGTTTTTCGTCAGGATTGGGGAGATAAAAAATCCTCATATTATCGAATCAGGATTAGAAGACAGCTTCGAACCGCACAACCAGTTCCTGGAAATGATCCTCCGGTCAAAAAAGGTTGCGGGATTATCACCCCTTGTCCATCCGGTATACCCGCGTTTTTTCCTCTCCCTTGCCGAGAAGGGGCACGAAGTAAACCTAATCCTCACGAAAAGTGCTTACAAAAAGATCAAAAAGGAGTACCATGACATGCTTCTCGAATGTCTCCAGTATGATAATGTCCGTATGTCAATCTATGAAACCGATGTCCGGTTTGCCTACATTGTCACTGATAGTTATTTTTCAATGGGTCTCTTCATGAAAAATGGCATTTTTGACTCGACAAGAGATATTGTGAGCAACGATCCTTCAGCAATAAGGTTTGGGGAGGATCTTTTCTCCCATAACCTGAGCAAATCTCGTCCAATTAATAGGGAAGGACAATACTAAGTGCCACAAGGGCAATGGGCTCACCATTGATGGCAAGGATCCGGAATTTCCGCCGCAACCATGACGCATCCGACTCGAATGTCGGCGAGTAGTACAGGATTACTGCCCCACTCACGATGAAGCTGTACGCGAGAAAAACGCCGGCATGGGCAAGGATGCCGGTCATCATTGCCACTACGATAATCATGTGTTGGACAATGCAGATGGCAAAGAGGAGGTACTTCAGTTTCTTCTCGCCGAGGACAATGGGGAGTGTCCGTATTCCCGCCGCAAGATCCCCTTCCACATCCTTGAGATCGAATATGGTGGAATTGATGAACAGTTTCATCCCGAAATAGATCGCGATCACCAGTGCTGCGGTGACCATCCCCGTGGACAGGACGACAAGACCGATCGTTCCCCCCCAGGTGATGCCGATCACCAGGTTTTTAATCCCGGATCCTCCCTTGAGTTTGATGCACCTTTTTCCCACCGGGATTCCCCGCGAATAAAGAATTCCTACAATAAACGGGAATACCGGGGGTGAAAATAACTGCTTGGAGAAGAAGAGCGATATGCCGACCATGAGGGCGATAGCGCTTGCAGCAAGCCCGGCGGTTTTACTGGCTCCCATGAACTCCTTGTGATTAACTTCATCCTCCTTGTTATCCAGCGACCGGTCCAGCGTATAGGTTGCATAGATGATCAGCGATGCTGCGACGACCAGCAGAAGATTCGGTGCAACACCTGCAAGAAGAAATGCAAGGTAAAACCGTAACCCTCCGGAAAATCCGACAAGCGATGCTGAATTCAAGAGCCTGAATGTGGCCTCATTACAACGTTTCATAATGAAAAAAAGGGATGCGGATAAAAAATTTCAAATGCGATATAAAATTTTAATGGCGTTAAAATTTTTTCCTTGGATCGACCCCCTGCCAACCCTGGTTTGAGCAGTCAAAAGCGGCGTAATCGAAGAGGTGCCCCTCCTCAAAACCATTGGAATCCAATACCGTGAATTGTTCCGGGCGAATGGTTATTCCCGACTCGTGATGCCTGAAAAGATACGCCCGTAATTACATCCATGTCCGGGATTTTCCCGGAAAAAAGGGAACTTATCCGGCCCGCGATACCGCGAGCGCGTCAGCGGCAGGGAGTACCTGTCGGGCGTCATGGATTTCCAGACCAATGCGCCGTTCAAGCGTGATCACCCGCGCTTCCTTTTCGATATCATTCATATCATGAGTGATGATGATGATGATCTTGTTCTCCAGCTGCCTGATCACTGAATAGATCGATCGTTTCGACTCCGCATCGATCGAACGGGTAAATTCATCAAAGATGATAACCGGTGAATCCCGCAGGATCACCCGCGCAAGGGCGATCTTCTGTTTCTCCCCGCTGGACAGGTTCAGGCCCGACTCCCCGACCTCGGTCTCGTACTTGTTCTGGAGCCGCATCACGAACTCATGAAGCTCTGCTTTTTTTGCTGCGCTCACAACCGCTTCACGTGATGCGGAGATATCCCCGATAAGAATATTCTCATATATTGTGCCATCGAAGACAAGAGCATCGGAAAAAACAACGGACACCGATTTCCTGAGCGAGTCCTTCTTCAGCGAACCAAGATCCAGGCCATTGATCAGGATCGATCCTTTATCCGGGCGGTATATCCCGCATAACAGTTTGATGAGCGTTGTTTTTCCCGAGCCATTATCCCCTATGAGATAATTCCTTCCCCGTATGAATGTTGCATTGAACCCTTTGAGAATGGTCCTCTCATCAAAGGAAAACCCGACATTATTGAATTCAATTCTTTCAACATCGGATGCCAACTGGTTCTCTCCCCACGACTCTTTTTTTAGCGAGAAAACCTCTCCGATCCGGTCAAATGATGCCAGCGACCCCTTGTAACTCGTCCAGAAAACCGAGAGCATCTGGACGGGTGAGAAGAACAGGCCGATATACCCCATAAAGGCAGTAAATGTCCCAAGACTCATCGATCCGCTGATGACTTCAAGACTGCCAAACGTGAGGACCAATAATATCGGTATCCCATAAATTACCATCCCTATCGAAGAACTCATCGATGATACCCTGACAACATCCCACGAGGCATCATAATATTTTGACATGTGGGTTTCAAACTTATCGTGAATCCACTGCTCCAGTAAGAACACTTTTGTCAGCGGTACAATCGAATACGCTTCCTTTAAAAACGAGTTCATGCCGGCAGCGGAATCCAGCGAACTCCGCTGGTATTTTTTTACCTTGTTCCCGTAATACACCGATGAAATGATAAACAGGATGATGGGAAACGATGCAATTACCGCCAGTTTCGGGTTTAATGTGAACATGATCACAAATGGCAGGATGAAAGAAAAAACCGAGACTACAATCTGGGGGATAATTGAGGTAACCGTCTGGACTGCCACATTGGTATTCCCGATTGTCCTTGTCATCAGGTCCCCGGTTTTTATTTTCTGGAGATCCGATAGCGAGGCCTCCTGGACCGACCCAAAAAGATCATTTGCAAGTTCCTTGAAAAGTACCAGGTTCAGCTTACCCCGGAGATTGTTTGAAATATAACCCGACAGTGCGGAAACGAGAAATAATCCGGACATCCCGAGGATGATCGGGACCAGTAATGACGTGTCTTTTCCGATGAGAACCGTATCGATAAGATTGCCCATGATCAGGGGGGTGGCAAGAGAAAATAATGTCCCGAGTAAACTCAGGAGTAACAACGCAATGATTGCAAATGGGTGGGAAAGGATGAGATCCTTAAGCAGCTGGTTGTTGCCACGTTCCTTTTGAGGGATCATAGTTGCACAAAACTTTGCTATACAGGTCGCCGGTCTTTGCTACTTCAAGAGCCCTGCAGTCAGTGCACGTGTATCTGAATTCGCACTTACTGCATTTATTCAGGCTGTTAAGGCTTATGTTCCAGAATTTCTGGATGCTGTCTTCGGCTCCCCTGAAAAAAGTCCATAATTTCCGGTCCCCGATATTTCCGAGGGATTGTTTCCGCATCATCGGGCAGGGAAGCACCTCACCGTTCCATGTTATCGTAATGCTGTTGGCAAGGCATGGATGGAGTTTATTATTATGCGTGAACTGTCCCAGATTTGTTTTCAATATTTTCTTTTTTGAATTTAACGGGGAATCCGGCTGCAATGGATCAAAATTTCGGGATACCATATCAACTATAACATTGGTGGGAAGGTTTCCGGATAATTCATGAGATTTCTGGTAATCCGTTGTAAGCAAATAGTGGTGTCGTGTGCCGATATCTGAGATACTATCTGTCTGGAGTATCAGATTTGCCTTATTCTCCAGATAATCACAGGCTTCTTTGGAGAAATGGTTCATGTGGCCGATAACAAATACTGATGTAAATTGTTTGTTTGCATATTCAAGAATTTCCTGGGTTTTTTCCCATTCTTTTGTCAGATCCCCACCTTTGATGAAGAGCGCCTGGCACTGGAGACTGTGTAATTCATCGATCAACTCTTTCCACCGGTTTATGTCCACGGGGGTTCCTTTTTCGTCCCAGATGTTGCAGCCAAAGCATCCCCTGCTTCTGGAGATCCCATGGGATCCACAATACCAGCAGGATCGATCACAATGATTACCAATCTCCAAAACAGCCCTCATCAGAACAGGGGGCAATCCCTCCTGGTATTCCACTATTGGGGAACCCAACCGTAATTTTTCAATAAACACCTTTTTCTCATAAAAGTTCCCTACAACCCGTTGTTTCAACTCACGAAGGAATGGATCCGCCGGATCAACTGCACAGTTATCCTCACTTGCATCAATCTTCCGTGATTCCTCCGGGGACAGGGCATAAACATCTCCTTCGATAAGGTCATAGATCGCACCCTGCTGGTCGCCTTTGATATAATAGCATTCGGGATTTAATCGGAAGTACATGGTTTAATCACCTAATGTGGGGGATATCTTCGAAAGCCAGGAATAATAGTCTTTAACGGTAACGTCCAGCAGATGCGGGTGGTTCTCACCGATCGTAAATGTTCTGGAATAATCAATTTTTTTAAAATCTTCCACATCTTTACAGATATCGGAGGCATAATCAAAACACCCCTTCTGGGCAAATTGAGTGTAACAAAACCCGCACGTCTTACTGATACTGCAGGAATTACAGGAGTCCAGATGTTCAAGATATTCGTTCATGATGCCGGCAATTCTCTGGAAGTCCAGTCCGAATTGGACATTGCCCGTTGGGAAAAACTGGTTGATACGCTCACAAGGATGGAAGTTTCCCTGACAATCAACAAATATCTTCCTTCCGGGAACGCATGTTCCTGAATAAGGAAGGGCCGTTTGCTCCCGCGGTACCAAGACCGGAACTGAATAGAGGGAACGGCTCGCAAAGAGAGAAAAGAACTTGGAGAAAAAAGAGTGCGAGTCCATATCATGGGCAGCATGTTCCAAATAATACTGAAAAGCGCGGCTTTCAGTATTTTTAAAAGCCTTGAAATCTTCTTCTGAAAACTGGCTAAAATAAGTACATCCACCCTGCTTTGCAGGAGAGGAAATAATTGACAACTTTGGAACGTCCGGGCGGCTGAAAAATGCTTCAAGATCAAATATGTTACTTTTCCAGTCAAATACACAAATTGCATTGCAGCGGTCATACCCACTTGCAATCAGCCGATTGGCATTTTTTATTACATCTGAAAATGTTCCTTTGCCGTTCGGGTATACCCGGTTCCGGTCATGTTCTTCCTTGGGACCATCGATACTTATGGATATGTAAAAACCATGTTCTTTCAAAAATTCTTCTTTTTCTTTTGTGAGGAGCGTTCCATTCGTTGTAACAGAAAAGTGAAAATCCAATTCGGGATAGGCGGTTTTGAGATATTGAACGCATTTCTTGATAAGATCAAAATTCAGGAGGGGTTCTCCCCCATAGAAACCGATTGATGGTCTCCTCAGTGGGTTATATTCACGCCCTTCCAGGAATAACGACATATAATAATCCAATGCTTTTTTCGCTGTCGGAAAATCCATTACATTGCGTGATCGATTCCGCGAGAGAGTATACACATCAGAAAAAATGCAATAACGACATCTGAGATTGCAGTCTTCGGTCACTCCCAGAGTCATCTGGATCATCCCCTCACGCAATACCATCGATTTGACCTCGTCTGCCGTAATCGTGTGCTTTCTCGGGGTGTTTCGTTTCGGACGGATCTTATTGAGTTTTTCTAAAAACCGGCTATAAAAGAGAAAATCTTCATCATCTCCTGCTACGGAGATCTCCTCCTTATGCAGAGGGGTAGCGGCAATCATTTTTTTAAGAAGAGGATGTGACGGAAACGCTATACCAATCTCGTTATCATAATAATATGTGGTTCCGGATTGACTTTCAAATTCCATTGTTTTCACTCCAAAAAATAGGTTATGATCAATTAACCTATGGGTTCAGTTTGACAAAGGCCTGGTGGGATTCTCCGCCAAGCACTGAGTAGTATGAAGTGGAGTACACCCCATAAGTACACGAGCATTGCCCTGCGCAGGAGCAGTTACACTGCACTGCCATCACCGATTCGATTCCATTATTTCCGCTAATGATTTCCATTTTTTTTCCTCCGTTTTTCTTTCTTTTTCATTTTTGGAGGCATGGCCAAACCTTCATAAGGAATGAAGGTAATTGTCTCATG
>JBAZOW010000165.1:0-8281 GCA_041648495.1 Patulibacter sp.
GCCAGGTCGCGGGACAGCTCCGCCGCCGAGGCGTCGACGGTGATCGACTCCTCGTCGGTGTGGCCGGGGGCGCGGCCCAGCCCCGGGAAGTGCTTGAGCGTCGCCGAGACGCCCTGCTCCTGCAGCCCCTCCGCGAAGCCGCAGGCCGCGCGCGCCACGACCGCCGGCGATCGCGAGAACGGCCGGTTCTCGAGGAACGTCCGGGCGCGGTCCGGCACGTCGGCAAGCGGCGCGAGGTTGACGGTCACGCCCATCTCCCGGAGCGCGCGGCCGGTCTTCCGACCCTCGCGCCGGGCACGCGCGTACGGCGAGCGTGCCGCCCCCATCTCGGCCCCGCTGAAGTCGGGTGGGATCGACTTGAGGCGCTTGACGCGGCCGCCCTCCTGGTCGATCAGGATCAGCGGGTGCGGACGGTCGCCCTCGTCCGCGGCGCGGACGAGCTGCCGCGCGGCGCGCCGGAGGACCGTCTGCGACGGCACGTTGTCGGCGTAGAGCATGATCCCGCCCACCCGGCCCTCGCGCAGCGCGTCGAGCACGGTCGGCGTCGGGGTCGGACCGAGGTACCGCGTGACGATCATCTGGCCGATCGCGTCGTGGAGCGCGATCGGTGGTTCGGCCGGAGCCGGCGCTTCGGCCCCGGGGTTGGTGCCGGTCGCCGTCGGAGCCGTCGCGGTCGACACCGTCGCCGACGGCGCGCGGTCGGTCGGGGTGGAGGACGATGACCCGCACCCCGCAAGGACGAGCGTCAGCGCCGCCCCCACCGTCGCGGCGCGCTTCAACACGCGAGCGACGTCGCGACCTGCTCGATCCAGCGCTTCTGCCCCCGGGTCTCGACGGCCCGCGAGCGGTAGTGCTCGCGAACCCAGGCGACCGCTTCGTCGGGCTCGACGCCACTGAGCAGCGCCAGCACCGCCAGGGCCGCACCGGTCCGGCCGGTGCCACCCGCGCAGGAGATCTCGACCCGCTCCGTCGCCGCCCGCTCGTGAGCGTCCCGCAGCACGGCGAGCGCGTCGTGCGGCGACGCCGGGCGCTGGAAGTCCCGCCACCGCACCCAGGCGTACTGCCACGCGTTGATCCGTGGGTCGCGCCCCAGCAGGTAGACCCCGAACTCGGGCGTCGGCACGTTCGGCCCGCGCCGCGCGCGCCGCAGGCCCGTACCCCGCACGCGCCGACCGTCGGGGAGCTCGACCACCCCGTCTACGAGGTCCCACGTCTTCATCGGAGGGATCGTATTCGGCCCCGCCGGCGCCGGCAGTGACCGTGCACGGCCGTTCGCCGTCCTTCGAGGCCAGCGCTCGCGCCCGGTCCGTCCTACCCCTCGATCAGCTTCCCGCCCGTGCGCCCCCAAATCCCGACGCCTCCGCCGACGACGTGGAGCACCTCCGTCGCGCCGTAGCGCTGCAGCAGGCTCGCCGCCACCGCGGCGCGCTGGCCCGACGCGCAGATCACGGCGGCGGGACGCTCGGGGTCCAGTCCGTCGGGGATCGTGTCGATGTCGTGCCAGGTCGCCAGCAGCGACCCGGGGATGTGGCCGGCGGCCCACTCCGCCCGCTCGCGCACGTCGACGATCTGGACCTCGGCCTCGCGTTCGCGCAGCCGGTCGACCGTGATTCGGGCGATCCGCGCGACCGGCCGGTCCTCCTCGCGCCAGCTGCTGATCCCGCCGTCCAGGTAGCCCGCCAGCCGCCGGATCCCGACCGCCTGGGCCAGCTGGCCGGCCTCGCGGGCCTCGTCGTCGTCGCGACCGATCAGCACGATCGGCTGCTCGCGGTCCGCGATCCAGGCCAACTTCGATCCGAAGCCGGCGCGCATCGTCGGGATGCAGATCGACCCCGGCACGTGCGCCTCGTCGAACTGCACGTCGGTGCGCACGTCGATCAGCAACGCGCCGTCGGCCTGCTGCTGATCGACCTGGCGCGGCGCGAGCGGCTGCAGCTCGACGCCGGCCGTCAGCAGCGGCCCCTGGTTGAGCGCGACGATCGCCTCGAAGTTCGGCGGCTGCGGACCGAGGCCGTCCAACGTGCGGTCGACGAACTCCTGCTCATCGATGATCGACAGCGCGGGATTGGCGCCGCGCTCGTAGCCGATCGTCGAGGCGATCTTGAGGTCCATCCCCGGACCGCCGCACATCGACCCGCCGAGGTGCGCGGGCCAGACCTCGCAGGCGTCCGGCAGCGGCAGCAGCTGCGTGTGCAGCGAGCGGAAGATCTCCCGCGCGCCCTCCGTCTCCTCGATCGCCAGGTCGGGCCGGGCGATGTCGCCGACGAACAGGCTGTCGCCGGAGAGCACCGCCCACGGCTGGTCGCTGCGGTCGCGGTCGATCAGCAGGAAGGCGGTGTGCTCGGGACGGTGCCCGGGGGTGTGCAGCGCCCGGACGGTCAGCGCGCCCAGCTCCAGCTCCCAGCCGTCGTCGAACGGCTCGTGGTCGTAGTCCGGCGCCGCTGCTCGGTGGATGTGGATCGTCGCCCCGGTCGCCGCCGCCAGGCGCCCGTGACCGGAGACGTGGTCGGCGTGGTTGTGGGTCTCCAGCACGTGCGTGATCGAGACCCCGAGGTAGCGGGCCAGCCGCAGGTAGTCCTCGATCTCGAAGCGTGGATCGACGATCGCGGCGACCCCGGCGTCCTCGTCGCCGATCAGGTAGCTGGCGCAGCCGAGGTCGTCGTGGGTGATCTGGCGGAAGATCATCGTGGGGTCGACGCTATCGGGCCCGCACCGAGCCGAGGTCGACCGGCCGATCGAGCTACAGGGTTGCTCCACCCACGCGTAGCTGCACACGCGGCGGCCCCCGACGGCGAGTGCGTAGTGACGCAGGCAGGAGGTTGATAGTTGCGCACACGCCCCGTCGAGCGGGGCGAGTGCGCAGCCACGCGAAGCCGCGACGCTCAGTCGGAAAGCTCGCCCACCAACCCGCGCACCCGCCGCTCGACCTCGTCGCGGATCGAGCGGACCTGGTCGACGCCCTGGCCGGACGGGTCCTCGAGCTTCCAGTCCAGGTAGCGGACGCCCGGAACGTACGGGCAGGCGTCGCCGCAGCCCATCGTGACGACGACGTCGGCCCACTCGGCCAGCTCCTGGGTCAGGCGCTGCGGGACGCGGTCGCGCAGGTCGATCCCGAGTTCGTCCATCACCGTGATCACCTCGGGATGGACGTGCTCGGCGGGGGTTGTCCCGGCCGAGCGGGCGCGGTGCCCCGCGCCGTCGACGGCGCGCGTGAACAGCGCCTCGCTGATCTGCGAGCGGCCGGCGTTCTGGAGGCAGACGAAGAGGACGTTGCTCATGACGTGGGGCGGTTCCCGGTGGAGGATGAGGCGGTCGATTCCGCAGGACGGGCGGGCGCCGCCGGATCCGTGCGGGCGGGGACCTCGGCCGGGTAGAAACGCCGCCGCGCCCAGAGCGCGACGTAGACCAGGCCGACCAGCACCGGGACCTCGATCAGGGGACCGACGACGCCCGCCAGCGCCTGCCCGGAGGTTGCGCCGAAGACGCCGATCGCGACGGCGATCGCCAGCTCGAAGTTGTTGCCCGCGGCGGTGAAGGCCAGCGAGGCGGTCCGCGCGTAACCGGCCCCGATCAGCCACCCGGCGGCCCAGCCCGCGGCGAACATCACGGCGAAGTAGACGAGCAGCGGCAGGGCGATCCGCGCGACGTCCAGCGGCTGGTCGACGATCGCGTCGCCCTGGATCGCGAACAGCATCACGATCGTGAACAGCAGGCCGTAGAGCGCGAACGGGCCGATCCTGGGCAGGAACGTCTCCTCGTACCACCGCTCGCCGCGGCGGCGGACCCCGATCACGCGGGTCAGCGCCCCGGCCACCAGCGGGATCCCGAGGAAGATCAGCACCGTCCGGGCGACCTCCCAGATCCCGATCGTGAAGCCCTGGCTGTCGAGCCCGAGCAGATCGGGAAGCGCGGTCAGGTAGAACCAGCCGAGCAGGCTGTAGGCGACGATCTGGAAGACCGAGTTGACGGCCACCATCAGCGCCGTCGCCTCGCGGTCGGCGCACGAGAGGTCCGACCAGATCAGCACCATCGCGATGCAGCGCGCCAGTCCGACGATGATCAGGCCGGTGCGGAACTCGGGCTGATCGGCGAGGAAGATCCAGGCCAGCGCGAACATCAGCGCCGGCCCGACGATCCAGTTCAGGACCAGCGACGCGCCGAGCATCCTTACCGTCTGCGGGCTGCGATCGCGGACGACGTCGCCGTAGCGGACCTTCGCCAGCACCGGATACATCATCAGCAACAGCCCGAGCGCGATCGGCAACGAGATCGTGCCGATGTTGAGCGTGCTCAGCCCCGAGTTGATCGACGGAACCAGCGCGCCCAGACCGAGGCCGACGCCCATCGCCAGCAGGATCCAGACCGGCAGGAAGCGGTCGAGCGTGGAGAGGCGCTGCAGGACCGGGGCGTCGGGCGACGGCCCGGCTGCGCTGCCGTGCCCGATCGACGATGGGGCGGGCGGCACGCGCGGACGTTCGGGACGGGGATCGACGGCCACGCGGGAACCGTATCGATTGACATCGATCAATTCAATCGACAGACGTGAATCTTCTGTGTAGGCTCGTAGATCGATGTCCGTCGATCTGCAACTGACTCCGAAGACCAAGCGCGCCGCCGGCGCCCCGTGCTGCGAGCCCGTCGTCTATCCGGACGTCGACCGCGCCCAGGCCGTGCGGATGGCCGAGGTCGCCAAGGCGCTCGGCGATCCGGTCCGCCTGCAGCTCGTCGACGTCCTGCGCAAGCACGCCGGCAAGGTCTGCGTCTACGAGCTGATCCCGCTGTTCGACGTCTCGCAGTCGACGCTCAGCCACCACCTCAAGAAGCTGCGCGACGCCGGGATCGTCGACTCCGAGCGCCGCGGCCTCTGGGCCTACTACTACGTCCTACCTGGGGCGATCGACGAGCTCGCGGGCTGGCTCGGGTAGGGCGACCGGTCGACGTTGTGCGCCCCTAGGAGGTCGAACGCCGACCGGTCGACGTTGCCAACCCGCACGCGCGGAACGACGACCCATCGCGCCCGGAACGACGACCGGTCGACGTTGCGCGCCCCTGGGAGGTCGAAGGGCGACCGGTCGACGTTGACGACCGCGCCCCGTGCCCTCAGGCCGGCTGCGCGCCGCGTCCCGGTCGAACGCGGACCGACAGCGTGCGCCGGCCGACGTTGCCCACCGCGTCACGCGCTTCGCTGGTGATCCGGACGCGCAGCGACAGACCGCGGCGCAGCCGGTTGCGGTGCGACGCGGTCAGCGGCACGGAGATCGTCCGGCCCAGGCCCGCCGACGTCAGGCGCACCGTCCGGGTCCGCGTCCGACCGTCGATCCGGACCCGCACGCGCACCCGCCCGGGCTCGTCCGTTCCAACGCGGATCCGCAGCGCTCGAGACCGCCGGTCGGGGCGCATGACGACCAATCCGACCTTCGGTCCGCGAACGTCGCGGGCGACCGGGCCGGGAGGCGGGGTGCCGTTGCCGGTCGAGGGCGAACCCGAAGGATCGACCGGAACCGTCGGGGTCGTCGGCGTCGAAGGCGTCGTCGGGGTCCCCGCTCCATCGCCGACCACCAGCGGCGCGTCGGCCGCGTCGGCCCGGATCTGCACCCAGTGGGCGACCGCCGGCGTGCCCGCGGCGTCGATCGCGAAGAGCATGTACCAGCCCGGCGGCGCCAGATCGGCCCCCGACGGCGCCTCGACGTTGACGCCCTTGCCGGGCACGCGGTCGACGATCCGCAGCTCGGCGAACTTGCGGTTCATGTCCAGCGAGTGCGTCACCGCCGGCGGGCCGACCAGCGTCACCCGCTCGATCGGCCGCCCGGCGACCTCGTCGATCCCGATCCCGAAGGCGTCGCCCCAGCGGACCGCCGCCGGACCGGCCGTGACCTGCGGACGCGGAGCCCGGGTCTCGCCGTCGAACAGGTACGCCGGCTCGTAGATCTCGCCGCGGTCCTGCGGGCTCTCGGGACCGGCGTGGGGCGTGTCGTCCATCCCCCAGTAGTCGTCGCCGGCCGACAGGACGCGTCCGTCGGGCAGCAGCACGCCGGTCGAGTGGTAGCTGCGCCACTTCTGCGACGCCGGCCCCATCCGCCACGCGGGCATCCCCGGATCCCACAGCTCGACCGCCTTCAGCTCCTGCTTCCCCGCCGTGACGTTGTTGCCCTGGGGCCCGGCGTGCGGACCCGAGGTGACCTGGAAGCCCGCACCCCCGCCGAGGTACGCGAAGCCGCCGGTCGGCAGCTGGACGAGGTTGCCGTAGGAGCGCTCGTGGTTGAGGTTCGGCGGCTCCCCGGGCCGTCCGCTCCGCCACCCGGGCGAGCCCTTCGCGACGTCGGTGGTCTCGACCACGTCCGTCGCGTGCTGCAGGCCGGTGGCGGGGTCGAGCCCCTCGCTGCGGTAGCCGCCGAGCAGCATCAGCGTGCTCGACCCGAGCCCGGGGGCGGTCGGCGGCAGCAGGGCCGCGCTCGACCCGATCCGGTGCCGCGAGCTCCAGCCGTGCTGGCTCCACGCCGACCCCGACGTCGGGTCGTCGAGCTTCGCGGGATCGAGCAGCGCGGAGTCCCCCGGCCCGGGTCCGGCCATCAGCACGTTGCCGCCCGGGACGACCTGCAGGTGCGGATAGAAGCCCTGGGTGCCACGGAGCCCCGCCGGCTTCGTCTCCATCGTCCCGACGCCGCCGCGCTGCGCGTGCGGGGTGAAGACCTCGAGCATGTCGTTGTCGTCGCCGGCGCCGTGCTCGTCGTAGCCCTGGGTGATCGCGATCCGGCCGTCGGGCAGCTCGACCTGCGTCGGGTACCAGCGGCCGTGCGTCATCCGCGGCTGGATCGTCCACTGCTCGGCCCACGGGTCGAACGAGTAGGTCCCCCACCAGCCCGCGTACTCGACGTTGGTGGTGCCGCCGGACTCGTGGGTCCCCGGCGCGAAGCGGTTGCCGCCGGCGACGAAGAGCTCGCCGCTGGGCAGCAGCGACTGCCCGGAGCAGAACAGCGGCGCCGGACCCCACTCGTCCTCGATGCCGTCGCCGTTGCGGTCGAAGAAGACGTCGGGCGGCGGGTGCGCGACCGACTGACCGGTCGCCGGGTCCCAGAGGTAGAACAGGCCCGTGTTGTCGCGGCCGCCGGCGTGCCCGGTGCCGAGCGCACCGCGCCCCCAGAAGGCGACCTTTCCGGTGGGCAGCACCACCGCGTTGATCGCCCAGGTCGGGAGCGGGATCGTGCTCGACGACCAGCGGCCGACCTGGTCGGCGGGACTCGCCGCGTCGGAACCGACGGCGCGGGCCGCCGCCTTCCGCGCCCGCGTCCGGGCGCGCTGCTTCGCGGCGGCCGACAGACCCTCCCAGTGACGCAGCCCGCGGCGCTGAGCCGCATGCTCGGCCGCGTGCTGGGGGCCGAGCGTGCGCGTCTCCTCCCGCCGTAGTTGCGCCTCGCTCTGGTGCTGCGGAGCGCCGGCGGTCGCGTGGGCCGCGGCCGGCGTGGCCTCCCATGGCCCGACCGCCGAGCCCGGTCCGACGACGAGCAGCGACAGCGCCGCTACGGACAGCAGCGCCCGGAGATGGCGACCCGCAGGCATGACCGCGCAGTGTACGGCGCTCCGGCCAGGATGCCGGGGTGGCGCGGAGGCGGATCGCCCGATCCGCAAGGTTTCGCGCCGTCCTCGCGAGGGCGGCGCGAGTGGACATCCCGCAAGGATGCGCGGTGACGGCCCCGCGAGCGCGGGGCCGTCGTCATGCGTTGGTGCTCAGCGCGCGACCGTGAACCGCGTCGTGACCGGCTTGCTGAGCTTGCCGGTGCGGTGGTGACGGGCCTGCGCCGTCAGGCGGTACCGCCCGGCCGCCAGGCGCTTCCCGGCCAGCCGTCCGCTGATCTGCAGCGTGTTGCCACCGACGGCGCTGCGGTCCAGGAAGTGCCCCCGCAGGGTGCTGCGGTACCGGCACGGGGTACCGCTCGGCTTGCCGCCCGAGGCCATCGCGCAGCGCCCACCCTTCTTGACCCCGGAGCCGATCATGTCGGCGTTCGCGGTCCTCCCGGGCAGCGTCTTCCAACCCTTGGCGGTCGCCCGCGCGAGCGTGAAGACGGTCGTCCCCGGTTGCGTGCTGCGGTAGCGGACCAGCGCACCGCGGCTCTTGGCCTTCCGCTTCGCGACCACGGCCGCGCCGGAGCTCGCCGGACGCACCGCGCCCGGGTTGACCGCCAGCGCGCGCAGAGCGGGAGCAGCCGCCGCCGTGGACTGCGGGTTCGGGTCGGGCGGCAACGTGCCTTCCGCCGGCAGCGAGTGACCCACCGCCGTCTGCATG
>JBAZOW010000166.1:0-8278 GCA_041648495.1 Patulibacter sp.
CCGATGCCGATGGGTGCACGATGTCGCGGAAGAGGTCGAGTGGCGAGGACGAAACGGTGAGCCTGCTTCTCATCGAAGCCTCACGACGCTCATCGGTCAGGGGTACCCGAAGCCTCGCGGCGGGTCCTCACTTTCGCCGGAGGCCCGAGTAACAGCCACCGAACTGCGGGATCTCCTTGTTCGTCGGCAGCAAGCGCTGGACCCCACAGCCGAAGTAGGCAACTTTGCCCATCTTGGCGAGAGCGCAACGGTCGCGCACGTGGCTGACCGACCTGGTGCCATCGCCGTTCTCGATGACGCCGGAGCCCGTGCGATTGCGGACCTCAAGTCTGTTCGGTGGGTTACGACGCGGCGCCTTGCGGCCGAAATGGTCGTGGCCGGCGCCGCCACCGAACGCTTCGCCCAAAAGCTGTTCTGCGCTGTCCGTCTCGCGGGTGAACAAGGCGAGCCAAGCGACGAAGACTGGAAAGAAGAACTCCAGCTGGTTCGCGGCCTGGTCACGCCGGCCGCAGGGTAGCTGGCACCGATCAAGCGTCAGCCGAGGCGTGGATCCGAGCTGTGGATTGGAGGGCCGGGAGACTGAACGCGCTGGTGAGTGCGCAAACCACGCTCTCGCAGCCTGGCTGTAGCGGTGGGCGCGATAAATCTGAAACCCTGGACGGTGCCTAATGTCGGATGCTCGTCCGTATTTCTCCCAGCGCCAAGGGCGTGGGCCACTGGTTGAGTCGCTGTCGCTTGACGATTTCCGCTTGATGATCGTTGCCGCCTGGGATGGACTTCGTAGCAAGGGGACCTTCGAAGAGGCACTGGGTCACGGCTGTTTCGATCATCTTCGAGGGAAGGTGGATGATCCGGACGCGTTCTTCTTTCTTAGGATCCGTCGGCGTGAGGTTTGGCCCTATTGGCGAGAGAAACAGGGAGGCTGGGCTGCTTCGTCGCCAGCAAGCGAGTCATGGTCCTCCTCCAAGCTGTACGAGCAATGGGACGAGGACACCCTGCTCGACATGATCGAGGTTCTTCACGACGTGGCTAGCCGCCCGGTCAGGTCGGGCCTGCGGTACGCCTCAGACGAGTGCGATGGCTACTACGGTCCGCCGTTCGATCAGACGCGAGGCCGGCGAGAGTACGCAGCTCGCATGAATGAGGTGCTGGCTCATCACGATCCGCCGTACGAGCTTGTCGAAGGACGCATCGTGGTCAAGACGCCCGATGAGTATCGAAAGCTCATGGACGCGCCCGTGCCATCTACAGCGGACCATGACAGCGTCACCGTCAAGATTGAGCACGCAAAACAGGTGTTCGCCATGCGCGGGGTCTCAGTTGAGGATCGCCGCGACGCGGTAAAGAGCTTGGCGGATGTTCTGGAGGTGCTACGCCCTGAGGTACGGAAGACACTCGGGCGTCCAGACGAAGGTGCTCTATTCGAGATCGCCAACGGCTTTGGCATACGCCACAACAAGCGCGGGCAGCGACGAGACTACGACCATCCCGCGTGGCTGCAGTGGGCGTTCTACATCTACCTGTCGACAATCCACGTCGTGCTGTACCTCAAGGAACGCGAGTCATTGAACGTCGAGCCTGGTTCGCACGATGCACGCAAGACGACTAGTGGACTGCCGGATTCAGGCTGAACTGCGGGCGGCTACGTGCTCTGTCCGCAGATCAAGCAGTGGACGGGGCCGCTCCAGCTGTCGAGAACCTTGACCGGCTCACCTGGGTGGCAGGAAAAGTTGACCCGGCGCATGTCACTGGGTTCGTTCAACGCGCTGAGGGGTTGGGGATCGGAAATCGTGATGTCCAGCGAGAACGATCGGCTTTGGCTGTGTTGCTCGAGCTTCTTTAGCTCCGGGTGGAGGATCTCGTTCATAGCGACCTGTCGCGCGTGATCGAGCTGACTCTGCGTCCACCAGTGGTCGGAGGAAGCTCGGACGTTGCAGTACGGGCAGGCGTAGCCTTCGCTGGGGGCCTGCACTGCATCGCCCTTCGAACTGAGCCACTTGAACTCTCGCTCGCACGTCGGACATTCGCGACGCAGGAAGCCGTTGTCGAGAGGCAGCCTCATTTGGGTATCGCCCATAGGTTGAGTGTACGTCGGACACTGGCGACGCGTGAAAATGAGCTGCCGGCAGGAAGCTGAGATCTTCAAGCGCCAGATGCGCCAGCGCATGTCCTCGGATACGGCCAGACCGCGCGGGGCGGGTCGCTACTCGTCGAGGCAATCCAGGGCGGCCTGGGCGCCCTTCGGGAAGGTGTCCGGCCCCTCCGGAAGGTCCGGCATTTTGGTCCGAGCGGTCCCGTTGATCGACTTCATGCCTCGCAGGTACTGGCCCGACTCGGGAAACGACACGAGCACGATCGCACGAGGCCCCTCCGACGGGACCTCGGCGGCCACGTAGGTGACCCCTTCGGAACGCACCAACGCCCATTCGCCCTCCACGAGCTCGCCGTCCCCGCCGCCCTCACGGAGCCGGAACCGGAGACTTCCGAGGACGGTGCCGTCAGGGGTTCTGCACTTCGGTCCCGACGGCTTCTCGACCTCCGACTCAACGCCGGGGTCAGGATCGGAAGGGGGCATGTCCTCCGTCGTCGACCTGGGCACAACGTTCGCGACGGTCGTGGTCACTTCCGGGATCGCCTGGGTATCTGGCACATCGGCGGTATCACCATCTCCGCCGCCACAACCCGCAAGGCAGAACGTCGCGACCACTGGAACGAGAGCAAGCATCTTGCGTACACGCATTCGCTCAGCCTAGAACGTGTCACGTCCGATCACCGCGCCGGGATCACGCAGGACGCACGTCCGGCGCGAGCTTCCAGCCGCCTACGCCGAGCCGCAGTGAAAGGGCGGACTGCGAACCGCCCGAATCCCCAGTCCCCAAGCCACATGATGCCCTCCACCGCAAGCAGTATGCGTCGCCAAGAAGCCCCGACCCAGAGCCCGAATCCCCAGTAGCCAAAGGGCCCCGCGCTTTATTGGAACAGCCCTACCTCAGAAACCCTCGCTTTGCGGGGGTTTCGTCGTTCTGGAGGGGTTCGAGATCTTCGCGATCTCGCCGGGGCGGCACGGAATTCGAGTCGGTCTCCGATCCAAGCACGGACGCGAGCCCCTCAGTCCGTCGGCCGGGTCGCATCGCGAGCGCCGCCGAGGCGGATGGGCGTGCACGGCGGTCGCGGGTCTCGTCAGCGGGGGGACGGCTGGACTTTTCGCGGCACCTCGGAAGGCCGGTCAGGTGTTCGGTATGTGTTGGCTGTTCAGCTTCGAACGGGTCGTGCAGGCGCACTGCATGTGTCTGGACTCCGGCGGCACCACGATTGTCCAGAAAGCGTCCAACGTTCGGTAAACGCTGATCATGAAAAGGAAATACCTGCAAATTAGCCGCTTCCTGAACACCCATTCGTGACGTCCCGGCGGGTCGTGAGTCAGGACACGCCAAGTACGAGCCCCGATGTGTTCAATCCGTGTAGTTTCAGCGAACGATCTGGTCAAGTGGGGGCCGACCGTTCGACAGTGCGCTTCGCCGGGCGCGCGTCGAGGCCCCGAATCCTGGGTGCTCCGTATGTCGAATTCCGTTGTTCTCGAAGTCGTCGAAGATCTCGATGCCGCCATCCTCGACGCGCCGCCGCGCAGGGTCGCGTCAACGCCGGTCGTCGCGGTCGCCGAGCGCACCCCCGCGGTCCCCGGGCCGGTGGCGGCGCGGCTGAAGGCCGGTCGGCTCAAGCGCGGGCTCAGCGTCCGCGGGCTGGCCCGCGAGGTCGGGGTCTCGCCGAGCCTCGTGTCGCAGATCGAGAACGGCAAGGCCAATCCCTCCGTCGGCACCCTCTACGCGATCGTCTCGGCGCTCGACATCTCGCTCGACCTGCTGTTCGACCGTGGGCACCGCACCGAGGTCGAAGAGGTCGTGGAGGCCGAGAGCGCGACGGTCCGCGACGCGGCGGCGCTGCCGACCTCGGCGGTGATGCGGGCCGAGGAGCGGCCCAGCCTGACGCTCGACAGCGGCGTCCAGTGGGACCGGCTGACGCCCGACTCCGACACCGCGGTCGACTTCCTCCAGATCACCTACGGGGTCGGCGCCGCGTCGTGCCCGGAGGACGCGCTGTTGCGCCACAACGGGCGCGAGTACGGCCTGGTGCTCAGCGGCCGGCTCGGTGTGACCGTCGGCTTCGACCGCTACGAGCTCGGACCGGGCGACTCGATCACGATCGACTCGGCGACCCCGCACCGGATCTGGACGATCGGCGACAAGCCGGCGAAGGCGGTCTGGACGGTCATCGGACGCGGTGGTCCGGCGGCCGACCGCTGAGTCGTCCGCGAGCGCCTCGCCGGCCGGGGACTCGCATCGCGTTCGCCGAGCCCGGGCGCGACGTCAGCAGTTCCCGGCCGTTCGGTCGAGTGGTTAGTCCCCGCGCTCCCCGCCCGGCTGCCACAGCGGCTCGTCGCCGCTGTTGGCCGCCCGCGAGAGGATGAACAGCAGGTCGGACAGGCGGTTGAGGTACTTCACGACGTCCGGGTTGGCGCCCTCGACCAGCAGGGCGCGGCGCTCGGCGCGGCGGCAGACGGCGCGCGCGACGTGCAGGTGCGCGGTCGCCGGCCCGCCGCCCGGCAGCAGGAAGGAGCGCAGCGGCTTCAGCTCGGCGTTGACCTCGTCGCAGCGCGCCTCCAGCCAGGCGACCTGCTCCGGCGTGGCCCGCAGCCGGTCCTTGCGCTGGTGGTCGGTGTCGTGGGGGACCGACAGGTCGGCGCCCAGGTCGAACAGGTCGTTCTGGATCCGTGTCAGCCACGGAGCGAAGCGCGGGGGCAGATCGGACTGCACCAGCGCCACGCCGAGTTGGCTGTTGAGCTCGTCGATGTCGCCGTAGGCCTCGATCCGCGGATGGGTCTTCGCGACCCGGCTCATGTCGCCCAGGTGGGTCTCGCCGGCGTCCCCGGTGCGGGTGTAGATCCGGGTGAGATTGACCGTCATTCCACGACCCTACAGCGGGTCGGCAGGGGTGGCGAGCGTCCGACGCGTCGCCCCCGACCGTGGCGTGCGATCGGCGGCGTTCTCGTAGACTGGGCCGTCGTGCCGACGTCGCCTGTCCGTTCGTTGTCCGCTCGCCGCATCACGTTGCGGTGGCTGATCGGGGGCGTGATCGCGGGCGGTCTGCTGACCGGTTGCGGCCAGTCCGACGAGCCGGACGCGGGAGCCCGGGTCCTGGTCACCACCGACCAGGGCACGAAGGCGGTCCTCGACACGGCGAGCGTCCCGGTCGAGGACGACGAGACGGTGCTCGACGTGCTGCAGCGGGCGGCCGACGTCACGCTCGCCGCGGACCGCACGACGGTCGAGTCGATCGACGGGACCGAGGCCACCGGCGACCGTGCCTGGTCGTTCTGGGTCAACGGCGTCGAGATCCGCAACGGCAGCCTGAAGGCGGGTCAGGACATCAACCTCCAGCAGCGTCCGGAGGTCGAGACGGCGCGCACGGCCCAGGTCCACGACGGCGACACGGTCTGGTTCGACCTGCGCAGCGACCCCGCCGCCGGGAAGCCGCGCGGGGTCGTCGGGACCTTCCCCGAGCCGTTCCTGCACGGCTTCGAAGGGCAGAAGTGGCCGGTCCGCGTCGAGTGCGCCGAGCCGCGCAGCACCGAGTGCCGCGCGGTCCGTGACGTGCTCGTCGACTACGGCATCCCCGCGGTCTCCAACCGGCTCCGGACCTCGTACAACCCCGAGTCGACGCGGATCTCGGTCGGCCTGTGGACCGACGTGCGCGAGGATCCCGCCGCTCAGCTTGCCGAGCGCGGGCCGAAGGCCTCGGGGATCTTCGCGGTGCCGACCCGCGACGGTCGCGAGATCGCCCTGCTCGACGCCGCCGGCAAGACGCTCGAGACCGCTGGTCCGGGGACGGGCCTGATCTTCGCCTCGCGCTACCGCGACGAGACGCCCAGCTGGGCGGTCACGGGCACCGACATGGCCGGGCTGCGGGCCGCCATCGAGGCCTGGAACGCCGACGTGCTCAGCCGCCACTACGCGGTCGTCGTGCGCGGGGAGCAGGCCACCGGGCTGCCGATTGCGGCGCCGGCCGGCCGGTAGAACGCGGGTAGCTCAACGCCCCCGCGCCGGGCCGTGGTGTCACGGCGACCGCGGCGTCGGCCGACCTAGTAAGCCTCGCCCCGCTCAGCGCCGCGACGTGCCGGTCGACGCGCGGGTCAGGCGCGTCCAGGCGTTCGTGGCGTCGGCGTAGCGCAGCAGCTCGCAGCCGCTCGCCGTGCTGCTGGCCGCCATGCACGCCCAGCGTCCGTCGCTGGCCAGCCGCCGGACGATCACCAGGTCGCGGTCGTCGGTCCGAGCCACGGCGGTCAGCGCCGACCCGTAGCGCTCGGTCTGCGCGGCCGAGAAGCCGCCCTGCAGGGTCCACTGCTGGCGCCCGTTGAAGTTCGACCGGACGATCTCGGAGATGTTCGCTCCGCCGGTGCGCAGGACCGGAACGATCACGTCCTTCGGGCCGACGGCCGGGCGTCCGACCTGGCTGACCACGCTGCTCGTGGATCGCGCGGCGATCAGCTGACGGGTGACGCCCTTCGCGACGTTCGTCGTCAGGAGCGACCACTGGTCGCTGCGACCCTGGGCCTGCCACGAGAACGCCAGGCGCCCGCCGCGCAGGTCGATTCCGCGCGGTCCGTACGAGCGCACCGGGACGGTCTTGCCGCCGATCCGCTCGGTCTGGGCGCCGTAGACGGTCGGACGCTTGGGGGCGGGGCCGTCGATGTCGACGACCGCGACGCCGGCGCGGGCCGGCCCCTTGCCGAGCGACATCGAGAAGGCGATCTTCGAGCCCCAGACCGTCGGGAAGCGCTCCTCGCGGTCGGGTCGCGAGGCCGCCTTCACCCGGCCGCCGTTGCCGGTGATCGGGCTCAGACGGTGGATGTCGCACCCGGTCGGTTGCAGACCCGGACTGCTGCACTGGCTGTAGACGATCAGCGGCTGGCCGTCGGGACCCGGCCCGATGCTCGCGTCGATCGGCGCGGTCTGCGGCGTGACCGGCAGCGAGAGCCCTTCGCCGGTCGGCGTGCGGGCGATCAGCGCGTAGCGCCCGTCGCCGCCTCGGCGGCTCCAGACCAGCCAGCCGTTCCAGCCGTCGACCGGGGTCTCGTACTGCTCGACCGACAGGAGGGCCGCCGGCGGACTGAGGACGGGTTCCTGCGCGGACGCCGTCGCCGACGCGAGGACCGCGATCGAGAGCGCGGAGACGGTGGCGAGTGCGGCGGTCCGGGGGGAGACGTTCACACCGATCCAAACCCGGGGCCGCCCCGGAAGTTGTGGTCGCCACGCAGCGGCCGGCCCGCGGTGGACCGGCCGCGACCCATCAGCGGACCGGCTTGAACGCCGGATCGTCCTCGTGCTCACGGAAGAACTTCACCATAGGAGCGACGTACGCCGCAACCGGCGGGCAGCTGACGCCGTGGCGCCCGAGCAGCTCGGTGGCGCGCGCGGTGTCGTAGCGGACGTAGTGGTTGAGGTAGACCAGCGACTCGCGCGGCGTACCGCCGAGCAGGGCGCGGACCGGTCGGAGCCGCAGCGACTGGTCGGCGACGCCCCACGGCAGCTTCAGACGGGGCGGCCGTCCGGCGTACTCCTGGCAGAGCAGGTCGTAGAACGCGGCGGCGGTGATCGGGTTCGGGTCGACCAGGTGCAGGGTCTCGCCCGCGAACTCGTCGTGCGCGGCGCCGGTGGCGATCGCGTCGATGATGAAGTCGATCGGCACCACGTTGAACGGCGCGGCCATCTGGCCCGGGCGGATGATCGGGCTGTGACGGCGGGCCGCCGCGGCCAGCGTACGCAGCAGGTAGTAGGGACCGTCGAACTTCTGCGTCACGCCGGTCTTCGAGTCGCCGACGACGATCCCGGGCCGGTAGACCGTGGTCGGGATCTCGTCCATCGTGTTGCGGACGAGCACCTCGGCGGCGAACTTCGTCGACTCGTAGTGGTTCTTGAAGCTCTGGCCAGCCGCCAGGTCGCTCTCGAGCACCCGGCCGCTGCGCAGTCCGGCGACGTACGACGTGGAGATGTAGTTGTGGCGCTCCAGTCGCGAGCAGGCGCGGCAGAAGTCGAGCACGTTCTGGGTGCCCTCGACGTTGACCCGCTCGGCGAGCTCCAGTGGCACGGCCAGGTCGTAGATCGCGGCCAGGTGGTGGACGGCGACGGTGTCGGCGGCCAACCGGTCGTAGGTCGCCTGGTCCATGCCGAGCCGGGGCTTGGTGATGTCTCCCGGCTGGATCCGCAGCCGGTCGCCGCGGCCC
>JBAZOW010000167.1:0-8239 GCA_041648495.1 Patulibacter sp.
GCGGCGCATGGGGGCGAGGGCGTTGACCGCGAACAGCGCGAAGTCGGTCCCGGAACCCCGGACCGCCTCCAGCGCCACGATCGAGTCCTTGCCGCCGCCGATCGGGACGAGGACACGCGCCGGATCGGTGACCGCCGGCAGGGGCGCGTCGGTTGCGTGCGCCCGCGGAAAGACCGGGCGCGGCAGGTGGGGCAGTCGCGCGCGGTTCTCGTACGCGAATTCGCCGAGGCCCTCGGAGTAGAGCGCCTCGAGGTAGGCGGCGGTCGCCGGCGGCGGCGGACCCGTCTCGCAGGCGACCTCGCGCGGCGCGGCCATCTTGAAGTAGCTGACGCCGGCGACCCAGTGCAGCAGGTCGAGGAGCGGCGCGAGGGCCTCGCGGTCGACGACCGCACCGGGACTCAGGGGGATCTGGAACGTCTCGGTGAACGTCTCGACGTCGTCGAGCGCGTAGTGGAGGTTGACCAGTCCGTCGTCGCCGATCGACCGATCCGTGAACCGGAAGCGGTGGATGGAGGTCGGGTCGAACGAGACCGTCGATCCTGCTGAGCCGTTGTCGATCGTCACTCCCTCCAACGATAGAGGGCGTCAGATCGGGCGTGCTCCTCGGCGGCCTCCGGCACCCGCCGGAGCGGTCGCTTCGGGGCGCCGTCACCGGCCGTCGTCGATGTCCCGTACGGCTCGTCTACGAGCCCTTGGCCCGCGGCTCGATCCAGCGGAGCCGGTCGATGGTCCGGTCCGCGCCCGGGATCCGAGAGAGCGCGCGGAGCAGGCCGAAGCCGAGAGCGGCACCGATCACGTTGAAGATCAGGTCGTTGATGTCGGCGATGTGGCCGCCGTCGAGGAGGTGGATGGTGACGTACTGGGTTGCCTCGATCGTCAGGCTGCACGCCGCCGCGACGGCAACGACGCGTCCGAGCGACGCCGAGCCGAGCACGAGGGGGATCAGGCAGCCGAGGGGCACGAAGACCACGACGTTCATCAGGGCGTCCGCTGCTTCGTAGTCCGATAGCGGCACGAGCGCGAGCCCTGCGCCCCAGGGCTTGTCGACGGTCGGCTTGTCGAGGAAGATCGGGAAGATCGTGTTCGCGACGATCCCGGCGAGGTACGCGCACAGCGCGAGCGCCACCATCGCGCGGGGCGCCGACAGCAGGTGACGGCGGCGCAGGATCCAGATCAGCACCACGAAGGCCGCCGCAGCAAGGGGGAGGACCACCGGAAGGGCGGGAAGCTCTTGGAACACGGGCGAGGTCTTTTCGAGGTCTCAGGCGTTGAAGGCAGCACGCACGGCGACCAACTTCGCAGGCTTTGGATGAGTTCGGCGCGTGGACGCCGTCATAGGCACCGACCACCCACCCGACCCTGGACGGAGTCCCACATGGACGCTCCCGCACACCCCTCCCGCTCGCTGATCGTCAACATGCCCGTCGCCGACGTCGAGCGCAGCAGGGCTTTCTTCCTGAAGCTCGGGTTCGGACTCGACCCGCGCGCCAGCGACGAGGGCAGCAACGCGCTGATCGTCTTCGGCGACGAGGCCTCGGTGATGCTGTCCAGTCACGAGAGCTTCGCGAAGTACTCCAAGCTGCCGGCGGCCGACCCGGCCACGCACGCGCTGGCGCTCTACACGTTCACCGTCGCGTCCCGCGACGAGGTCGACGCGATCTCCGCCACCGCGCTAGCCGAGGGCGCGACCGAGGCCGACGGGGCCGAGGACTTCGGCTTCATGTACACGCGCAGCTTCTTCGACCTCGACGGTCACGGCTGGCAGATCATGTGGGTCGATCCGGCGCCGGCGGCGACCGAGGAGCCCGCGGAGCCCACCGCCTCGTAGATCCGCGGGGAGTCGACGGGCGGAGCTCGGCGTCAGGCGCGGGCCGGGTCGGTCCTCAGCAGCGGGTCGCGCTGGGCCAGCCGATCGAGCACGGTCGTGGTGCCGACCCGCTGCATCAGCAGATACTCGCCCGTCGTCACGCCGACCGCCTGGAGCAGCAGCGGTCCGCTGTCCACATGGACCACGGGGTCCTCGCGGAGGCCCAGCGCGACGATGCCGGACTCGCCGCCGTCGAGCGGCGGTCCGGGGGCCAACCGCGCGCCCGCATGGAAGGGGCGGCCGACGGCCAGGCTCGTCCGCGCCGTGCCGAGCAGGAGGGCGAACGCCCACGCGGGGGGACGCTCGGCGGCCGGCGTCAGCACGGTCAGCTCGTGCCCCAGCGGCGCACCGGTGCCGTCCTCGCCGGGGCGCACCCCGGCGAGCCCGACGGTGACCAGGTGCCAGAGATCCTCGCCGCGGTAGGCGTCGACGCCGAGGACCGGATCGGCCGTGTCCGGCCGCTTGCCGTCGGCCGCCGCCGGAACCCCATGGCGGCCGGCGGCCGGCCCGTAGACGGCGACGAACGCCCCCTCGACGGAGGACGGATCGGGAGCGTTGGCGGTCATCGTTCGGGCACGTTAGCGTGGCGATCGACGGGGCCGCCCGGAGTGTTCGGCGGCGTCGTTGAAGCGGGGACGAGCTTGCATCACGCCCCCTGGGCACCTAGGTCACTAGAGCCGAGGCCCGCGCGCTGGTCAGATCTCGGGGGAGACGCGCGCGGTGCGTGGCTCGCCGTCCGAGAACCCAGAGGAAGACCACGTGATGCGGATCCCCACCCTTCGAGCGCCAGGCGATCGGCGTCGCTCCGTCGCGATAGCCGGCGCCATCGGATGCGGGCTGGTGGCGATGCTGCTGCCGGCTCCCGCCGCGCTCGCGGTCACGCAGACGTTCTCGACCCCCGGCGCCACGCAGTTCACCGTCCCGGCGGGCATCACGAGCATCTCGGTCGACGCGAGCGGCGGGCAGGGCGGTGGCGCGCTTCAGACGCCGCCGTTCCGGTGCCAGGGCGGAGCCGGCTCGCGCGTCCAGGGGACGATGACCGTCACGCCGGGGCAGGCCCTGTGGGTCGTGGTCGGCGGTGCCGGCGGCGACGCGATCGGGACACCGCAAAGCACCGCCGGTGGATACAACGGCGGCGGCAACGGTCGCTCCCAGCAGTGGCCGAGCGGCGGCGGGGGCGGCGCGTCGGACATCCGCACGTTGCCGGTCGCCAACGGGGCGACGCTCGGGTCGCGTCTGCTGATCGCCGGCGGCGGCGGAGGCGCGGGCGGCGACAACCGCGACGCCTGCCCCTCCGGTGGCAAGGGCGGCGCGGTCCCCGGGGCAGGGCGCGAAGGCGCGTTCGGCTCCACGGCCGGTCAGCCCGGTACGGCGTCGGCCGGCGGCGCGCGCGGGCTCTCGGCGGTCTGCACCGCGGCCGTCCCGTCGACCGACGGGGCGCTCGGCGTCGGTGGCGTCGGGGCCTACGAGGGCCAGTCCAACGGTCTCTGCAGCGGTAGCGGGGGCGGCGGGGGCGGGGGCCGCTACGGCGGCGGCGGAGGCGGAGCGAGCCAGCGCAGCCTGCTCTACGGCGGTGGTGGCGGCGGCGCCGGCTCCAACTACACGGCCGGATCGGTCAGCGGCGTGACGATCACGACCGCCCCCGGCGCGTCGGAGGATCCGCTGGACAGTCCGGATCCTCCGATGAACGGCTCGGTGACGATCAGCTACACCGCGCCCGCTCCGACGGCGTCGATCAGTGCGCCGGCGAACAACCAGACCGTCGCGCAGGGCGCCACGGTCGCGACGAGCTTCAGCTGCACCAAGAGCCCCACGGGGACCGACATCGAGACGTGCGAGGACGGCGCGGGGTCGGCGAGCCCGGGAACGCTCGACACGAGCGTCACCGGCACGCACACCTACACCGTGACGGCCACGTCCGAGAGCGGGGAGACCGGCACGGCGTCGATCACCTACACCGTCGCGGCCGCCCCGACCGCGGCGATCACGATCCCGGCGAACAACCAGACGTACGCCGCCGGCCAGGTCGTGCTGACCGCCTTCACCTGCACCGAGGGCGCCAGCGGCCCCGGGATCGAGAGCTGCGAGGACGGCGCGGGCCAGTCCAGCCCCGGCGTGCTCGACACCGACACCCCCGGCACGCAAACCTACACGGTGACGGCGACCTCGGAGAGCGGGCAGACCGGAACGGCGAGCATCACCTACACCGTCGCCGGCGCACCGACGGCCACGATCACCGGTCCGGCGAACAACCAGACGTACGCCGTCGGTCAGGTCGTGCCGACGACCTTCAGCTGCGCCGAGGGCGCCAGCGGCCCCGGCATCGAGTCCTGCGAGGACGGGGCCGGATCGTCGAGTCCGGGGACGTTGAGCACCGGTACGACGGGCACGTTCACCTACACGGTGACGGCGACCAGCGCGAGTGGCCAGACCGGCACCGCGTCGATCAGCTACACCGTCGCGGCGGCGCCGACGGCCGCGATCACCGGCCCGGCGAACAACCAGCTCTACGCGGTCGACGAGGTCGTACCGACGGCGTTCAGCTGCACCGAAGGGGCGAGCGGTCCGGGGATCGAGAGCTGCGAGGACGGGTCGGGGGAGACCAGCCCGAGCACGCTCGACACGAGCGCCCCCGGCACGTTCACCTACGAGGTCACCGCGACCAGCGAGTCGGGGCAGACCGGCACCACGTCGATCACCTACACCGTCGCGGCGGCGCCGACGGCCACGATCAGCGCGCCGGAGGACGATCGGATCTACGCGGTGGACGAGGTCGTACCGACCGCGTTCAGCTGCACCGAGGGCGCCAGCGGCCCCGGGATCGAGAGCTGCGAGGACGGGTCGGGGGACACCAGCCCGAGCACGCTCGACACGAGCGCGACCGGCACGTACACCTACACGGTGACGGCGACGAGCGCGTCGGGCCAGACCGGCACCGCGTCGATCAGCTACACCGTGGCGGCGGCGCCGACCGCGTCGATCGCGACGCCGGACGACGACCAGACCTACGCCGTGGGCGAGGTCGTGCCGACCGCCTTCAGCTGCGTCGACGGGACCAGCGGCCCGGGCATCGACACCTGCGAGGACGACGCGGGCGAGAGCAGCCCCGGCGTGCTCGACACCAGCGCTCCCGGCACGCACACCTACACCGTGACGGCGACGTCCGGGAGCGGGCAGACCGGCACCGCGTCGATCGACTACACGGTCGCGGCGGCGCCGACGGCGACGATCACCACGCCGGCGAACGGCCAGACGTTCACGGTCGGCGAGGTCGTCGCCACCGGCTTCAGCTGTACCGAGGGCGCCAGCGGCCCGGGAATCGAGAGCTGCCTCGACGGGAGCGGGACGGCGAGCCCGGGCACGCTCGACACCAGCACGGTCGGCACGTTCAGCTACACGGTCACGGCGACCAGCGAGACCGGGCAGACCGGTACCGCCCGCATCGACTATGCGGTCGTCGCGCCGCCCGTGGTGCCGACGGTCCCGGACGAGCCGGTCCCGACCCCGGGTGCGCCGACGCCTCCCGTTGCTCCGGCCAAGCCCGGCGGGCCCGCCAAGCCCGGCGCGCCGACCACGCCCGGCACGTCGGGACCCGCGTCGGAGCCGCTCCGGCTGTCGCAGGTGACGACGAGCAGCACGTGCGTGGGCGGCACCGGCCCGCGGACCGGCCGCGACGTGACCGTGCGCTACCGACTCGCCAAGGCGGCCTCGGTCAGCTTCGTCCTCGAGCGCCGTGTGGCGCCGCGGCCGGCCCGCGTGACGCGCTGCCCGGGGGCATCGACCGCGGAACGCAGCGGAGGCAAGCCGGCGGCCTACCGACCGGCGACCACGAAGCTCAACGGACGGTCGGCGCGAGCGCTGCGGGTCACGAAGAAGCTCCGGGCGGGGCGTCACCAGATCGCGCTGCTCCGCGCGCTGAAGGCCGAGGACCTGGCGCCGGGGCGCTACCGGGTGCGGATCACGCCGCGAACCGCGGGGAAGAACGGCAGGACCACGATCGTCCACTTCTGGGTGATCGGCTGACCGAGCGTTCGGTCAGCGCGAGAGGTGCCGGACCACGGCCAGGACGCGACGGTGACCGTCGGCGTCCTGGTCGATCCCCAGCCGTTCGTAGATCCGCGTCACGTTGCGGACCACGCCCCGGTCCGTGATCCCGAGCCGGGTGGCGATCGCCGCGTTGCTGAGGCCCTCGGCCATCAGCGCGAGCACCTCGCGTTGGTGGTCCGTGAGGTCCGCGAGCGGGTCGTGCGGTCGAGTCCGGCCGATCATCGCGGAGACCACCACCGGGTCGAGCACCGTGCCGCCCCCGACGACGCGGCGCAGGTCGGCGATGAACCGGTCGAGGTCGGCGATCCGCTGCTTGAGCAGGTAGCCGACGGCGCGCTCACCGGCCTCCAGCAACTCGGTCGCGTACGCCCGCCGCACGTGCTGCGAGAGCAGGATCACCGGCAGGTCGGGGCGCTCGGCGCGCAGCTCCAGCACCGCCCGCAGGCCGTCGTCGGTGTTGTCCGGCGGCATCTCGATGTCGGCCACCACCAGGTCGGGCCGCAGTGCCCGCGCGCGGCGGACCAGTGAGGGAGCGTCTTCGGCCACCGCGTCGATCGCGAAGCCCGCCCGCTCGAGCACCAGCTTCAGGCCCTCGCGCATCAGCAGCTGGTCCTCGCCGATCACGACCCGCACGGGATCACCGCCGGTCGCGGAGCGGGAGGAGAGGATGACGACGCGGCGTGTATGCCGCGTAGCGTAGCTGGCGGTCTGCGCTAGGACCGACCCTGCGCAGGCGCCCCGGTCAGGTGGCACCCGGGGGCCGCGAGGTCGATCCGCGAGCCGGCGACGATGCACGCCGCCAACCCGGCGGTCTGCTGGGCGTAGCCGCGGCCCTTGACCGCCGTCGCCGTGCCGTCGGGAGCGACCTCGCACGGCTCGCCCTCCTTGCACGGCTTGGCGTCGCCGTTGACGTGCGTGTTGTGGATCGCGACGACCTCACCGGTCCGGGGGTCGACCATCGGCGCTCCCGACGAGCCGCCGATCGGCTGGCACGAGCGCGCGTTGGCGTAGCGGATCGCCCCGCGTTGCTCATAGCCCGATTCGCGCAGCGTCGGGACGATCGCCGCGACACGGCACGAGTACGTGGCCTGGAGCTCCGCCGCCAGCATCGACAGCGGCGTCCCGACGGCCGGGGCCGTGGTGGTCAGGGTGAAGATCCGCAGGCCGGACGCGGCGAGGTCCGCGTAGCTCTCGGTCAGCCGGTAGAGCGCGACGTCGGTGCCGGTCATCGTCGCGTACAGCAGCTGGGCCGTGGAGCCCCGTCGGACGCCGTTGCCTCGCGCGTCGTTGAACCGGACCAGCTTCTTCGTCGGTCGATCGACCAGCGCCTTGCCGGGCGCGGGACGGGGCGTGAGGCAGTGGCCGTTGGTCAGCAGCAGCGCCGGATCCGACGGCAGGCTCGACGGCACGCGCACCACGGACGCCGAGCACCCGTGGAAGTCGATGGTCGCGGTCCCGGAGAGGCCCGGGGTGCGCACGGCGGGCGGGGCCGGGATCCGTCGTTGGCCCGCGACGTAGCTGCGGATCCACCGGCGGTGCGCGCTGAGGTCGGTGTAGACCGTGGGGTGCAGGCCCCCGACGTAGTTGCCGCCGTTGACGGTTCCGGCGATCACGGCGCCGCGCCCGGCCTCGGGCACGAGCACCGGGCCGCCGGAGTCCATGTTCTCGGGACCGATCTCCAGGCCGGTCACGCCGACGCAGAGCGCCCGCGTCTCGGGGTCGATCCCGCAGGTCTTGCCGGTGGCGATCCGGGTCCTCGCCTCGCGGAGCGCACGGGGGTAGGACCGCAGGCGATCGTAGTCCCGCAATCCGCCCTTGTCGGTGTGTCCCCAACCCAGCATGTGGGCCGGGGCGCCGGGCTTCGGCGCTCGCATGGCGATCGACGCCGGGGTGGCCTTGACGGGGCGGGCGAGCTGCAACAGGGCGATGTCGATGCCCGGATCGACGCTGGTACCGATCCGGACGAACCGCTTCACGGCGACGCGCTGGCCGCCGGATCGCGTGTCGCGCGATCCGAAGCGCACCCGCCAGCCGACGGGCTCGCCGGACAGTGCGGCCCGGACCTCGCCGGTGCCCTGCAGGTTGGGGGTCCCGTTGACCCAGTTGGTGCAGTGCCCCGCGGTGATCGCCCAGCGGGACGCGATCAGCGTGGCCCCGCAGACGTGGTGGTCCTCGCGTGGCGAGTCGATCCGCTGGAAGGATCCGATGTAGCCCGCGGTGGTCGAGGCCTTCTGGCCGCCGACGATCGCCGACGCGGGCGGCGCGACGAGGGCGGGGGCCAGCGTCGCCGCAGCGAGCAGCGCGCCGATCAGCGCGCGTTTGGGC
>JBAZOW010000168.1:0-8194 GCA_041648495.1 Patulibacter sp.
GCGACCGCAAGATCGTCACGAGCCACGACGCGCTCGGCTACTTCGCCGACGCGTACGACATCACCGTGATCGGCGCCGTGATCCCGTCGCAGACCACCCGCGCGCAGGCATCGGCCGCCGACATCGACCGGCTCGCCCGCGAGATCCGCGCGCAGGGCGTCAAGGCGATCTTCCCCGAATCCTCGGTCAACCCGAAGGTCGCCGAGGCGCTCGCCAAGGAGACCGGGGTCACCGCCGAGTACACGCTCTACGGCGACACGCTCGGCGAGGAGGGCAGCGACGGCGCGACCTACGTCGGCATGGTCGGCCACAACGCCGACGCGATCGTCCGCGGTTTGACGGGCGGCAAGCGCGGCTGCACGATCGAGGGATCGTGAGCGGGACGGTTCATCCCGAGCTGCTGCTGCGACTCGACGGAGTCGCCACGGGCTACGGCGAGTCGCTGACGCTGCGCGACGTCACGTTCGACGCGCCGGCAGGCAGCCAGATCGCCGTGCTCGGCCCCAACGGCGGCGGCAAGACCACGCTGTTCCGCGCGATCCTCGGTGAGCTGCCGACCCGCGTCGGCACGATCACCCGCAACGCCGAAGTCGCGATCGTGCCGCAGACCGAGCGCTCACGGCTCGACTTCCCGGTCTCGGCGCTCGACGTCGTGCTGATGGGGACGATCGCCGGTCGCCCGTGGTGGCGCCCGGCCAGCCGCGCCGACCGGGACGCCGCCCGCGACGCGCTGCGCTCGGTCGGTCTGGAGGACCGTGCCGAGATCGCCTTCGGCGCGCTCTCCGGTGGGCAGCGCCAGCGGGTCCTCGTGGCCCGCGCCCTCGTCCGCCGCGCGCGCGTGCTGCTGCTCGACGAGCCCTACACCGGATTGGACACCGCCAGCGCCAAGCGCCTGGACGGACTGTTCAACGAGCTCGCGGCCAGCGGACATACGTTGCTGATCGCGACCCACGACGTGGCCCAGTGCCAGCCGTGGGACGCCGTGCTCTGCCTCAACGGCCGTCAGATCGCGTACGGTCCGCCGTCCGAGACGCTGACCCCCGAGGTGCTCGAAGCGACCTACGGCGGCGGGCTGCTGCGGCTGGACGGCGCCGGCGACGGCCTCGCGGTGATCGCCGACCACCATCACGGTCACAGCCACTGATGCTCGACGCGGTGACGGTGGCGAGCGTCGCCGACGCGCTGGTCGACCCGTGGCGCAGCGGGATCATGCAGCGCGCCGCGCTCGAGGTGCTGCTGCTGGGGATCGCCGGCGGCCTGCTCGGCTGCTGGGTCGTCTGGGGCGGGCTGAGCTTCAGCGCCGAGGCGCTCCCCCACGCGATGTTCCCGGGCCTGGTCGGCGCGGCGCTGCTCGGCATGCCGTTGGTTTTGGGGGGCGCGGTCGGCCTGATCGTGGCGGCGCTGCTGATCGCCGCCGCGTCGCGGATCCAGACCCTCGACCGGGACACCGCGATCTCGGTCGTCTTCACGTCGCTGTTCGGCCTGGGCGTACTGCTGGCGCTCTCGCCCGACACCCCGGCGGGCGTCTCGGAGCTGCTGTTCGGCGACATCCTCGGCCTGACCAGCGGCGACCTGATCGTCGCGGCGGTCCTGACGGTGGTGGTCGTCGCCGCGCTGGTGGTGTTGCACCCGCGGCTGCTGGCGGTCACCTTCGACCGCGAAGCCGCTCGGGTACTGGGCGTGCGGCTGGGCAGCACCGACACGCTGCTGATCGTGCTGATCGCGATCACCACCCTGATCTGCGTCCAGGCGCTGGGCAACCTCTTCGTCGCGGCTGTCCTGGTCGCCCCTGCCGCGGTGGCGCGCCTGTGGGGCCGCCGCGTCGTCCCCTCGATGCTGCTCGCCGTCGCCGTCGCGGTCCTGTCCGGGATCGCGGGCCTCTACCTCTCGTTCCACGCCAACGTCGCCACCGGCGCCTCGATCGCCGGCGTCACCGTGATCGTCTACCTGCTGGCCGTGGCGGCCGCACGGGTGCGCGACCGGGTGCGGCGGCCGAAGTGCGTGGTCGAGGGCGAGGCCTAGGCGAGCGGCGAGCCGCGTCGCGGTCCCCCCGCGTGCATTGCGTCGGGCCGCATCGCCCGCCGCCCTTCGCCACGACACGCAGCATGCATCGCATGCGTCCGGTCACGCTGCCGCCGAAGCGGAACGGCGGCTAGACGATCTGCAGGTCGTCTAGTGGTCGGTCGTCCGCACCAGATGCCCGAGCTTCTCCGGGTTGCGCATCGTCCGGATCGCCACGATTCGACCGTCCACGATGTCGACGGCCATCACCGCAAAGACCGTTCCGTCGGTGTGTCGGAACAGGCTTCCCGGTTGGCCGTTGACCACGACCGACTCGGCAACGATCGTGTCGTCGTGCTTCCGGCGGTAGCGGTCGGTGTGGACCAGGAAGCGAGCGACGTCCGCCGCACCGTGGACCGGGATCAGCGCGGCCTTGACCACGCCGCCGCCGTCTCCCCAGAGCACGACGTCCTCGGCCAGCAGTTCCTCGAGGCCGTCGAGGTCTCCCCCGTCGACCGCTTCGAGGAACCGACCGAACAGTCGATCCCGCGCCTGCTCGTCGGCGTCGAACCGCGGGCGTCCGGCGGCGACGTGCTTCTTGGCCCGGGTCACGAGCTGCCGCGCGTTGTCCTCGCTGCGGTCGACGATCTCGGCGATCCGCCCGTAGTCGTAATCGAAGACCTCGCGCAGCAGGAAGGCTGCGCGCTCGACGGGGGTCAGCCGTTCGAGCGCGACGAGCAGCGCCTGCGACAAGGTGTCCGCCAACTCGGCTCGATCGGCCGGGTCGGCGGGGTGGTGGGCGGAATCCCATCTCGGATCGGCGACCAGCGGCTCGGGCAGCCACGGCCCGACGTAGGCCTCACGTCGTACCCGAGCCGAGCGCAGTTGGTCGATCGACAGGCGGGTCGCGACGGTCGTGACCCACGCCTCGGGGTTGGCGACGCCGTCCTCCTGGGCCAAGCGCACGACGGCCTCCTGCGCCACGTCCTCCGCGTCGGCCACGCTGCCGAGCATCCGGTAGGCGATCGCGAAGGCGATGTTGCGCGGGTCGTAGGAGTTCTTATCGGTCGTGGGCATTGCCGTGCTCCGAGTCTAGGGTCGATCCAGGGGCCGGAAGGTCGTGGCTCCGGGCGGGAGAGTCGTTCGGCCAGGCGGCGCCCGGCCGTTCCAGGGACCGGGAGCAGTTGACGGGCCATGGGCCGGTGAACTGCTCCCGCCGGCGCGGCGTGCTTCGGCGCGTTCCGTACCTAGGCCGCGTTCCAGCTGGCGGGGAGCGAGCGCGCGGTCACGGCGAGCCGGTTCCAGGCGTTGATCGTGGCGATCTGCATCACCAGGTGGGCCAGCTCCTCGTCGCCGAACTGCTCTGCCGCGGCGGCCCAGACGTCGTCGGGAACGTTGGTGTCGGCCAGCAGCGTGACCGCATCGGTCAGCGCCAGTGCGGCCCGCTCGCGGGCGTCGAAATACGGGCTCTCGGCGTAGGCTGAGAGCTGCGCCAGCCGAATATCGCTCTCCCCTGCCTTCTTGGCGTCGGTCCAGTGCATGTCGAGGCAGAAGGCGCAGCCGTTGATCTGCGACGCGCGCAGCTTGACGAGCTCCTTGATCGTGTGATCGAGCTCGATCCGCTGCTCGGCGCGGATCAGCCCGGCCGCGGGCGCGCCGAGCGCGGTGAAGACGTCGAAGCGGGGCGCGTGCGCCGTCGTGGTGGAGGTCTGGTTCTCGGTGGTCATGTCTCTTCGACGAGAGACGGGCCGCCGTTGTGACACCGGATTCGATGTCGCCGCGCAATTACGCCGCCTCCAGCCCCTCCCCACCACTCACATGCCCGTACTCGTGAACCGCGTCGGTGCCCCAGCGGGGCCACGGGTCCTCTAGCTGCCTCGCCGCGTCGCGGCCACCGGTCAGCTCTAGATCGGTCATCAACGCCGCCTCCAGGCGCGCCACCAACGCACCGCGGTCGAGGTCGTGGCCGATGAAGACCAGCTCCTGACGGCGGTCGCCGAAGACCGGATCCCACTGCGCCCGGATGTCTTCCCGGGCCTCGTCGGGCCAGGCGCCCTCGGGCTGGGTGGCCCACCAGGTGCCGACCGCACCCAGGTTGAGGATCGGCCCGGCCGTCGACCACTCGCCGACGATCGCCGGACGGTTGGCGAGCCAGAAGAAGCCCTTCGAACGGATCACGCCGGGCCACGCTTCGTGCACCGCATCCCACAAGCGCTGCGGGTGAAACGGGCGCCGCGCGCGGAAGACGAACGAGCCGATCCCGTACTCCTCGGTCTCCGGCTGCTCCTCGCCCCGCAGCACCTGCAGCCAGCCCGGATGCTCGGCCGCGGTGTCGAAGTCGAACCGGCCGGTGTCGAGCAGCTCGTCGAGCGGGACCTGGCCGTTCCGCGCCCGGATGATCCGGGCGCCGGCGTTGAGCTGCCGGACGGTGCGCTCCGTCCGGGCGATCCGGTCCTCGTCCGCCAGGTCGCACTTGGACAGCACGATCAGGTCGGCGAACTCGATCTGGTCGATCAGCAGGTCGACGACCGTCCGCTCGTCGTCGGCGCCGAGGCTCTCACCGCGCTCCGCGATCCCCTCGGTCGAGCCGATGTCGTCGACGAACCGTGCGGCATCGACCACCGTGACCATCGTGTCGAGCCGGGCGACGTCGCCCAGGCCAACGCCGTCCTCGTCCTCGAAGGTGAACGTCTCGGCGACCGGCAGCGGCTCACTGATCCCGGTCGACTCGATCACCAGCTGGTCGAACCGGCCCTGCTCGGCCAGCTTGCGGACCTCGACCAGCAGGTCCTCGCGCAGCGTGCAGCAGATGCAGCCGTTGCTCATCTCGACCAGCTGCTCGTCGACCCGCGACAACGCGGTGTCGGCTCCACCGGCCCAATTGCTCTGGCCGACCAGCGCCGCATCGACGTTGATCTCGCTCATGTCGTTGACGATCACGGCGATCCTCCGTCCCTCGCGGTTGGCGAGCAGCTGGTTGAGGATCGTGGTCTTGCCGGCCCCGAGGAAACCGGAGAGAACGGTGACGGGGAGTCGCCGGTCGGGCGGGAGGGAAGCGCTCATGAGCTCAAGAGTATATGAGATTGAGTCTTATTACTTTCCATAGGACCCCGAGAACACCGAAGGCCCCGCCTCCCCGGCAGGGCCTTCGGATCCCTCGGTGCGTCGACGCCTCGCCCGTCCCGTCCCCCGACAAGACGACCGGCGCGTCGTCGCGCCTCGTGAGACGGGCCCGCCACCCAGAGCGGCAAGCCCGTCCACACCCTGCGCCGATCGGTCCGCCACCCGCGGCGCCGACCGGTGCCTCGCGGACGGGCCAGCCACGTCAGACGCGGCGACCCGTCCTCGCGGACCTACTTGAGGTCCGCCGAGCTCTTCTTCAGCAGCTGACGGGCGATGATCAGCAACTGGATCTGCTGCGTGCCCTCGAAGATGTCGAGGATCTTCGCGTCGCGGGCCCACTTCTCGAGCAGGTCCGCCTCGCTGTAGCCGACCGAGCCGCAGAGCTCGACGCAGCGCAAGGCCACGTCGGTGCCGGTGCGGCCGGCCTTGGCCTTGGCCAACGAGGCCTGCAGCGAGTTCGGCTGGCGGTTGTCGGCCATCCACGCGGCCTGCATCGTCAGCAGCAGCGACGCCTCGTAGTCCGACTCCAGCTCCAGCAGCGTCGCCGCCGCGGACGACTGGACGGCGGCCGGACGGTCGTAGTCGACCTCGATCCCGACCTCGGCCAGCTTCTCGCGGGTCAGCTCGAGCGCGGCCTTCGCCACGCCGACGGCCATCGCCGCGACCAGCGGACGCGTGTTGTCGAACGTCTGCATCGCGCCGGCGAAGGACTTCTTGGCGTCGATCTCCGGCGTGCCGAGCAGGTTGGCGGCCGGCACCCGGCAGTCCTCGAGCACGAACTGCGCCGTGTCGGACGCACGGATCCCGAGCTTGTGCTCCAGGCGGATCAGCTGCATGCCCGGGTTGGAGCGCTCGACGACGAACGACTTGATCGCCGCGCGGCCCTTCGACGGGTCGAGCGACGCCCAGACCACGACCAGATCGGCCCGCTCGCCCGACGTCACGAAGATCTTCGTGCCGTTGAGGACGTACTCGTCGGTCTTCTCGTCGTAGATCGCGGTGGTCTTGACCGCGGAGGCGTCCGAGCCGACGTCCGGCTCGGTGATCGCCATCGCGGCCCACTTGCCCTCGAACCGCTTCAGCTGCTCGTCGTCGGCGACCGAGGCGATCGCCGAGTTACCGAGACCCTGGCGCGGCATCGTCAGCGTCAGGCCGACGTCGCCCCAGCAGGTCTCGATGATCGACAGGACCGTCGACAGGTTGGTGCCGTTGCGGTTGCCCTCGGACTTGGACTCGTCACGCCGGACCCCCGTGGCGCCCGCGCCGCCGGTACCGCTGTCGTTCAGCCCGTCGATCAGGGCCGCGAGCATGTCGAGCTCCTTGGGGTACGCGTGCTCGGCCAGGTCGTACTTACGCGAGTTCGGGCGCAGCACCTCCTCGGCGACCTGTCGGGCCTGGCTGATCAGCGGCTTGAACTTCTTGGGGCTCTCGAGATTGATCATCTGGATCCTTTGGGTGGTCGTCTCCGTTCGTCAGGGCCGAGGCCTAGACGAGCAGAGCCCCTTCGATCAGGCCGGCGGCCCGCAGGTCGCGGTACCAGCGTTCGACCGGGTGGTCCTTGACGTAGCCGTGGCCGCCGAGCATCTGCACGGCCTGCGACCCGATCTCCATCCCCTTGTCCGCGGTCAGGCGGCGGGCCAGCGCGGCCTCGCGGGCGAAGTCCTTGCCCAGGTCGACGCGGCTGGCCGCCCGGTAGGTCGTCAGCCGCAGGCTGTTGACGTCGATCGCCAGGTTCGACACGGCGAACGCGACGCCCTGGCGATGACTGATCGGCTCGCCGAACGCCTGACGCTCGTTGACGTACGGGATCACGTAGTCGAGGGCGGCCTGCGCCGTGCCCGTGGCGAGCGCGGCCCACGCGATCCGGCCCAGGCGGATCGCCTCGGCGTAGACCTCGGGGTCGCCGTCGGCGAGCAGCGCGCTGGCCGGGACGCGAACCTCGTCGAGGAGCAGCTGACCGGTCTGTGCGGCGCGGAGGCCCATGCCGGGCTCCGGCGCGGTCTGCACGCCGGTGGACTTCGACTCGACGATGAACAGCGCGGGACGACCGGGCGTGCCCGGGACGCCGTTGGCCGGGACCGCGTCGATCGCGGCGGCGACCACGAACAGCTCGGCGGTCGCGACGCCCGGGACGAGCGACTTGACGCCGTTGAGGACGAACTCGCCGCCCTCGCGTCGCGCGGTCGTCTGCAGCGCGAACGGGTCGAACAGCGGGCGCGGCTCCTGCACGGCGAGCGCGGCGCCGGGGACGTCCTCGCCGACGAACGCCGGCAGGTAGGTCGCCTGCTGGTCGGCATCGCCCCAGAGACCGATCGCCGTCGAGACCGCCGCCGGCGCCAGGGCGGCGAAGGCCAGGCTGAGGTCGCCGTGGGCGAACGCCTCGGCCATCAGCACCGAGGTCACCGCGGAGCGCTCCTCGACGGCCCCGCCGAGCTCCTCGGGAACCCCGAGCAGCGTGGTGCCGAGCTCGGCGCTCTGGGCGATCAGGCCCTCGGGCGGCGCGGCGTCGGTGTCGGCCTGCTCGGCCGCGGGACGCAGCTCGGCGGCGGCGAACTCGCGAGCCGCCTCCTGCATCATCTGCTGCTCGTCGCTCGGCGTCAGGTCGAACTGCCCGCTGCCGGACCCGGAAGCCTGGCGGACCGGCGCGCCCTGCTTCTGCGTCGCGGCGAAGGTCCGGCCGATCACCCCGGCGGCACGGAAGCCGTTCTTGGTCGCCCCCTGCACGGCGCGCTCGGAGAACTTGCGCATGCCGATGCGGTCGATCACCTCCAAGCCGGCGAACCGGTTGAGGGCACGGAGCCCAAGCGACATTCCTCGATCAGCCAGCTTCATGGTGTCCTCGAACAGGGTCGAACGCGTTGCGACGGGCACGGCACCGAGCGGAATTCCGCCCGTCTTGTTCCTACTCACGGTAGCACTTGGTGCACAACCGTGAGCCATTCTTGCTCCAGTGCATCATGCCGGAGTCGCTCGCTCCGTGCACATCTGCACACCGAACAACCCGTAGATCGGGGGGCCCAGAAGGCCGGCGCGCACGAAACGCCCGGAAATCGCCACGTCCCCGGCAATG
>JBAZOW010000169.1:0-8139 GCA_041648495.1 Patulibacter sp.
ACGACGCGGCCGACTGGATCTGACCGCTCCACGCCTCGACCGGCTCGTCGTAGACGCCGGTCACGATCCAAGCGGGGTGGACGCGCAGGTGCCGGCCGACCGCCGGGCCGCCGATCCCGGAGCGCAGCAGCACCGCCGGGGTCTCCACGCCGCCCGCGGCCACGACGACCGTCGGCGCGTCGACCCGCAGCCGGGTCGTTCCGCCGTCGGGGCGGGTCACGACCGCGTCGACGCCGGTCGCCTGATCGCCCTCGCGGGTGACCCGCTCGACCCGGCAGCCGACGACCACCCGCGCGCCGTCGTCGGCGGCGTCCTGCAGGTAGGTCTTGAGCGTCGACTGCTTGCAGCCGCGCAGGCAGCCGTTGTTGCAGAACCCGCAGTGCTCGGGCTCGTCGTCCAGCGACACGTTGCGCGGCAGCGGCTCGTGGGCGTAGCCGAGCGCGGTCAGGCCGCGCACCATCCGCTCGGTGTTGCGGTTGTGCCGCGTGGCCTCGGTGTTGACGTTGATCCGCTGCCAGACGGCGTCGGTGCAGGCGTCGAACTCGGGACCGTCGAGGCCCTCGAGGCCCATCCCGGCCCACAGCGCGCGGATCTCCTGCGGCGTCTTCAGCGAGACCAGCGAGTTGATCACGGTGCCGCCGCCGAGCGCCGAGCCCGCGAGCACGCCGAGCTCGCCGTGCTCGGACCAGATCAGGCCGCCGCCGAGGAACATCTGCGCGCCCTTGGCGTCGAGCTGGTCGAAGTCCGCCTCGTTGCGGTACTCGCCCTGCTCGAGGATCACGACGTCGTGCCCGGCGGCGGCGAGCCGCGCGGCGATCACCGAGCCGCCCGCACCGGAGCCGACCACGCAGACGTCGGCCTCGATCGTCTGCTCGTCCCCGTCGACCGTGACCAGCGGGATCGTCTTGGGCGCCTCCGCCGGCGACGGCGGGGCGACCGACGGCCCCGGGTAGCCGACCGCCGGCCAGGCCGGGTTGCGCCCGGTCTCGTCGAGCGTGCCGAGCAGCGTCCCGAAGACCATGCCCTTGAGCTGCTTGATCGCGAACCGCCCGTCGCGGTCCCGGCCCGCTGACCGCAGCGCCGCGGTCCGCGTCTCCAGGTCCTCGTCGGCGAAGCCCGACGCCCCGAGCCGGTCGAGCAGGCCCAGCAGCGGTCGGCGCACGTAGCCGCGCAGGCCGGGGATCGCCGTCTCGACCGCGCCGACGATGCCGAGCTCGCGGGCGCCGTCGCGCAGCAGATCGCCGACGGGACCCGGCTCGTCGACGTCGCAGGCGGGCAGCAGCGTCGTGCAAACCGCGTCGAGCGTTCGGCGACGGGTGGCGTCGAGGTCCATGTCGTGGGTGGTGTCGATCATCGTGGGAACCTCCGGATCAAGGGTGGGAGCAGGGCGGGTCGCGTCCCCGGACGGCGGCCGGGGAGCATCGGGGCGTCCGGTAATCGGACGGTTACGCCGGTCCCGGGGCCGGCCCTCCCGATCCGGGGGCCGTGGAGGCGCGGCTGCGCCGGATCCGGATGCCGCGTCCGCGGAGCATTCCGAGACCGACGGCGCCGATCAGGATCAGGCCGCTGACCATCCCCTGCCAGAACGAGGACACGTCGCTCAGCGTCAGCCCGTTCTGGATCACGCCGAGGAAGAGGACGCCGATCATCGTGCCGAGCACGCCACCCTCGCCGCCGGTGTAGGCGGTCCCGCCGATCAGCACCGCGGCGATCACCGTCATCAGCATCGACGGATCGGACTCCGGCGAGGCGCCGGTCAGGCGTCCGACCTGGACGACGCTGGCCAGCCCGGCGGCCAGGCCGGCGATCGCGTAGACCGCCAGCAGCACGGCGGCGACGTTGACGCCGTTGAGCCGCGCCGCCTCCGGGTTGGAGCCGACGGCGAACAGCGCGCGGCCGAAGGACGTGTAGCGCAGCACGCCGCCGGCGACCAGCAGCAGCACCGCGTCGAAGATCATCAGGGTCGGGATCGGACCGAGGTCGCCGTTGACGAACTCCTTGATCGGGCCGAACCCGGCGGTCGAGAAGACGCTGATCGTCGCGCCGTCGTTGACCACCAGCGCGAAGCTCTGGAAGATCGACAGCGTGCCGAGGGTGACGACCAGGAAGCTGATCTTCAGCTTGCTGATCATGAACCCGTTCAGCGACCCGATGAAGAGGCCGAACGCGACGGTCGCCACGATCGCCACGGGTGCCGCCCATCCGGCCTCCAGCGTGAGCCCGAAGACCAGTGCGCAGGCCGCCATCGCCGAGACCGTCGAGAGGTCGATGCCGGCGGAGATGATCACGAACGTGGCGCCGATCGCCAGGATCAGGATCACGCTGTTGGACGCGACGATGTTGGTGATGTTGTTCCAGGTCAGGAAGGTGTCCTGCGTGATCGTCAGGTAGAGCGACACGATCAGGAGACCGACCAGGACGCCGGCGTAGCGGCCGATCGCCGATCGGCGCAGCACCGCCGCGATCGCCGTCGCGCCGCTGCGCGACGCGGCGGGCGGCGCGTCTTCGGGGGTGGTCGTCTGGGTGCTCATCAGTCTCGGGTCTCGGTTCGGTGGAAGTCCAGGACGGTCAGCGCGCGGCGACGGGCGGCTGTCCGGTGACGGCGATGTGGGCGACGGTCTCCTCGTCGAGCGCGGCGTCGTTGACGAGCTCTCCGGCGAGCGCGATCGTGCCGTGCGAGAAGACGAGCAGCCGGTCCGCGATCCCCAGCAGCTCGGGGAGCTCCGACGAGATCACGATCACCGCCGCTCCCTGCTCGGCCGCGTCCTGCATCAGCTGGTAGATCGCGGCCTTGGCGCCGACGTCGACGCCGCGAGTCGGCTCGCTGAGCACGAGCACGTCGAGGCCCAGGGCGAAGATCCGGCCGAGCACGACCTTCTGCTGGTTGCCGCCGGACAGGGTGGCGATGCTCTGGTGCTCGGAGGACGTCACGACGCCGTAGCGCTCGATCGCCTCGCGGACCGCGCCGCGCTCGGCCCGCGCGTCGACGACGCCGCCCCGCGAGAAGCGCTGGATCCACGCCGCGGCGAAGTTCTCGCCGACGCTGCGGGTGGGGAAGATCGCGCCGGACTTGCGGTCGTCGGGCACGAACCCGATCCCGCCGCTGCGGGCGGCGCGCGGGTCGCCCAGCCGGACCGTCCGTCCGCGGACGGAGACGGTTCCGCGGGCGGCGACCGCCCCGCCGAGCGCCAGGCCGAGCTCGGCCTTGCCCGACCCGACGAGCCCGGCGACGCCGACGATCTCGCCGGCCCGGACGCGCAGCGACGTCGGCCGGAGCTGTCCGTCCTGCGTCTGGAGGTCCTCGACCTCGAGCACGACGTCGCCGATCGGAATCGCCCGCTTGCCGTAGAAGTCGCTCAGCTCGCGACCGACCATCCGCGCCACCAGCTGGTGCTCGGTGGTCTCGGGCAGCGGGTACGAGCCCATCAGCCGCCCGTCGCGGAGCACGGTCGCCACCGACGCGACCCGGTACAGCTCGGGCATCCGGTGCGAGATCGTGAGGACCGCGACGCCCGCGTCGCGCTGCTCCTCGACCATCGTCAGCAGCCGGTCGGTCGCCGCCTCGGACAGCGAGCTGGTCGCCTCGTCGAGGATCAGCAGGCGCGCCTCGGTCGACATCGCGCGGGCGATCTCGACCTCCTGCTGCAGCTCGAGCGTCAGGTCGCCGACGCGCTGGTCGACGTCGACGTGGACGCCGAGCCGGTCGAGCACCCGCTGCGCGTCCTCGCGCAGCCGGGGCCAGTCGATCGCGCCGAAGCGGGTCCGCGGGAGGCGGCCGAGGAAGACGTTCTCGGCGACGCTGAGCGTCGGGGCGAGCGTCAGCTCCTGGCTGATCAGCACGATGCCGAGGTCGAGCGCAGTCTTGGGATCCGGGATCGCGGTGACGACCCCGTCGATCTCGATCGTGCCCGCGTCCGGCGGCATCATGCCGGCGAGAGCGCGGGCGAGGGTCGACTTGCCGGACCCGTTCTCGCCGGTCAGCGCGTGGACCTCGCCACGGCGGATCGTCAGGTCGACGCCGTCGAGCGCCTTCACGCCCGGGAAGGACTTGCTCGCGCCGGTGATCCGGACGAGCGGCGGGGCCAGGGCCGTCACGGTGCTCACCGGGGGACTCCGGACGCGATGCGCTGAGAGATCGAGGTCACACAGAAGACGATCTCATATTTTTGATCACATGTGGAGGGTTCGTGGATAAATTCACTCCCGCCGCCTGCTCCAACGGGATAAGGCACCACCGCGGAAGCCCCTCCTCGCCGCGAGCTCCGCCGGTTTGATCATCCTTGACAAGCGGATAGTTTCGGGCGTACGGTGCCGCCGACCGACCCACCGAGTCCGCCACCCGACCGTTCAGGAGCACCCGATGTCGCCTCTCCCACCGAACCCCGACGGCGCCCCGACGCGCGGGCGCCCGACGCTCGCCGGAACCCTCGGCGCCCGACACATCGTCTTCATGGTCGTCGCGGCCGCCGCGCCGATGGCCGTCGTGATCGCGATCATGCCGATCGCGCTCGCACTCGGCAACGGCGTCGGGACCCCCGGCATGTTCCTCGTCGCGTCGCTGGTGCTGCTGGTCTTCTCGCTCGGCTACACGCGGATGACGCCGCACGTCCGCAACGCCGGCGCGTTCTACGCCTACATCGCCCACGGCCTCGGCAAGCCGCTCGGCCTCGTCGCCGCCTACTCCGCCGTGATCGCCTACAACTCGCTGAGCGCGGCGACCTGCGGCGCGCTCGCCTTCTTCGCCCACGACACGGCCAACAACCTGCTCGGCGTCGACCTGCCGTGGACGGTCTGGGCGGCGATCGCGATCGCGATCGTCGCTGTGCTCGGCTACCGCAAGATCACGCTGACGGCCCGCGTGCTCGGCGTCGCGCTGCTCGCCGAGGTGCTGGTCCTGCTCGCGCTCGACGTGGCGATCCTGATCGACCGCGGGCCCGGCGCCTACAGCTTCGACGTGTTCGCCCCGACCAACGTCTTCGGTGGCGTCGTCGGCGTCGCCATCATCTACGCCTTCTCCTCGTACCTCGGCTTCGAGGGCACCGCGATCTACGCCGAGGAGGCGCGCGAGCCGAGGCGCGCGGTGCCGCGTGCGACCTACGCCGCGGTCGCGATCGTCGGCACCTTCTACGTGCTCACCAGCTGGTCGCTGCTCGCCGCCTACGGAGGCGAGCGCTCCTTGGCGATCGCCGGAGAGAACCCCGGCGGATACGTGTTCGGCCTGACCGACCAGTTCATCGGCTCGGCCGTCACCGACATCACCAACGTGCTGACCGTGACCAGCGCGTTCGCGGCGGTGCTCGCGTTCCACAACGCCGCGGCGCGGTACTTCTTCGCGCTCTCCCGCGACGGCTTCCTGCCCGCCGCGCTCTCCCGCACCCACCCCCGCCACGGCTCGCCGTACGTCGCGGGCATGACCCAGGTCGCGGTGCTCGTCGTGATCGTCGGCGGGTTCGCGATCGCCGGCCTCGACCCGTTGCTGAACCTGTCGACCGCGATGACCGGCTTCGGCGCGGTCGGCCTGCTCTCGCTGCTGACCGTGACCTCCGCCGCGATCGCCGCCTTCTTCTGGCGTCGCGGGGAGCACGGCGGCCGCACGACGGTGGCACCGATCGCCGCGACGCTCGGGCTCGGCACCGCGACGGTGCTGGCCCTGGCCAACTACCCCTCGCTGACCGGCAGCGACTCGCAGCTGATCAACAGCCTCCCGTGGCTCTACCTGCCGGTGCTGGCGGCCGGCCTGGCCTTCGCCCTGTGGATCCGGCGCCGCGCTCCCGAGACCTACGCCGGCATCGGCCGCACGCCGATCGCGGAGGAGCTGGAGCGCGAATGAGTCCCGCCCGCCGGGTCCGACCGGCGGGCGGGTCCCGCAGTCGGTCGCGCCTCCGGTCGCCACGGGGCGACCGGGGACGCGACCGGGGCGACCGTCAGCCGGCGGCGCAGCACCCGCCGCCGGGCGCGTCCTGGGCGTAGACCGACCCGTTGTGGGCGCGGTCGCTCGGCGGCAGGTCGAACGAGGGGCTGCGGTCGAAGAACCCCCACGGCTTGAGCTCGAAGCCGATCGTCGCCACCGGCATCACCGGCCAGTCCTCCGGCCGCGGGACGTGGTGGTGGTTCATCGAGTACCAGACGACGATCTCCTCGTCGTCGACCGATCGATCGGCCGACGTCCACGCCGGAAGCCCGTCGACCGCGCCGCGGCTCTGGTAGGGGTACTCGCCGGCCGGGTAGCGCTCGTCGGGGCTGTAGCGCGTGACCCAGAGGTGGCGGTCCATGAACCGCGCCCGCTGGCGCTGGAAGCAGTCGGGGGCCGAGAACGGCACGGTGTTGTCGCCGGGCAGCAGCTTGTAGCCGACCGCCCCGCCGACGTGGTTGGTCTCGCTCGGGTTCTGGATCACCCAGCCGCGCGCGGAGAACGGATCGATCAGCCGCTGCGCCTGCTGCTCGGTCTCGAGCACCGTCGAGACGGTCCGCCAGGCGTTGCCGTGCGGGTTCTCCGGCCCGACCGGAATCGCCTCGGAGTGCGACTCGACCACGCGGTTGCCGCCCCCGTCGAGGCCGACGTCCAGCCGCACGCAGAAGACGTGCTGGTGGTAGATCCCGCCGAGGTTGGGCGCGAGCATCGTGCCGAACTCCGGCGTCGTGCCGTCCGCGACCGACTGGGTCGCGACGATCCCGGTCGCCTTGACCTCGGAGCTGATCCGGCCGTCCTGGTGGAAGTACCAGAAGAAGCCGTACTCGTAGTTGCCCACCGTGACCACGCTGGAGACCACCAGCCGCCGCGCCCGGCGGACCTCGACGTTGCCGGTCCGGAAGTCGGTGTGCTTCCAGGCCATGCCCTCGTCCTCCTCGTGGAGGCAGATCGCGTTGGGAATCGTCACCGGCTCGCCCGACGGGGAGACGAAGCTGCCGTCGAAGTACCGGATCACGCCCAGGCAGTCGCAGCCGAGCGTCAGCGAGTTGGTCATCGTGCCGACGTTGAACTCGCCGATGTCCAGCGGCGACATGTAGAACCGGGTCGGGTCCGCGTACGGGACCGCCATCTCGGCGTAGCTGGCGCGGTGGAGGATCGAGCGTCGCCGGCCGTCGTCGTCGTAGCCGATCTGGTGCAGGACCAGGCCCTCGCGGGCGTTGAATCCGACCCGCAGGTCCCACTTCTGCCAGCGCACGAGGTTGCCCTCGACCGTGAAGCTCGGCCCCTCCGGCTGGAGCACCTGGATCGGACGCACGTCGTCGCGCAGGTTCTCGAGGTGGGACGCCCGGAACTCGCCGGTCTCGGCGGGCAGCGGCACGACCGGGTCCTGGTCCTCGAACCGGACGAACTCGCCCGTGTCGACGTCCATCAGCCCGAACACGCCCTGGACCGGACGCGCGTACGCGTTGCTCGTCGGATCGCTCTTGACGTAGGCCAGGGTGCGGGCCAGGCGCGTGGTGCCCTGCTCCTCGGGCAGGTCGTGGAAGCCGGCGGCCACCGGGTCGACGTCGACCAGCGCCATGTCGATCCCGCGACGCTCGATCGCGGCGACGAACTTCGGGTGGGCCTTGGTCGCCGCCTCGACGGCCAGGAAGTCCTCCACCGTCAGCTGCGGCCGGACGTCCGTGCGCTCGCGACGATCGGCGATGAGCTCGGCGTCGAGGTCGACCCGCAGCTCGGTGGTCGTCTGCGTCGTCGCGTCGTAGAGCACCGCCTCGGCGCGGCGCGGCGCGCCGTCGACGGCGTTCCGCCGCGGCTCGGCGACGGACATGGAGACGAAGCGGGTCGACTCCGGAAGCGCGCGGTCGCCGCGGATGATCGCCACCGCACGCTCGATCTCGGGCGGCGTCAGCGGATCGAGCGGATGGACGGGGGTCTGGACCTTCGACATGCCCCCACCCCAGCAGCAAACTATCCAAGTGTCAAGTTCTTCCCCGGCTCGCGAATCCGGAGTCGCCCACGCGGGATAGGGCGCCCGGGCCGCACCGTGCCCGTTCAATTGACATTTGATCAACTTTCCACTTGACAAGTTTGGTCCCGGGCCGCAGAATCGGCCCATGCCGGACCCCCAGCCCGACCTGGTCGCCCTCGTCAGCCGCCACGCCGACGCGATCCGCGACGACGTGATCGCCTGGCGCCGCCACCTGCACGCGCACCCCGAGCTCTCG
>JBAZOW010000170.1:0-8117 GCA_041648495.1 Patulibacter sp.
GGATCGTCACGTCGATGTTCTGCAGGTTGTGGTCGCGCGCCCCGCGGATCGTCAGGTCGCCCGTGCGCTCGCGCCGCGAGTCGGGCACGGGGATCGCCCGCACGCCCGAGAGGAACTGCCCGGTCACCGAGTCCGGGTTGGCAATTACCTCGGCGGGGGTGCCGTTGGCGACGACCTCTCCCCCGTACTCGCCCGCCCCGGGCCCCATGTCGACCAGCACGTCGGCGCGCCGCATCGTCTGCTCGTCGTGCTCGACCACGAGCACGCTGTTGCCCAGGTCGCGCAGCCGCTCGAGGGTCTTGATCAGCCGCTCGTTGTCGCGCTGGTGCAGGCCGATCGACGGCTCGTCGAGCACGTAGAGCACGCCGACCAGCGCCGAGCCGATCTGGGTCGCCAACCGGATCCGCTGGGCCTCGCCGCCGGACAGCGTCGCCGCCCCGCGGTCCATCGTCAGGTAACCGATCCCGACGTCGACCAGGAACGACAGCCGTTCCTTGATCTCGCGCACGATCAGGTTGGCGATCTTGCGCTCGGTCTTCGTCAGCTCGACCTCGTCGATCCACTGCAGGGCGCGGTGGACGGAGAGCGCCGAGAACTGGTGGATGCCGATCCCGCCGACCAGGACGTTGCGCGGACCGGGCTTCAGCCGCGACCCCTCGCAGTCCGGGCAGGGGACCATCGACATGTACTCCTCGATCTTCTCCTTGACCGCGTCGGACTCGCTGTCCTTATAGCGGCGCTCGAGGTTGACGATCACGCCCTCGGCGCGCATCTTGTAGGTGCGCCGGGCGCCCGAGCGGCTGCGGAACCGCATCGGCACCTTCTCGCCGTCGGGATCGCCGAAGAGGATCCCCTCCTGCTGCTCCAGGTCGAGCGCGTTCCACGGCACGTTCGTCGGCACGTCGAACTGCGCCGCAAGCCCCTCCAGCAGCTTGCGGTAGAACGGATTCGGCGACGACGACCACGGCTTGATCGCCCCGGCGTCCAGCGACTTGTCCGCGTCGGGCACGACCAGGTCGGGGTCGACGATCATCTGCGCACCGAGCCCGGTGCAGCGCGGGCACGCGCCGTGCGGAGCGTTGAACGAGAACGTCCGCGGCTCGACCTCGGGCATCGAGAAGCCGCACTCGAGGCAGGCGAAGTTCTCGCTGTAGACGTGGGTCAGCGGGACGCCCTCGGGCGCCTCCTCCCCCTCGCGCAGGACGAGCGAGATCTCGACCAGGCCCTCGGCCAGGCCGGTCGCCGCCTCGATCCCGTCGGCCAGCCGCTTGCGCACGTCGCCGCGCATCACCAGCCGGTCGACCACGACCGCGATCTCGTGCTTGTAGCTCTTCTCGAGCGTGATCTGCTCGTCGAGCATCCGCAGCTCGCCGTCGACCCGCACGCGCTGGAAGCCGTCGGCCTTGAGGTGCTCGAGGACGTCCTTGAACTCGCCCTTGCGACCGCGCACGATCGGCGCCAGGACCATGAACCGGGTGCCCTCGGGCAGCGCCATCACGCGGTCGATGATCTGCTCGACCGACTGGCCGGCGATCGGACCGTGGCCGTTGGGACAGTGCGGGTGGCCGATCCGCGCCCAGAGCAGGCGCAGGTAGTCGTGGACCTCGGTCACCGTGCCGACCGTCGACCGCGGGTTGCGCGAGGTCGTCTTCTGGTCGATCGAGATCGCCGGCGAGAGCCCGTCGATCGAGTCGACGTCGGGCTTGTCCATCTGCCCGAGGAACTGGCGCGCGTAGGCCGACAGCGACTCGACGTAGCGGCGCTGCCCCTCCGCGTAGATCGTGTCGAACGCGAGCGACGACTTGCCCGACCCGGAGAGGCCGGTCAGCACCACGAGCGAGTCGCGCGGCAGCTCGAGCGAGATGTCCTTGAGGTTGTGCTCGCGAGCACCGTGGACGACGATTCGACCGGTTCCAGCCATCTCCGAACAGTCTACGCATGCGAACGGATGTTCGCCCCTCCCCGGCCCCATAGGACCCCGATCCGAGACGGCCTCCGCGGCTGCCCCGGGCCGCCGCAGCAAGCGCCGACGAACGTCCGCCGCGCACGCGCCCTTGACTTCAACCGCGCTTGAGGTTGCACCATCGAAGGCCCCTCGACAAGGAGCCCACGATGTCCGTCGTCCAAACCCCCAGCGCCCAGATCACCGAGTCCGTCACGGCGTGGCCCGGCGTCACGACCGCCGGTCCCGGCGAGCGCGGCGAGTTCTCGTTCCTCGTCGGCGGCCACGAGATCGGCCACCTGCACGGCGACCACGTCGCCCACTTCTCGTTCAAGCGCAAGCTCGGCACGGAGCTGCGCGAGCAGGGTCGCGTGACCAAGCACCCGATCACCGACGCACCCGGCCTCGCCGCCCGGAGGATCGAGGACCCGGGCGACGTCGACGAGGTGGTCGCGCTGATGCGGCTGAACTACGAGCGCTTGGTCGACACCTACGGTCCACCCGTCGACTGAACCGCGAGCGGCGGCGGCCCGGCTCTCGTCACGACCCCGCCGCGGTCCGGCTCACCCCGTCGACCTCGGCCCCGCGAAGCGGCTCAGCCGCCGAACTTCCCCAGCCGCGCGGTCGCCTTCTTGCGCACCGTCGCGCGGCCGATCGGGTTCCAGCCGATCAGCCAGGCGACGGGGCCGAGCGCCTGCTTCGACCACGTGAAGAACGAGAACGAGTCGCGGTGGTCGACGATCAGACCGTCGCGGAAACGGTACTCGGCGTGGATCCGGTTGACGACCTTGCGACCCGTCCCGCCGAAGACGTAGGTGGCCTTCCAGTCGGCACTGCCGCGGTCGCCGTCGATCACGATGTCGCGGACCTCGACCTCGACCCCCGCTCCGCTCGAGCAGAGCATCCGCCACATCGCCCCGATCTGGGGCCCGCGCAGCTCGCCGAACGCCGGGTCCTCGAAGACGGCATCGGCGGTGTAGGCGGCGGCCATGGCGTCACCGTCCTGTCGTCCGAGGGCGGCGTAGAGCCCTTCGATCGTGGCGGCTTCGTCGATCACGTCGGGCATCGGTGCAGTATCCCTCGTACGCCCCCGTCGGACCAGTGACGCGCGACGAGACACGTCGCGCGCCGCGGGTCTCTCCTCTCAGCGGCAGACCTTGAGCGTCGTCTTGATCGTGCGCGTCCGCGGCTTGCTGGTCTTCTTGACCTTGAGCCGCGCGACCCCGCGGACCTTGATGCTCTTGCCGGCCTTCGACGTGACCTTCAGCCGCGCCGCGAACGGGGCCTTGCGGTCCTGCGCCTTGCGCTTGTCGTTGACGTAGAAGTCGGCGCGCGTGACCTTGACCACCACGTTGCTGCGCCGGCTGCCGCGCTTCTTCGCGACGAACGACATCCGCACCGTGTAGGTGGCCTTCGGCTTGACGCAGCCGCGCGGGACGCCGAGCGACAATGTGCCGCCGGGGACGCTGACCGACGTCTTGACCTCCTTCGACGGCGTCTTCCTCTTGACCGGCGGCGGGATCACGGCGCCGCCCCCGCCTCCCCCGCCGACCCCACCACCGCCGGGGTTGCCCCCGCCGCCGGTCGTCGGCTCGGGCTTCGGATCGAGCGAGACGGCCCGCAGCGGCTCCTGCGGCTCGCCCGACACGCCCCGCCAGGTCGCCAACCCGCTGCCCCCCGCTCCGGCGTCGAGCTGGGTGTCGACGAACCACTCGCCGGTCGCCAGGTTGCCGAGGATCGTCGGGGCGTTGCCCGCCGCGTCCGTGACCGCGTAGCGCAGGCGACGGGTGTCGCTGTTGGAGGCCTGCCAGATCGCGTGGACGCGCCCCGCCGGGTCGCCGGCGATCGCCGGCTCGTCGGTGTCGGTGTCCAGCCCACTGACGGGGTGCAGCGGCATCGCGGGACCGAACTGCGTGACCCCCGGCGTCCAGTCGAAGCGCCGGTAGAGGACGGACGAGACCCCGGCCTCGCGGTGGCGGTAGCCCAGGTAGACGTCGTTGGGGGTCCGCGCGAGCGACAACGCGTCGACGCCCTCGGCCTCGGGCGACGCGACCTCGGTCAGCGGACTCCACGACGCCGTATTCGCGATCTGCCCCGGCGTCGGAACGGACGTCGGCCCCATGAACGGCATGAACGACCGCGAGCGGATCCGGTCGAGGTCGCTCGTCGCGTAGACCATCGAGTTGCCGACGCCGCGGACGACGCTCGAGCGGTAGCCGATGTAGGCCGACGAGAGGTCGGCGGGTGCCGGCAGCGATCCGAGGACCAGTGGCTGGACCACGCCCCGTCCGGACCCCGAGCCGCTGCTCGCCTGGACGAACGCGCCCCCGACGCTCGTGGTCACCAGCGCCCCGGTGCCGTCGCCGTCGAAGATCGTGGAGCCGTTGAGCGTCGTCTGGACGAACGTCACCCCGTCGGTGCTCGTCCAGACGACGGCGTGGGCGGTGCTGGAGACGTCACCCAGGCAGAAGAAGCAGTTGGCGTAGACCGAGATCCCGCCGGTGTCGTTGGAGGCGACGTGGGCGCGACCGACCGCCTCCGGGCCGCTGCCGGTCGGCCCCGGGAACGGCAGCTCGACGTTGGTCGCACAGCTCGACGCTCCGGCGAAGACGCGGCAGACCCCGACCGACTCGACGTCGGGGTTGGCCGACGACGGCCGCCGATAGGCGACGTAGGAGGTTCCCCCCGAGAGCGTGACCACCGTCTGGTCGTGACCCCCCGGAGCCACGTCGAACGGCGTGGCCGCACCGGCCGCCGCCGGCGCGAGGGCCGCGGTCGCGAAGGCCGCCCCGACGCTCAGCGCGACGCTTCGGCGGCGTGGGTACCGAGTGGTCGCGAATTCGGGCAGGGAGCGGTATCGCACGGGGGAGCGCATCCGCCGATCGTTCCGGACGCCTCCGCCGTGCACCATCCCGTGAACACGTGATTCGCCGCTCCGGGCCGGTGCTCGGTCCGGGTCACGGGCGGTCGGGGGCGCGGGCGCGGGCCGGCACCGCAGCCAGACCCCCGGCGCCGCGGTTCAGTCCGGGGTCGGAGCGAGCGCGGCGAGCCGTCCCGCGACCGCCGCCCGGCGCGCGACGCCGAGCTTCTGGAAGACGTGACGCACGTGGGTGTCGACCGTGTTCGGCGAGATGTAGAGCTCGCCCGCGATCTCGGCGTTGGTGCGGCCGGCCGCGATCAGCGTCGCGACCTCGCGCTCGCGGACCGAGAGTCCCCCGTGTCCGCGACCGTCCCGGGGTGCCGCGCGCTGGCCGATCGTCCGCAGGGTCGCCGCCGCGTCGTCGCGGATCGTCCGCGCCCCGCAGTCGCTCGCCGTCGCCTCGGCGGCGCGCAGCAGGGTCAGCGCGCGCCGCTCGTCTCCCGCCCGGGCAAGCGCCCGCCCGGCGAGCACCCGCGCCCGCGCCCCGTCGAGCACCTGCTCCAGGACGTCGGCCCGTGCCGCCGCCTCCTCCGCCAGCCTCGCGGCCGCGACCGCGTCGCCGACCGCCAGTTCGACCGCGGCCCCCGCGATCCGCGCCAGCACCCCGGCGGCATGCTCGTCCGCGTGCACGGCCATCGCCTCGAGCCGTTGCCGCCAACGCTCGGCGCCGCTCGGATCGCCGACGGCCAGCGAGGCCCGCGTCAGCTGCTCGAGCGCGATCGCACGGCAGTGGTGGTCGAGCGCGGGCAGCTCGGGACCCCCGGCCGTCCGCTGGATCAGCTCCAGGCAGCGCTCGGGCCGGCCGGCGTCGAGCAGGGCGCCGCCCAGCGTCCAGCCGACCGCGGCGGCCAGCGTCCCGTGCGAGGCGAGGATCTCGTCGAGCTCGACCTCGGCGAGCGCCAGCGCGGCGGCCGACTCGCCCGCCTCGCCGAGCACGCGGATCCGAGCGGCGACGCACGCCACGACGTCGGCCGGATTGCCGCTGACCCCCGCGGCGTCCCGCGCCTCGTCCAGGGTCCGCAGGGCCGCGCGCAGACGTCCGCGGGTCGCGTCGGCGGACGCCTGGTAGGTGAGCAGCAGGACGAGCCAGGCGTAGCGGCCGCCGGCCCGAGCGACCCGCACCCCGCGTTCGAGCGCCCGTACCGCCGGCGTCGGGCGGTTCGCCCAGAGGCAGGCGGCCCCGACCCACAGCGCGACCTCGGGCCGCCGGGCCAGCTCGTCGTCGGAGAGGCGACCGAATCGCGCGTTGGTCCTCTCCAACAGCGGCAGCGCGTCGGCCATCGCGCCACGACTGCCGTGCCCGAGCGCGCGCAGCGCGTCGATCAGCGTCGCGAGCAGCGGATCGCCGTCGTCGGGCAGCGCCGCAGCCGCACGGTCGGCGAGCCGCACCATCGTCGCGGCGTCGCCCCGCAGCATGCTGACCCGCGCCAACGCGACGGTCAGCTCGACGTCGGCCGGGTCCCCGACGGCGATCCGCGCGCGGGCGGACCGCAGCCGGGCCTCGGCGGCATCCAACCGACCGAGGCCGATCTCGGCGTCGGCCGCCGCCTGCACCGTCGTGGCCCGGTCGGCACCATCGAGCGCGACTTCCTGCGCCTCGGCCAGCGCCTCGAGGGCGTCCTCGAACCGGCCGACCGCACTCAGCGCTGCCGCGCGGAGATCCAGCAGCGACCAGCGCCGGGGATCCGGACCGGGTCCGATCAGGCGCAGCGCCGCGTCGCACCACCGGGCGGCGGCGTCGGGGGCACGGGTCGAGGCCTGCCGGGCCGCGTCGGTGAGCACGGCGACCGCCGCGTCGTCGCCAGGACGGGCGGAGCGCGCCAGGTGGTGGGCCAGCTCGGCCCCGCGGCTCCCTCGGGCCGCGAGCGCGTGGGCCACCCGCTCGTGGGCCGCCGTCCGCGCGCCCTCCCCCGCGGACTCGTACGCGACCTGGCGCACCAGCGGGTGCCGGAAGCGGAACCGGCGCGGCCCGGACGCGCGCCGGATCAGGTCGGCCGCTCCCAGCGTGTCCAACGCCGCCAACGCCGTCGGCTCGTCCTGGTCGGCCGCCGCAGCCGCCAGGTCCAGGTCGAAGGGATCGCCGGCGACCGCCGCCCCGAGCAGCGTCGCCGCGGCCCCCGGGCCGACGCGCGCGATCTCACTCCGCACCAACGCGATCAGCGACGCGGGCAGGTCGCGCTCGACGTCCGCCGCCCGCCGCGCCAGGGCCTGCAGGTAGAGCGGGTTTCCCGCGGCGGTCGTGCGGATCCCGGCTCGCGCGGCCGGGTCGGCGTCGGCGAGCAGTCGCTCGGCGTCGGCGTCGGCCAGGGGCCCGAGCGCGATCGTCTCGCCCGCGGCGTCGACGGTCGCCCGCAGCGCCGGATCGACCTGCCGCGGCCGGTAGGCCAGCACGATCAGCAGGGGTGCGTCGGCGGTCGCGGCCAGCAGCGGCGCGAGCAGCTCGACCGACGCCGGATCCGCCCAGTGCAGGTCGTCGAGGATCAGCACCGACGGCCGAGAGCGCGCGGCGGTGGCCAACCGCTCGACCACCCGGCGGTACCCGCGGGAGCGCTCGCCCTCGCCGGCCTCCGTGAGCGGGTCCGGGCCCGGCAGGAGGTCCTCGAGCACCGCGTCGAACAACAGGAAGGGGACATCGCCCCGCAGCTCGGCGGCGCGTCCGCGACGCACGACCAGGCCGGCGGACGTGGCGAGCGCGTCCACCCGGTCGAGCAGCGCGGTCTTCCCCAGGCCCGGGTCACCGGCCACGGCGACCGCCGCACCGTGCCCGGCCGCGACCCGATCGACGAGCGCCGTGAGACGGTCCAGCTCCGGGGCGCGCCCCACCAACCGCGGCAGCGCGGTCCCCGTGGTCATGGCCGGATGGTACGCCCCCTCCGGAAACCGCGTGCGCCGAAGTCGACGCCGTCCGCGCCCGGACGTCGGTCGGGGCTCTCCGGCGGCACGACGCCGGCCCGCCGCCCGGCCGGACGGCTGCTCGCTACCGCGCCGACTGGCGCGCGTAAAGGTCGTCGAGCAGCCCGTCGCGGTCGTCGAGCGCGTAGTGCTCGTCGAGGTGACGCTCGATCTGGTCGCGGGGCAGGCCGTCGAGCACCAGGCTCAACGCGACCATCCGGGCGCCGGCCTCGTCGTCGCTGCGGGTCGCCGGGGGCGTGCTCTCCGCCGGGGGCGCGGGAGCCGCGGCGGCCGGCGTCGGCGGCACGATCGGGGACGCCGTCTCGACGGGCGTGGACAGCGGCAGGGCCGCCACGGGCTCCG
>JBAZOW010000171.1:0-8085 GCA_041648495.1 Patulibacter sp.
CTGGTCCGTCCCGCATTCGCGGTGACAGCCATAACGGAGTTGTAGCACTCTGCGCGCAGAACGCAACACCCCGGGCGCAGAACCTGACCCGCTACCGTCCGAGTCGATGGACCCCGCCCCGCACCGCACGACGTCCGAGGACTCCGTGCTCGCCCGTCGCGGGCGGTTGGAGCAGCTCCACGAGCAGGCCCGGAAGTGCACGCGGTGCCCGCAGCTGGCGGCCAACCGGACCACGGTGGTCTTCGGCACCGGCGACCGCGACGCTGCGCTGATGCTGGTCGGCGCCCCGTCGGAGCAGAACGAGGACCGCCAGGGGCTGCCGCTGGTCGGCGCGCCCGGTCGCCTGCTGACCGAGCTGCTGGCCGGGATCGGGCTCCGGCGCGACGAGCTCTACATCACCAACATCCTCAAGTGCCGGCCGCCGCAGAACCGCGATCCGCTGGCGGAGGAGATCGCGCACTGCCGTCACTACCTGGACGAGCAGATCGCGCTGGTCGCGCCGCGGCTGGTCTGCAGCCTGGGCAACCTGGCGACGAAGCTGCTGCGGGGCGACCCGGCCGGGATCAAGCAGGTCCGCGGCACCGTCGAGATCCGCACGTTCGGGGACCGGACCGTGCGGCTGCTGCCGCTGATGCACCCGGCGGCCGCGCTCTACCACCGGGCCAGCCTGGACCTGCTGCGCGCCGACCTGGCGCTGGTGCCGGAGCTGCTCGCGTTGCCCGCGCCGGCCCAGGTCGAGCCGTTGCCGCCGGAGCCCGAGCCGGAGCCGGTCGCGGTGGTGCCTCCGACCCCGAGGCGCGCGAGGCGCGCGAAGAGTGCGAAGGCGGCAAGAGCGGCGAGCACCGCGGCGACGGGAAGCGCCGCTCCGGCCGACGACGCACAGCGCGACGACACCCCGCCGCCGCCCCCGCCCCCGCCGAGCGACCAGCTGGAGCTGTTCTAGGTGTCGTCCGCTGCGTTCGGCTTCCTGCCGTACACGTGGAACAGCATGCTGCTGGACGTCGTCCAGGCGGCGCTGGTCGCGCTGCCCGCGGCGGGGCTTCCGCCGCTCGTCCGGCGCCTGGCCGGAGACTCGGGACGGATCTGGTCGCTGATCATGCCGGTCTCGATCGTGGCGGTGGTCGTCGGGCTGGCCGTGCTGCCGGGTGCGGCGATCACCCTGACCTGGCTGGCGCTGCTCGCGGTGCCGGTGCTGGCCGCGGCCACGCTCGGCTGGGGGATGCACGGTGCGCGTCCGGCGTGGGCGATCGGCGCCGTTCCGCTGCTCGTCCTCGCGATCGCCTTCGAGGGCAGGACCGCGGGTGACGTCGGGGCGATGCTGCTGACCGCGCTGAGCTGTGTGGCGCTGGCCCGGCTGCTGTCGGGCGTGGTCGGCGACGTCAGCGGCCAGACCTGGGTCCGCGCCGCCCTGGTCGCTATGGCGATCATCGACGCGGTCCTGGTCTTCTCGTCGGCGTTGCAGGGGCCCAACGCGACGCTCAACGCGGCGGTGCCGGCCGAGCAGCTGCCGCGGCTGCAGTTCGTGACCTTCAACGGGGCGTCGATGGGCTACGGCGACGTCTTCGTCGCCGCGGTGCTCGGGGCGGTGCTCGCCGCCGAGGGCGCGTCGCGGCGGGTCCAGCTCGGGGCGGCCGCGGCCACGTTCGTCGCGTCGACGCTCTTCTCGCTGCTGTGGGCGTTCGACGGCATCTCGACGCTGCCTGCGACGGTCCCGGTCGCCGTGGTACTGCTCGTCTTCGGCGGCCTGCGGGGTTGGTCGGCCGGCTGGTTCGGGCGGGGAAGGCCGACGGCCGCCTGACCGGTTTTGGTCCGTCGGCCGGGTCGTACGCTGCACGGTCCCGACGTTTGGCGTGCCGTGCAGTGCAGGACCCGGATACCGGGTAACACGCTGCACGACCCCGCTAGTCAGCTGGCCGTGCAGCGCCGGACCCGGCCTAACGCTCCCGCAACCTCCACGCCACCCGCGCCTGGTGCTCGACGACCTCGGCCGCGATCAGGGCGTCGGCGACCGTCGGGCCGACGGCCAGAACGCCGTGCTCGCCGAGCAGCACGGCGTTCGACCGGCCGAGCGCGTGCGAGACGTTGCGGGCCAGGGCGTCGGAGCCCGGCGGGGCGGGCTCGGCGGTGCGGATCGGGCCGATCCCGTAGTAGTCGAGGTCCTCCAGCTCGGGCTCGAGCGGGGCGTCGAGGAAGCTCCACGCCGTGGCGGCGACGCTGTGGGTGTGGATCACCGCGGAGACGTCGGGACGGGCGCGGTAGACGGCCAGGTGCAGGGGCAGCTCGCGGGACGGGACGACGGCGCCGAGCGGTCGACCGTCGACGATCCCAACGGAGACGAGGTCGCGGCGGCGCATCGTCTCGTAGGCGACGCGGGTCGGCGTGATCCGCAGCCGGTCGCCGTCGCGGGCGCTGACGTTGCCGACGGTCCCGACGACGAGTCCGCGCGCGACCAGCGCCCGGCCGGCGTTCAGGATCGCGCGGTCGCGGGCGCGGCGGGCCATCTTCAGCCCAGTACGGGGAGGACGGCGTCCGGGACCGGGAACCGTTGTCGGATCTCGTAGGTGGTCGTCCGCTCGGCGGCGGGGCGGCCGGCGGCGTGGGCGGCGGCGATCAGCTGCTCGGGGTGGAGGATCGTGCCGTGGCTGGCGCCCGCAAGCCGCGAGATGTTCTCCTCCATCAGGGTGCCGCCGAGGTCGTTGACGCCCCAGCGCAGCGCCTCGGTGGCGCCGGGCAGGCCCATCTTGACCCACGAGGCCTGCACGTTGGCGATCGTCCGGCCGAGAGCGAGGCGGAAGACCGCCGTGTGGCGGAGGTTGTCCTCGATCGTGATCTCCTCGACCCCGTGGGTCCGGCCCAAGCGCGTCTGGAACGGCACGAACGAGAGCGGCACGAACTCGGTGATCCCGCCGGTCTCCTCCTGGACCCGCCGGATCAACCGCATGTGCTGCGCGAGCTCCCACGGCTCCTCGATGTGGCCGAACATCACCGTCGAGGTCGACTTCAGGCCGGCGCGGTGGCTGGCCTGGATCACGTCGACCCAGCGCTGGACGGGGAGCTTGTTCGGCGAGATCCGCTGCCGCATGCCGTCGACCAGCACCTCGGCCGCCGTGCCCGGGGTCGAGCCCAGACCGGCGTCCTTGAGCCGGCCGAACAGCTCGTCCAGCGGCAGCTTGGAGATCTCGGCCATGTGGGCGATCTCCATCGGCGAGTACGCGTGCAGGTGCAGCTCGCGACCGTGCTCGCGGCCGAACATCTTGGCCAGTCGCAGCCAGCGCTCGTAGTCCTCGAGGGTCCAGTCCGGGTGGATCCCGGACTGGATGCAGAGCTCGGTCGCGCCGTAGTCGACCGCTGCGCGGACGCGCTCGCCGAACTCGGCCTCGCTGATCGTGTAGGCCTCCGGGGACCGCTTGGACTGTCCGAAGCCACAGAAGGCGCAGCCGACGGTGCAGACGTTGGAGATGTTGATGTTGCGGTTGACCACGAAGCTGACCGTGTCGCCGGCCAGCTCCTGCCGCAGTTCGTCGGCGGCGCAGCGGATCTCCTCGACGGCCATCAGGTCGGTCTCGACGAACAGCGCGGTCAGCTCCTGCTCCGACAACGCGGCTCCGTCGCGGGCCTTCTCCAGCGCCGGGGCGACCAGATCACGGTCGATCACGAACGGCGCCTCGGACCGCCCGCTGGTCCCGCGCGGCACGAAGGTCCAGTACTTGACGGTGATCGTGTCGAGGACGGCGGGGTCCTGCCACTCCTCGTCGATGTACTTGCCGTAGACGCAGAGCCGCTCGGACAGCGCCGCGTCCTGCTGCTTCAACGTCGCGCGGATCTGGGTCGGCGAGGGGAAGGGGTGCTCCGGCGAGATGTGGTCGCCGTTGGCGGACAGCCCGCCCAGGTCGGTCGCGCCCGCCGCGACCAGGCGCGGCCACCAGTCGGCCAGATTCGGCGGGATCTGGATCCCGACGTCGGGCATCAGCCGGCGTGCGTGGCCGACCAGCTCGGCCATCTCGTCGATCGAGACGGGGCAGGCCCAGTCGGGCAGGTCCAGGTGCGGCGACTGCTCCCAGCCGAGCGGCCGGTCCGGGTCGGCGATCCCGGTCCGCCAGTAGTCGCGGGCCGCCGCGTCGGCGATCGCCCCGACGTCGCGGCCGTAGTAGCGCTCGTGCGGCACGAAGTTCTGCAGGATCACCTCCTGGATGTGCCCGAACTCGGCGTGGACGGCGGCGATTGCCTCCAGCGAGGCGATCCGTTCCTCCGGCGTCTCGCCGATCCCGACCAGGATCCCGGTGGTGAACGGGATCTTCAGCTCGCCCGCCGCCCGCAGCGTGGCGAGCCGGCGCTTCGGGTGCTTGGACGGCGACCCGGCGTGGACGGTCTCCATCAGCCGCTCGCTGATCGACTCGAGCATCACGCCCTGCGACGCGGTGACGGTGCGCAGCCGCGCCAGCTGCTCCTTGGGGATCGCACCGAGGTTGGTGTGGGGGAGCAGGCCACGCTCGAGCGCCCGCTCGCCGGCCCAGACCACGTAGTCGACGAAGTCGGCGAAGCCCCACTCGTTGAGCGTCGCCAGCACCTGCGGGTGCGCGTCGGGCTGCTCGCCGGTCAGGATCAGCAGCTCCTTGGCGCGGCGCCGCACCGCCTCGTCGAGGATCTGCTCGACCTCGTCCCGCGTGTGCAGGTGGAACTTGCGCGTCGCGAAGGCGCAGTACTTGCAGACCGACGAGCAGGTGCGGGACAGCGACAGCGTGTGGTTGCGGCTGAAGGTGACCCGGCGTGGCGGGCGGTCCGCGCTGCGATCGCGGCTTGACGACCCGTCCCGGAACAGCATAGGCTGACAATACCGACCGGCTGGTATTAGATGTGAGCGGGACCGGAAACAGGGAGAGACTCACGTGAAGTTCGGAATCATGGCGTCGCACCAGTACCCCTTCGACGAGGATCTCCAGGCGCGCCTGGGCGAGCTCTGGGGGACGGCCGAGCACGCAGCATCGCTCGGCTTCGACTCGATCTGGGTGATCAACCACTTCGTGTCCAACCTCAACACGCCGCAGCCGATCTCGATGCTGGCGAAGCTGCTCGAGCACACGGGGGAGATGACGGTCGGCACGGGGATCCTGCTGCTGCCGTTCTTTCACCCGGTGCACATCGCCGAGGAGTTCGCGACGCTCGACCAGCTGAGCGGCGGCCGGGTCGTGCTCGGGGTGGCTGCGGGCTACCGCGAGCACGAGTTCGAGGCCTTCAACGTGCCGATGGAGGAACGGTTCTCGCGGCTCGACGAGGGTGTGCGGGTGATCCGCGAGCTCTGGAAGGGCGAGCCGGTCACGTTCGAGGGCAAGCACTTCCAGCTCGACGACGTGCGGATCGGCGTGCGCCCGTACCAGGACGGCGGGCCGCCGATCTGGATCGGCGCCGGGGGCAAGAAGGCGATCCGCCGCGCGGCCCGCCTGGCCGACGCCTGGTACGCGCCGGGCAACTCGCCGAACCCGACCTTCCTCGAGAAGCACATGGCGGTCTACGACGACGCGCTCGCCGAGTACGGCCGCACCGACCAGATCGTCGAGCGCCCGGTCGGCACCGAGCTCTACGTCTCGGATACGACCGAGAAGGCGATCGAGGAGGCGCTGCCGCACGCCCGTCGCGAGTACTCGACCTACGCCGAGTACCCGGCGCTGCGCTGGCAGCGCGACCGCTTCGACGAGCTGGTCGCCAACACGCTGATCCTCGGCGATCCCGACCTGGTGATCGAGCGGATCAAGGGGCTGCAGGCCCAGGGCTGCAACCACCTGATCTTCCGCCCGGGCTGGCTCGGGATGCCGGCCGAGCAGGTCCGCCGCTCGCTGTCGCTGTTCGCCGAGCACGTCATGCCCGCGTTCCGCTGATGCTCGGCGTCGCGTCCTGCACCGTCGTCCGCTGCGGGGTGGTCGCGTGACCGCCCCGCTGATCGGCGACGTCGACGAGGTCCTGGCGACGACGCGCGCGGTGCGTCGTCGGCTCGACCTCGACCGCGCCGTCCCGGACGACGTGATCGAGCAGTGCGTCGAGCTGGCGCGGCAGGCGCCGATCGCCAAGAACGTCGAGCAGTGCCGGTTCGTGGCGATCCGCGCCCCGGAGCTCCGCGCCGGTGTCGCCGAGCTCTACCGCCGGGCGGGCAGCGAGATCGTGCTGCCGCAGATGATGGCCGCGGCGCGGAAGGCCGGGGACGCCGCCAAGCCGACGCCCCAGCAGCGCCGCAACATGGCGAGCGCGATGCACCTGACCGAGCAGCTCGACGCGGTCCCGCTGCTGGTGCTCGCGGGGACGATCGCGCCGCCGCCGGACGAGATCGTCGGGCCGGACGCGAGCGAGTTCTACGGCTCGGTGCTGCCGACGATCTGGTCGTTCCAGCTGGCGCTGCGCTCGCGCGGCCTGGGCAGCTCGCTGACGTCGATGCACCTGCACTTCGCCGACGAGGTCGCCGCGCTGCTCGGCCTGCCGGACGAGTTCACGCAGGTCGCGCTGCTACCCGTGGCCTACACCCAGGGCACGGACTTCCGCCGGGCGGAGCGCACGTTGCCGCTCGACGCGGTGCTGCACCTGGACCGCTGGACGGGCTGACCCGGGGAGCGACGCGTCCGCTCGGTCGGGCGCGTCGCCGCGCGGGCAGGGCGGAACCCTCGAACCGGGTGGAACCAGCGCGACGGCCGGCCGCGGCGAGCTGCCGCTCGACGGGCGATCAGTCCGCCGTCGAACCCCGGCGCAACGCCAGCGTCGCCAGCAGGGCAGCGCCGGCGAACAGCGCGCTGACCGCGAACGCCGTGCGGTAGCCGTCGGCGCGATCGGCGACCCCGGAAGCGGAGACGATCGACGCGGCCAGCTGGGCACCGATCGCGGCCGAGACCGTCCGCATGATCGCGTTGATCCCGGCGGTCACGCCAACCTCGTCGGCCCGCGCGTGCTCGACCACGAGCAGCCCGAAGGCGGCGAACGAGGTCGCCACGCCGACGCCCACCAGCAGCATCCAGCCGGCGACCATCACCGGGCTGTTGGGGAAGAACGCCAGCAGTGCCATCCCGACGGTGCCGAGCACCAGCCCCGCGCGCAGCGGCAGCAGCGCGCCGACCCGCGGACTGAACCAGCCGGCGAGCGGCGCGACGATCAACATCGCCAGCGAGCTGGGCAGGAAGTACAGCCCGACCTGGGCCTGCGACGCGCCGAAGCCGAAGTCCCCGGCGAGGCCCGGCTCGGGACCCTGGACGAACCCCGGCAGCAGCACGTAGACGCTGAACAGCGACAGCCCGACCAGCACCGTCGCCAGATTGGTTGCGGCGATCGCCGGGCGGCGCAGCGTGCGCGGGTCGATCAGCGGCGCGGCGACCACCGACTCGACCCGCCACCAGACGACGGCCAGCGCCACCGACGCTCCGAACAGCGCGAGCACGGTCGGGCTCAGCGTGCCGTCGGCGCCCCACCGGTTGACCCCGATCAGCAGCGTCGCGACGGTCGCGGCCAGCAGTCCCGCTCCGAGGTAGTCGGGACTTCGTGCGGCTCCTCCGGTGTCCCGCGGCACGTAGCGGGCGGTCATCACGGTGGCCAGCGCGACCGGGATCGCGCCGAGCAGGAACAGCCAGCGCCACGAGAGCGTGTCGATGATCACCCCGCTGGCGACCAGGCCGAGCGCACTGCCCGCGCCGTAGACCGAGCTGACGGTGCCGATCCCGAAGCCGACCCGGTCGGGCGGGAAGACGTCGCGGACGATCCCGAACGACAGCGGCAGCACCGCGCCGCCGAACCCCTGCAGCACGCGACAGCCGATCAGCACCTCGATGTTCGGTGCGGCGGCCGCGGCGAGCGAGGCGACGGTGAAGACGCTCAGCGCGACGACGAGCACGGGGACCTTGCCGTGGACGTCGCCGAGCTTGCCGAGGATCGGGGCCAGCACCGACGAGCTAAGCAGGAACGCACTGGCGATCCACGCCGTCGTGCCCGGTCCGGCGTCGAACTCGCGGCCGAAGTGGGGGAGCGCGGGCAGCACCAGCGTCTGCATCAGCACGAACGCCGCGCCGGCGGTCGTCAGCAGCGCGAGGATCAGGTGCGCGGTGCGGGGTGGGGTGG
>JBAZOW010000172.1:0-8069 GCA_041648495.1 Patulibacter sp.
GGCGTGAACGGCGACGGCGAGACCACGTGGCCGGTGCGGAAGGCGGGGGTGTCGGGTGCCGAGATCACGTGATAGTCCCAGAACGTGCCGTTGAGTAGCTGACCCTGCTCGTCGTACTCGAGCGTCTCCTGGAGCACCGCGGCCACGCCGTGGGCGGCCGCTCCGTGGATCTGCCCCTGGACGATCTGCGGGTTGATCGGCACGCCGCAGTCGTCGATCGCCACGTAGTCGAGCACCGTCGTCACGCCGGTCTCCTCGTCGATCTCGATCACGCAGGCGTGGACCTGGCTGGCGTAGGTCAGCGTCAGCTGCCCGGTCTTGGTCTTCCAGTCCGGGACGCCGAACGGCGGCCGATAGACGTACCGCCGGTTGAGCGACGCCTCGTCGAAGACCTCCGGCGGCAGCGACCCGTTGTTCATGTAGACCAGGTTGGCGACCTCGGCGAAGCTCATCGCCCGGTCCTCGTCGCCGTCGACCGAGACGAACCCGCCGTTGAGCTGCAGATCGCCGGGCTCGCACTCGAGCACGGCGGCGGCGACCCGGAAGATGTCGTCGCGGACCGCCTTGGCGGCGCCGAGCGCCGCCCCGATCCCCGTCACCGCGAACTGGCTGGCGTAGGTCCCGGAGAACGCGATGTAGGCGTTGCGCGCCGAGTCGTGACCCGGGCGCACCTCGACCTCGGCCGGGGTCAGGCCGAGCACGTCGGCCACGACCTGCGCCGTCGTGGTCTCGTGCCCCTGGCCCTGTGGCGCCGAGCCGAGCGCGACGCTGACCTCGCCGTGCAGGTCGAGCTTGCAGATCGCCGCCTCGCCGTTGCCGGAGAACGGCAGGTGCTTGTTGATCAGGCGCGCCTGACCGAAGTTCGACGTGCCGGAGTCCAAGGTCGACCCGATCCCGATCCCGATCCGCTTGCCGCTGCCCTCCGCGGCCTTCTGGCGCGCGCGCCAGCCGTCGTAGTCGAGCATCTCGAGCGCCTTGTCGAGCATCTGGTGGTAATCGCCCGAGTCGTAGATGCAGCCGTTGGGCGTCTCGTACGGAAACGCGGCCGTCGGGATGTAGTTGCGCTTGCGCACGGCCACCGGATCGAGGTCCAGCTCGGCGGCGACGATGTCGACGATTCGCTCGACCATCCACAGGTGCTGCATCCGCGAGTAGCCGCGGTTGGGGCCGACCGGGGTCTTGTTGGTCGTCACCGAGGTGTAGTCGACCTTGAGGTGCTGGAAGCCGTAGCAGGCGGGCAGCACCTGGGTGAAGATCACGCCGCCCAGCGGCTCGTACCGCATGTGCGCGCCGACGTCGTCGAACGCCTTGGCCGAGAAGCCGAGGATCTCGCCGTCGGCCATCACCGGCACCTCGATGTCGGTGAACGTCCGCTCGTTGCCGTGGCACGACCCGACGAGGTGGTCGGACCGGTACTCGGTCCACTTGGCCGGCCGCCCCGCCTTGCGCGAGAGCAGCGCCAGCGCGGTCAGGTAGGTGTAGCTCGTCAGCTTGATCCCGAACGCGCCGCCGATGTCCTGGGCGCGGAACTGCAGCTGGTCGGTGCGCACGCCGAGCGCCGGGGCGATCTGCATCGCCGCGAACTGCGGCATCTGGTTGTTCGACGTGATGTTGATCACGTCGGTGCCCGGGTCCCAGTTGACGACCGCGGCGCTGCACTCCAGCGGCGTCGACGAGAAGCGGTGGAAGTGCAGGTGCGGGATCCGCACCACGTGGTCGGCCTCCTCGCAGGCCGTCTCGACGTCGCCGAAGTCGTAGACGCCGTGCCAGCCGACGTTCGAGCCGACCTCGGTGTGCACGACCGGGGCGTCGGGATGGGTGGCCTCGATCGCGTCCAGGACGACCGGCAGCGGCTCGTAGTCGACCTCGATCAGGGCCGCCGCGTCACGCGCGAGCTCGCGCGTCTCGGCGAGCACCGCGGCGACCGGCTCGCCGGAGAAGCGGGCCTTCGCCACGGCCAGGCAGTAGTCCTTGGCGCGGCCGCCCGGCTCGGGCGCGACGCCGGAGTAGCGGTCGGTCAGTCGCCGGACCTCCTCCCCGGTCAGGGTCGCGAAGACCCCGTCCAGCCGCTCGGCGGCCGAGACGTCGATCCCGTTGATCACCGCGTGGGCGTGCGGCGAGCGGACGAAGTGGACGTGGCCGGTGCGGTGCATCCAGGCGTCGTCGGCGAACTCCCCCTGGCCCTTGACCAGGCGGTTGTCCTCCTTGCGCGGGACGCTCTGCCCGGTCCAGACCTGGTTGGTCGCCGGCGGCGTCCACGTCTCGACGGTGCGTTCGCGCGTGCTCATCCCTGCTCCAGCGTTCCGGCGGCGTCCTGGACCGCGCGCACGATGTTCACGTAGCCGGTGCAGCGGCAGATGTTCCCCTTGAGCCCGCGGCGGACCGCCTGCTCGTCGGGCTCGGGCTGCTCGGCGAGCAGCGCCTTGGACGACATCAGCATCCCCGGCGTGCAGTAGCCGCACTGGAGCGCGTGGTGCTTGGCGAACGACGCCTGCAGCTCGCTCTGCGGCCCGAGCGGCTCGGAGAGGCCCTCGACGGTCTCGATCTCGCACTCGTCGGCCTGGACCGCGAGCTGCATGCAGCTCTTGATCGCCTTGCCGTCGCAGATCACCGTGCAGGCCCCGCAGTTGCCGGAGTCGCAGCCGATGTGGGTGCCCTGCTTGCCGAGCGTGTCGCGCAAAAAGTGCACGAGCAGCTGTCGCACCGGGACGACCTTGGTCTGCCGCTCGCCGTTGACGGTCACCGTGATGGGCAGGACGTCGTCAGCCATGTCGGGTCTCCTTCGTGGTGGCCGCGACGATCGCGCGGCGGGCCATGACCTTCGCCATGGCCGTCCGGTAGGCCGACGACGCGTGAACGTCCGTCGGCGGGTCGAAGTCCTCGCCGACCGCGGCGACCGCAGCGGCCAGCGTCTCGGGCGTCAGCGGACCGCCGATCAGCGCCTGCTCGGCCGCGCGCTGGCGGACCGGGATCGAGCCGCAGCCGAGCACGATCCGGGCGTCGCTGACCGTCCCGTTGGAGCGGATCAGCGCGCTCGCCCGGGCCAGCGCCCACGAGTCGGTACCGACCTGGAGCGACTCGTAGGCGACCCCGTCGTCGTCGTGCAGCGGCGGCAGGACGACGGCCTCCAGCAGCTCGGCGTCGCCGATCGTGGTCATGTACGGCGCGACGAAGAACTCGTCGGCGGGGATCTCGCGCGGGCCGTCCGGCCCCCGCAGGCGCAGCCGCGCCCCGAGCGCGACCAGCAGCGGCGGGTAGTTGGACGTCGGGTCGGCGAGGCAGACGTTGCCGCCGACCGTGCCGCGGGCCCGCACCTGACGGTCGACCAGTCGCGAGGTCATCGCGGCGGTCAGCGGGTGATGCTCGAGCACCAGCGGCGAGCGGGCGACCTCGTCGTAGGTCGCGGCGGCGCCGAGCACGAGCGCCCCGTCGGGCTCGCGCGTGATCCGGCGCAACGCCTCGATCCGCGTCACGTCGACCAGCAGATCGGCGCGCACCAGCCGCAGCTTGAGCGCGTTGAGCAGGGTCTGCCCCCCGGCCAGGACCCGCGCGTGCGGGGTTCCGGCGAGCGCCTCGACGGCCTCCTCGACCGAGTCGGGCCGGGCGTAGCGGAAGTTCGCCAGCAGCATGGCTACTTCCGTCCGGGGTAGTCCGAGAGCGGCGTGCCGATCCCGGGGCCGCCGTCGCCGACGGTACCGCCGGGCAGCAGCGGTTGGCCCGCAACCACCTGGCCGGGCAGGGCGATCGCGGTGCTCGCCTGGCTGCGCAGGGTCACGCGGTCGCCGACGTCGACGCCCTCCGGGACGAGCGCGACGATCCGCGGACCGAGGTCCGAGGTGATCGTCGCCAGCCGCGTGGCGTGCTGGTCGAGCCAGTTGCCCCACGGCAGCTGACGGCGCTTGTTGACCGGTCGGCGGGTGGTGACCTCGGTCACCGTGCCCTGGTCGAGCACCTGGCGGCGGAACTCGAGGCTGCCGCAGGTCGGGCAGGCGATCCGCGGCGGGTAGGCCAGGTAGCCGCACGAGCGGCACTTGGCGACGACGAAGTGGCTGCTCATCCGATGCGCTCCAGGATCGCCGCGTTGTGACAACTGCCGTGGGTGTAGAGCACCATGCCGTAGCCGGTGACCAGTCCGAGCTGGGCGTCGGGGACCTGGCGCTCGCCGGCGACGCCGCGCAGCTGTCGGACCGACTCGACCATGCCGTGCAGGCCGCCCGCGGCGCCCGCCTGCCCCGCCGAGAGCTGGCCGCCCGAGGTGTTGACCGGCCAGGCGTCCTCGAGGATCGTCTGGTTGAGGTACCGCGAGACGTCGCCGTCGGGGATCAGACCGAGGTTCTGCAGCTGGACCAGCACCATCACGGGGTAGTCGTCGTAGATCCAGGCGCCGTCGACGTCCTCGGGGCGGCAGCCGGCCGCGGTCCAGAGGTCGTCGCGGATGTCCGCGAACCCGGTCGTCAGGCCGTCGCCGTCCTGGTGGTCGGGGTTGTACGAGGCGCGGATCGCGCGGATCCCGACCGACGGCGCGCCGAGCTTGGCGGCCTTCTCCGCGGACGTCACGACGATCGCGTTGCCCCCGGAGACGATCGGCACGCAGTCGAACCGGGTCAGCGGCGGGGCGATCGGCACCGACGAGAGGTAGTCGTCGAGGGTCATCGGCTTGCGGTAGACCGCGCCGGGGTTCTTGGTCGCCCACGCGCGCTGCGCCAGCGGGATGCAGGCGAAGTCGGCCTGCGTCAGGCTCTCCTGCTTGGCGTAGCGCTGGGTCAGGAACGCGAACAGCGCGTTGGGGCCGTTGAGCGGCAGCGGCGCGAGGTAGTCGCGGGCGACCTTGTTGTACTGGTCGGTCATCAGATGGAACTCGCGCTTCTCCATCCGGTCGCCGGACGCGATCACGATCGTCTCGGCGTCGCCCGCCTCGATCGCCCGCATGGCGTGCTGGAGCATGTTGACCGCGCTGGCCCCGCCGTTGGTGTCCTCCATCGTCCAACGCGCCGAGATGCCGAGCTTCCACATCAGGTCGATCGCGTGGTCCGGCTGGAGCGAGAACGACGACACCGCGAACCCGTCCACCTCGGTGAGCGGGATTCCGGCGTCGTCGAGCGCCTCCATCACGGCCTCGGCGATGAACGTCTCCGTTCGCCGCTCGACCGACGGGTGGCGCACGTACCGCGCCTCACCCGACCCAACGATCCGTGCTCCGTCGCTCACCGTTGCATCCTATGCGTTGTGTGATCAAATGTCAAAAGTACAATCCGCACATCGGGGCGGGCCGGGCTCCCCGAGTCACGCACGGTCTCCGCCGAGGCCCCACATCGCCGGTCGCGACGATGCGAGACCGACGTTGACGACCTTCGGCGCCGTGTACTCCAGCAGCGTCTCCGCGGTCGTCTCGCGCCCGAAGCCGCTGTCGCCGACGCCGCCCATCGGGGCGCCCACCGCCAGGTCGAACCAGGTGTTGATCCAGACGATCCCGCTCTCCAGGGCGCCGGCGATCCGGTGGGCTCGGCGCAGGTCCGCCGTCCAGACCCCGGTGGCCAGGCCGTAGCGGCCGGCGTTCGCCCGGGCGATCGCGTCGTCCTCGTCCCGGAACCGCTCCAGCACCGTGACCGGCCCGAAGACCTCGTCGCGCGAGACGCTCGTCCCGCCGTCCGGGTCGCTGAGCAGCGTCGGCGCGACGAAGAACCCGTCCGCCAGCTCCCCACCGAGCTCGACGGGCGCACCCCCGACCCGGATCCTCGCGCCCTCGGCGGTCGCCCGTTCGACGTGGCCGAGCACGCCGTCGCGGTGCGCCGCCGAGACCAGCGGACCGAACTCGGTCTCCGGGTCGAGGGCGTCGCCGACGCGGATCCGCTCCGTCGCGGCGGTGAACCGCTCGAGGAACGCGTCGTGGACGTCCTCGTGGACGATCAGCCGCGAGGCGGCGACGCAGACCTGGCCGTTGGCCGAGAAGATCCCGGCCATCGCGTCGGCGACGGCCAGGTCCAGGTCGGCGTCGGGACAGACGATCATCGCGCCCTTGCCGCCCAGCTCCATCACCGTCGGGGTCAGCTGCAGGCCGGCCGCCGACATGATCCGCCGCGCGGTCTCGGTGCCGCCGGTGAACGTGATCTTCGCGACGTCCGGGTGGGCGACCAGCGCGGCGCCGGTCTCCGGGCCGGTGCCGGTGACCACGTTGAGCACGCCGGGGGGCAGGATCCCCTGGACCGCGCGGGCGAACTCGACGATGCTCGCGGTCGCGAACTCCGACGGCTTGACCACCACCGTGTTGCCGGCGGCCAGCGCCGGGGCGATCTTGTTCGCCAGCGTGATGATCGGTGAGTTCCACGGGATCAGCGCGGCGATCACGCCGAGCGGCTCGCGCACCGTGTAGATCAGGCTGTCGGGGCGCTCGACCGGGATCTGCTCGCCGTGGAGCCCACGACCGACCCCGGAGAAGTACCGCAGGATCGCGGCGCAGGTCGGCACGTCGGCGACGCTCGCCTCGCGGATCGGCCGGCCGTTCTCCGTCGCCAGGAGCTGCGCCCAGCGCGGCGCGTCGGCCTCGATCGCGTCGGCCATCCGCCAGAGCAGCTCCTGCCGCTCCGCCGGGGTGGTCCGTCGCCAGCTGCGGAACGCGGTGCGCGCGGCGGCCACGGCCTGATCGACGTCGGCGACGGTGCCCTGAGCGAGCTCGGCCCAGGGCCGGCCGGTGCTCGGGTCGATCGCCGCGAAGCGGTCGGATGCCGCGCGCTCCTCGCCGGCGATCAGCTGGCCGTAGGCGCCGCTCGGGACGTAGGGATCGCGGGCGGAGTCGGTGGTGCTCATCGGGTTCCTCCTCGAGTGGACGTGGCTCAGCGGGCCAGCCGGTAGCCGGCGGCCTCGCGGTCCCACGTCTCGGCGTCGACGCCGAGGTCACGCAGCACCTGCTTGCGGACCTTGCCGTTCTCGGTCAGCGGCAGCGCGTCGGCAAAGGCCACGAACCGCGGCACCGCGAAGTACGCGATCCGCGGCTCGCAGTGCCGCATCACGTCCTCCGGCGTCAGCGTGACGCCGTCCTTGACCACGATCGTGGCCATCACCTCGTCCTCGGCCATCTCCGACGGCACCGCGTAGACCGCCACGCCGGCGATCCCGTCGTGCTCGAGCAGGGCCCGCTCGACCTCGTACGACGAGATGTTCTCGCCGCGGCGGCGGATCGCGTCCTTCAGCCGGTCGACGAAGCGGAACCAGCCGTCCTCGTCGCAGATCACGCGGTCGCCCGTGTGGAACCAGAGGTTGCGCCACGCGTCGACGGTCGCCTCGGGCAGGTCGAGGTAGCCGGTCGCGAACGCGTACGGGTGGCGGTTGCGCAGCACCAGCTCGCCGGCCTCGCCGGGCGGCAGCTCGGCGTCGTGCTCGTCGACGACGCGGGCCTCGAAGTCGTCGAGCACCACGCCCATCCAGCCGGGCCGCTGACGGTCGGGCGCCGCGCCGATCGGGGCGTTGGTCTCGGTCGACCCGTAGGCCTCGATCAGCCGGACGCCGAAGCGCTCGTGGAACGGCTCGTGCAGGCTCGGCGGGGTGGCCGGCGAGAGCGCGATCCGAACGCGGTGCGCCGTGTCGCCGTCCGACGCGGGGCGGTTCCAGAGGATGTTGATCATCGCGCCCAGCAGGTACGTCACCGTCGCCCGTTCGGCGGCCACGGTGTCCCAGAACCGCGACGCGGAGAACCGCTCGCCGATCGAGATCGTGGCGCCGGCGACGAGCGCCTGCACGAAGGCGTTCAACGCGTTGGTGTGGAACAGCGGCAGGCAGGTGTAGAGGACGTCGTCCTCGCGCAGGTCCAGCAGCTCGCCCATCACCACGCCCCAGTGGTAGAACTGCGCCTGCGGGCACTGGACGCCCTTCGACAGCCCGGTCGTGCCCGAGGTGTAGAGCACCGCCGAGGTGGTGCCCGGGCCGACGTCACCGGCGGGGGCCAGCGGCCCCGGCCCGACCAGCGCCGGAGCGGGGGTCCGCGGCAGTCCCCGGACCTCGCCGGGCTCGCCGCCGAACGTCCAGACGGTCTCCAGCGCCCCGGTGGCCGGCGCGTCCTCCAGCCGCTCCAGCAG
>JBAZOW010000173.1:0-8045 GCA_041648495.1 Patulibacter sp.
CCCGTCGCCGGATCGGAGATCGCGAGGATGTGCCGCTCGGAATGCCCCGCGGCGTCGGAACTGCTGGAGGCATCCGAGGCGTTCCGGGGCGGAACGGGAGACCCGGGGACTAGGGGCATGGCGACCTTCGGGAGAGCAGGGCAACCCCTCGCTTACCCGCGATCTCGACGCGCCAATCGTCCTCGTCCGACCGATGCGTACGGCGTCCGGGCGGCGTTCAGCCCGCGACGGTGGCGCGCGCGGCCGGCAGCGGCTGCCGCAGCGAGCTCTCGTCCGCGTCCCAGGCCGCCAGCACCTGACGCGCGAACCGGTCCTCGAGCGCGAGCAGTGCCGCGGCTCCGAAGATCGCGTCCTGGCCGAGCGACAGCTCCTGCTGGGCGAGTCCGCCGGCTAGGTCGACGGCGGCGATGCTCTCGTGAACCGCGTCCGCCTCGACGTGCTCGTCGTAGAAGTCCGTCGCCGCGACGCTCGTGTACCCGAGTCGTCGCAGCCCCGCGGCGTAGCGTCGGCTCGGGACCGACGACGTCATCTCGGTCAGCGCGAGGTGTCCGGTGCACGCCCCACGGAGCCGCCGGTGCAGGCCGAACATCGACGCCAGGTTGACGGTCGCCAGCGTCGTCCCGGGAATCAGGTCGACGTAGGCTCCGTAGTCGCCGTCGAGGTCGAGCTCGCGCATCATCGTGGCGTAGAGGTCGGCATGGATCCGGTCCGGCTTGCCGCCCCCGTACTCGTCGACCTGGATCTCGACCATCGCGGCCTTCGGGCGACCCCACAGCCGCGGCAGCGCGAACGAGTGCGGGTCGGCCTCCTTCAGCTGGTAGGCGGAGCGATGGACGAGCATCTCGCGGATCTGGTCGACGGAGGCCTTGCGCTCGACGAACGACGAGAGCGCCGGACCGTCGTCGTCGCGGATCAGCTGGGCGAGCGCCAGGTCCATCGCCAACGGGTCGACGGCGGGCGTCGTAGTCACCAGTTCGCGGACGGCGCCCTCGAACGCCCGCTCGAGCACCGCGCGGACCGCCAGCAGCCCCGGGTTCCACTCCCAGGCGTCGTCCACGCCGTCGATGCCGCGGTAGTGCAGCTCGTAGCAGAGGTAGAGCGCGAGCTGGACGTCGTCGTCACCCGCCGGATCGGGCCCGAGGTCCTCGGGCACCGGCGGCGTCAGGAGGTCGCGAGCGGCCTCCGGGGACTTCTGCAGCGCGTCGATCAGGTGCTGGGAGATCGGACCCCGAGGACGGGGGAGCGGGCACGAAGGCATGGCGGTCGCGTACCCGAAACCACGGCTGCCACACCACGTCGTCGCCCGAGATCGAGGCGGTGGCCGGAGCGTCGCGGCCCCGTACACGTCGGTATCCCGCAATCCGTCGACCCGAACGTCCCGCGTGGATACGTCGTCGCGGTTGCGGGTAGGCAGAGGGCGTCCTTCCCCCGAGACGAGGTACCTCCATGGCCCACGATCCCTCTTTTGCCTCCGTCGCCGTCCCCACGGTTCTTCCTGGACAGCGTGCGCGGAGCGGTCGACGGTCGCTGCTGCGTCTTCCCGCCGTCTACCGTCCGGACCACGACTCGCTGCTGCTGGCCGAGACGGTCGCGTCCGAGGACGTCGCGGGGGCGAGGGTCATGGACCTGTGCACCGGTTCGGGCGTCGTGGCGGTCGCGGCCGCGCGGGCGGGGGCGGAGGAGGTCGTCGCGATCGACGTCTCGCGTCGCGCCGTGCTGTCGGCGCGGCTGAATCTGTGGGCTGCGGCTCCGCGGACCATCGTCCGCCGCGGCGACCTGTTCGACGCGGACCCGGGCGGCATGTACGACCTGATCGTCAGCAACCCGCCGTACGTTCCGTCCGAGGACGAAGCGTTGCCCACTCGTGGGGCGGCGCGCGCCTGGGACGGCGGAACGGACGGCCGGGCGATCGTCGACCGGATCTGCCGCGAGGCACCGAAGCGTCTGCGCCCCGGCGGGCGGATGCTGATGGTCCACTCCGAGTTGACCGATCACCACCAGACGATCGAGATGCTCGAGCGCGAAGGTCTCGAGGCGTCGGTGGTCGCCCGGCGCGACATCCCCTTCGGCCCGGTCATGGAGAGCCGGGAGAAGTGGCTGCGGGACACGCGGCTGATCGCCGAGGGCCCGCGCGTCGAGCAGATCGTCGTGATCCGCGCCACCGTGCCGGTGTCCGGTGACGCGATGGGCGGACCGTCGCGATGAGCGAACCGGATCCGGTCGTGATCGTGCCGTACCGCAACGGTCCGCTGATCGTCCGGGGTCCGATCGAGATCCGTGATCAAGAAGGCAACGTGATCGACCCCGGTCGTTCGCCGGTGGCACTCTGTCGTTGTGGGCGGTCGCGGATCCGGCCGTTCTGCGACGGGACCCACGCCTCGAGTCGGTTCCGGGCGCCGAGCGGGCGCGAGACCCGTCCCGAGCCGCGGTCGAAGCCCGCGGCCCAGGAGCCGGCGTAGAGGTCGGACCTAGAGGTCGCTCGGGGGCGCGTCGCCGACGATCAGATCGCCGAGCATGAAGATCTCGACGGCGTAGTCCGGCTCGGTGTGGTTGGTGCTCATGAACGCCTCGACGTGACGACCGGTGAGCTGCTCGACGGCCTGGCAGAGGTCGTCGCGCATCGCGTCCTGGAAGGTCCGGCGGATCCGCAGCACCTCCTCGCTCTTGCCCTTGGAGACCAGGACGCGCTCGCCCTTGGTCAGGATGTCCTCCAGCACGACCATCACCGTGTCGTGCTCGATCAGGGTCCGAGCCCGGGTGGCCCCACGGCCGGTGTAGTCCTGCATCGTCCGGACCACAAGGTCCGAGAGAGCCGACTTCAGGCTTTGCCCCTCGTGGGTTCGTGTGTGCGGCATACGCCTGCTCCTTTGCCCTCCGCAGAAACGCATCCTGGGACCGACCGGGGAAGGCGAACTACGACCGGTTCAGGAGACGTTCCGACGAGCTCCCGAAACGGGTTCTCATGCGGCTCGTGGACGCGCATTCTTTCAGATCCCCATAGGTGGGCCGCCGAAATGTCACGACTTGGCGAAAACCACCGTTTCTGGCGGATCGGTGATAAGGTGAAACGGTGCTGGCTGTCGTTCAGCGCTCTTGAACTGCAGCGCTCGTCTCAACCGGGCGCTACCGAAGGAGAGCGTGTCTCGACACCCTGAGGGGAGTCTCGGCGGCGGGCATGACCGGAAGAATGGTGGTGGGGATTCGTGGCTTCGTGCCGCGTACCGATCCGCGGCTCTCGGATGTCATGCCCCAGTTCGAAAGGTCCCCCTCATCCTCTCATCACTTGCGCAACGCGATCGCGTGTTGCTGCGGCGGTACCACGAACACGGAGACCGCCAGGCGCGGGACCTGCTCGTCGAGCGCGGTATGCCGCTCGTCCATTCGATCGTCCGCCGCTACCAGCACAGCGGCGAGCCCATCGACGACCTGACGCAGGTCGGCGCGCTCGGCTTGGTCAAGGCGATCGACGGTTTCGACCTGCGGTTCTCGACGACCTTCATCAGTTACGCGGCGCCCAGCATCAGCGGAGAGCTGAAGCGGCATTTCCGGGATCACACCTGGACGATGCACGTTCCCCGGGGGATGCAGGAGCTGAACGCCCGGGTGCGCGACGCGCAGCGGCAGCTGGAGACCACGACCGGCCGGACGCCGACCCCGGACGAGATCGCTGCGCGACTGGGCGAGACCCGCCAGCGCGTACTGGACGCGCAGGCCGTGGCCTTCGCCCACCGCGCCCAGTCGATGGACGCGCTGTCACCGGAGAACCGTACGCTGGTCGCTTCGCTGGGGCGCGTGGACGAGGCGCTCGACCTGGTCGACGCCCGCGACCTGATCCGTCGGTGCGCTACCGGCCTCGACGAGCGGCAGCGCAAGGTCGTCTGGATGCGGTTCTTCGAAGACATGCTGCAACGCGAGATCGCGATCGAGATCGGGGTCTCGCAGATGCAGGTCTCGCGCCTGCTGACCTCGGCCTGCGAGCGGATGCGGGAGATCGCCCAAGGTCTCGAGGCGATCGACGCGCGACGCCTGGCCGCGATCAACTGACGATCGGAGTCGGCCGCGCTCGCCCGTCAGTCGCCACCGACCCCCGTCCGGATCTGCTCCGTCCGCCCTCCGGGCAGCAGTGGGGGCGTCGGCCCGCCGGCCTGATCGCGCAGCCCGTCCAGCAGCTCGCGAAACGTCGACTGGCCATCGTGCCGCGCCGTCCAGCCCAGCGCGGTCAGCCGTGAGCAGTCCATCAACGGGGACAACGCCGCCAGGTCGACCCAGCCGGGCGGGGTCGGCTGCAGGCGGGCCTTCCAGGTCAGGTCCGCGATGGCCCGCAGCTGCCGGCTGGAGATCGGCAGGGGCAGCCCACCCAGCGTCTCGGCGATCATCCGCGGGCTGAGCGGGTCCGGAGCGGCGACGTTGTAGGCCCCGACCATCTGCGGCGAGACGATCGCCATGCGGTAGGCCTCGGCGACGTCGTCGGCGTGCACCACCTGCGCGCGCACGTCGCGGGGGACCGGGGCGACGGGGACGAACCCCGGGCGGACGAGCGGACTCGGCCAGAACGGGCCCAGGAAGTAGCGGCGGATCTGCTCCGCCGCCGAGCGCTGGAAGATCATGCCGGGACGCAGCCGAACGACCCGCAGGCTCGGCAGCTCGGCTTCGAGCGCGTCCAGTCGGCGCTCGGCGGCGGCCTTGTCGCGGGCGTAGAACGACGACGCGATCCCGCCGGTCGGCCAGGTCTCGTCGACCCGGCTCAGCGGATCGTCGGGACCGGGGGAGTAGGCAGCGAGCGAGGACGCGTGCACGAGCACCGGGACCTTGCTGCGGCGCACCGCGTCGAGCACCCGCTCGGTGCCGTCGATGTTGACGCTGCGGGTCTCCGCGCGGTCCCGCGACGGCTGGATCTTCCAGACCAGGTTGACGACCGCCGCCGCGCCGTCGAACAGCGTCGCGAGGTCTGCGGTGCGGATGTCGCCGGTGACCCACACGGTCTTCGGCACCGAGAACGACGGGGCGCGCCGGGCGAACCCGACGATCTCGTCGATCCGGTCGTCGCCCGCCAACGACCTGAGCAGGGCGGACCCGACGTTGCCGGTGGCTCCGAGGACTACGACGCGCATGCTGGACCCGTACCCGTTCGTCAGACCGACGACCGCGACAGCACCGAGACCGCGACCCGGCGTCGAGCCGCGTCGACGCGCTCGTACTGGTCGTCCGCGCGGCGGATCAGCTCGTCGAAGTCGACGTCGGCGAAGCGCGGGTCGTTGAGGGCGTCCAGCGCGGTCCACCCGCAGCGCTTGCCGCGGATCGCGATCGTCAGGCCCTCGAGCTCGACGACGCTCGACAGCGGCGAGCGCCGGACCAGTCGGCCGTTGAGCTTCAGGCGGCCGACGAGCTCGCCGGCCACCGCGGCGACCAGCTTGACGGGGTCGGGCGTCGCACCGGCGAGGCTGACGATCCGCCGCAGCTCGGCGCGGTCCTCGCGGATCTCCTCGGTCAAGGCCTGCAGCTGCGTGTGCAGCTCGGGGTCGCTTCCGTCGTCGTGGGCGTCACGGGTGCGCTCGGCCAGGCGCAGGCCGCCGGTCGCGGCCGTGAGGTGGTCGATCAGGTACAGGTTCAGCGGATCGGTCACGGAGAGCCTCGAGGTCGGGAGTACGGGTCAGCCGAACTCCTACCCCCGGATCGAGGACGGAAACGGGTCTCGAGGACCGACCACGCGGTCTACCCATGAGCGGCGCTCGCGGCCTTACGGGGATCCCGTTCAAACCCTTAGCTGCGCATGAGGTGGGCGCTCAGGAACGCCAAGCATCGGGTGGTTCTATGAATGGTGCAAGTCAGCGAAACCCAAGACGGAGGTCCCCGATGTCCCACCCGCTCATGCTCGCTTCTTCGATCTTCACGGTCTGATGGAACCGCCAAGACCCCCCGCGCCCGTAGCAACCGGGCGGGCGCGGGGCACAGACCACATCAGCGGTCCCGACGCTCCGGCGCAGGACCGAAACGAAGAGGGCCCCGGCGATCTGCCGGGGCCCTCGTCGTGCTGCTGGAGGAGCGGGCGACGGGAATTGAACCCGCCCTAAGAGCTTGGAAGGCTCCTGTGCAACCACAACACTTCGCCCGCGTGTCGTCCGAAGTCTAGCCGCAGCGACCGGTCCGGGTAGGCTCGGTCCATGGCCGACCTGGCGTTCCTCGGGCCCGAGGGCACCTTCACCCACCGCGCAGCGCTCGATCTGGCCCGTGACGGCGAGACACTGGTGCCGTTGGACCACGCCGAGGACGTGATCGCGGCGATCAGCGACGGGACCGCGGCGGGTGCGGTGATCGCCTTCGAGAACAGCCTCGACGGCCCGGTCGCCGCCAATCTCGACCTGCTGCTGGCGACCGAGGACGAGATCGTGATCACCGCCGAGCGGGTGATCAACGTGGCGTTCCGCCTGTGGCGGCTCGCGGGGGACGACACGCCGTTGGTCGGGGTCAAGTCGCACGCGGTCGGGCTGGCGCAGTGCAAGGGGTTCATCCGCGCGCACGACCTGGAGGCCGTGTCCGCGAGCTCGAACGCCGTCGCCTGCCGCGAGGTGGCGGACGAGGCGCGCGCCGGTTGGGCGGCACTCGCCGGTCCGGATGCGGGGGAGCAGTTCGGGCTGGTAGCGCTCGACGACGAGGTGCGCGACGACCCGCGCGCGGCGACCCGATTCCTGCGGCTCGGTCGCCACTGCCCGGCGCCGACCGGCCGCGATCGCTCGGCGTTCGTGCTGCGTCCCGACCAGGACCGCCCCGGCAGCCTGGTCCACCTGCTCCAGGAGTTCTCCGGGCGCGGGATCAACATGACCGCGATCAAGTCGCGACCGACCAAGGAGCTGCTCGGCGAGTACGTCTTCTTCGTCGAGACCCAGGGACACCTGCGCGACGCGCGGATGCAGGACGCGGCGCTCGGGCTGCTGCGCGGATCGGTCGACATCCGCTACCTGGGCAGCTTCCCCGAGGACCCGACGCGGCCGCAACCGTCGGACGGTGACCGCAACCATCCCGAGGCCGGTCGGCTCGACGCGATGCTCGCGCGGACGGACGCGCCGTGACGGTCGGGGACGACCGCCCGCGGGTCGGTGTCTGCGGGCTCGGACTGATCGGCGGTTCGCTGCTGCTCGCGTTGCGCGACGCGGGATTCGCCGTGCGGGGGTGCGACGTCTGGCCGGAACCGCGCACCTGGTGCGCCGAGCAGGGGATCGACGTCGACGGCTCCCCGGAGGCGACGGCCCGGGCGGTCGACGTGGTGATCGTCTGCGTGCCGCCGCACGCGACCGCTCCGGTGGGGGCCGCGGTGCTCGAGGCCAACCCGCACGCCGTCGTGCTGGATGTCGCGTCGGTCAAGCGGACCGTCGTCGACGAGGTGCGCGAGCGGGTTCCCGACGCGGCCGACCGCTTCCTGCCCGCCCATCCGCTGGCCGGCGGCGAGCGCGGCGGCTTCGCGGCGGCGCGGGCCGATCTGCTGGTCGACGCGCCGTGGGCGATCTGCCCGCCGGCGAGCGATCCGGACGGCGAGTCCAGTTCGCTCGACCTGCTGCTGGCCGTTGCTCCGGTGCTCGACGCGCTGAGTGCGCGGATCGTGGTCTGCACCGCCGACGCCCACGACCGGGTGGTGGCGGGAACGAGCCACGCGCCGCACGTCGCGGCCGGGGTGATCGCCGACGTCGCGGTCGACGCGCAGCGCGGGGGACCCTTGGCCGCGGTGCTCTCCGGCGGCGGCCTGCGGGACACGACCCGGATCGCGGGGGCGCCGGCGAGCCTGTGGATCGAGGTGCTGCACGCCAACGCCGACGCGACGGCCGACGCGCTCGACGCGACGGCCGATCGTCTGCGGGCGGCAGCGGATGCGGTGCGCACGGGGGACCGCGAGCGGCTGGAGTCGATCTGGGCGGCGGGCGGTGCGGCCCGCGAGGCCACCGCGCACGCCCGCTGGTCGACCCGCGACTGGACGTCGTTCGTCGCGCCCGCGACCTGGGCGACCTTGCTGGAGCTGGGGCGCGACGGCGTGGCCGTTCGCCGGCTGCGCGCCG
>JBAZOW010000174.1:0-8024 GCA_041648495.1 Patulibacter sp.
CCGCCCTCGCCATCGTGACGCCCGACGATCGCGCCGATCCCGTTGCACTTGCCGATGTTGTTCTGGCAGATCGCGCCGTTCTGGCGGGCGACGACCGCCTCGCCGCTGCTCGAATCACCGATCACGGCTGCCGCCGAGATCGAGCCCGTCACGCCCCAGATCGAGTTGCCGCCGACCGTGTTGGCGAAGACGCCCGGGCCGACTCCATCGTGCTGGACGTCGATCGCGCGGGCACCCGACCCGGCGTTGCTCTGGGTGACCTTCAGCGCACCGTCCGTGACACCGTCCTCGTCGAGGACCAGCGGCGTCTCGACCGCCGTCGACTGGCACGCGACCGTGCCGTCGGCGGCGATCTCGCTGATCGCGCTGCCGGTCGCGCACGTGCCGGTGACGCGCTTCTGGAAGATGTCGACGCCGAAGCCGCCGAACAGCTCCGCGTCGAGGCCCGAGTCCACGCCGTCGACCTGGAGCAGCTTGGCCAGCACGTCGTCCGGGGTGTCGGCGGACCCGGCGGGACCGCGCTCACCGGCGGGCCCCTGAGCGCCCGCCGCTCCCGTTGCTCCGGTGGCACCCACGGCGCCGGTCGCTCCGGTGGCCCCCGCAGCGCCGGTCGAGCCGGCGACGCCCTTCAGGCCACGCGCCCCGCGCGCCCCGCCGCTGGCCCACGAGATCTTGCGCTCGCCGCGCGGGCAGCGCGCCTGCTGGGTGCTGAGGTTGAGGGTCTTGTAGGTCTGGGTGATGCAGGCGTAGAGCCGCTTCGGGCTCGAAGCCGCATGGGCGGGGGACGCCGGGAGCAGCATGAGTGCCGCCAGCAACGCCCCGATCAGGAGAGCCGGCGCCGAGCGCCGTGGGAATACCGCGTAAACAGACATACGCGGCAGGCTAACCTACGTATGGCGTTTTTCAATACCCAACATCGGCCGAGGGGCCCGGGCTCCGCCCCGATCGGGCCGATCCGGCGACGAGCGCCCACAAACGACGAGCGCCCCGACCAGGGGCCGGGGCGCGTCGAGCATCAGGGAGAGAGAAGAGATGCACCAACGAGATTAGGGACGGGTCCCGGGCCCGTTTGTGATCCTGCGCACTCGCGACGTTCACACCGGGCGTCCACGCTGCTTCGCTTCCCGATCCGCCCCGTGGGTGGGTGCGATCCTGCCTTTCTGGCGCCACGAATCACACTCGCTCGTCAAGCACCGTGTCTACCCCGCGGCCGAGACCCGCTCAACCGCGCTCCGTCACTCGCCGCCGCGCACCAGGAACGGGTCGAGCAGGCCCGGGGCCGCCTGGGTCGCGAAAGCCAGCGCATCGTCTCGCATCAGGTCGAGGGTGTCGTAGCCGCCCCGTCCGGCGGCGGTCATCGTCCCGACCGAGCGCAGGCCGAGCCGCCGCTGGAACAGCGACTCGCGCAGCACGATCGTGCTGACCGCATCCCGTTGCAACGCGACCGTGGCCCGGCGGTTGAGGCCCGAGCGGGTCACCAGGTACGGACCGACGATCGCGTGGCCGAGCGCGCGGTAGGCGACGACGGCGCCCGCGAGCGTCAGCGGCCAGACCACGATCAACGCGACCAGCGCGACCGCCGGCACCACGTCGGTGACGACCAGCCAGCCCAGGATCGCCGCAACCGCGAGCGTCACCAGGGTCGCCCACCACAGGCGCCGGCGCAGCGCCGCCCGCGGGTGCGGCGTCAGCGCCGCGGAGAGCGGGGCGTGCTCCGGGTCGAGCACCTCGCCGGCGACGCGCCGATGGACCCGCAGCGGACCACGCGGCAGGATCGACGCCGGCTGGTCGACCGCCCACAGGCTCAGGCCCGTGGTGACCACCGTCGTGTCGGTCGCGCCCATCCAGCGCCAGAGCAGCGGCTCGGACAGCTGCATCCCGCGGATCCGGTGCTCGGCGCGGTTGACCTCGCGGCGGGTGAACAGCCCGCGCCTCGTGCGCAACAACGTGCCCTCCTGGCCGCGGACCCGCGCCAGCTCGTAGCCCCAGTACTCGGTGACGAAGGCGACCGCCAGGGCGAGCACGCCGCCGATCGTCGCCGCGACGAAGGCGATCGCCGCGGTCCCCAACGGGCCGATCGCGTCCCAGTTCACCAGCCCGGAGACGATGTCGACGACGTCGATCCCGAACGTGCCCAGCAGCGCGACGCCACCCCAGCCAAGGCCGAGCACGACGACGTAGGCCCAGACGCTGAGCACGTGGAAGACGACCCAGCGCGGCTCGAACCGCCAGAAGACGGCGATCGGCTGCTCGTCCCCCGTGGCCGTGCCCTCGTCGGTCGGGGCCCGGGGCGAGTCCGAAGCGGTCTCCGCGGCCCCCGCCGGCCGCTTGCCGTCCGCGCCGGGGCCGGCCGTATCGGCCGCGCCGATTGAATCCACACCGTCCGCCGCTGCGAAATCGCCGTCGACCGCGATCGACGGCGCCGGGTCGTCCGCAGCCACCGCCACCGGGTCGAGCAGCTCGTGGCGGATCGCGTAGGCGTCGTCGACGCTCAACGCGTCGAGCTTGAGCGCCGACTCGCGGGCCGCGGTCTGCTGGCCGGCACCGATCTCGAGCACCCGCAGCGCGGCCAGCCGGTGGCGCAGCTTGGCCTCGGCGTCGACGCTGCGGATCCGGTCGCGCTGGATCGAGCGGTGGACCCGGAACAGCACCCCCGTCTTCAGCTCGACGTGGGTCGAGCTCACGCGGTAGCGCGTGAACAGCCAACGGACCGCGTCGGCCACCGCCCCGAAGGCGCCGAAGACGGCGATGCCGATCAGCGGCCACAGCCCGCCGCCGCCACCGGAATCCAGTCCGATCGCGAGCGCGATCCCCGCCGGCAGCAGCGAGATCACGACGATCGCCAGGTCGACCCAGATCACCCGCGAGCTGAGCCGCTGCCAGCCGTCGGGGACGTCCTCCGGCAGCGGGGGCGCCGGGGCCGGGACGAAGAACCGCTCCTCCGGATCCGCCGACGGCGCGGGCTCCGCGTCCGCGCTCACGTGGCGTCCCCGGTCGTGATCTGGGCGATCCGCGTCAGGTCCTCCGCCACCCGGTCCGCGGTCGCCTTGTCCAGACCGCCGATCTCGATCGCTCCGCGCGACGACGCCGTCGTGACCCGCAGCGTCGACAGGCCCAGCAGCTGCTCGACCGGCCCCTGGATCCCGTCGACGGTCTGGACGCGCGAGAGCGGGGCGACCCGCCACTCGCGGACCAGCCAGCCGGTCAGCGCGTAGACCGCCTCGTCGGTGGTCTCCCAGCGGTGCACGCGGTAGCGCCAGAACGGCTCGACGAGCACCGCGACGAGGACCATTAGCGCGGCTCCGACGAGCACGACGATCAGCCACGGCCGCGCCGAGTCCCACAGTGCGTAGGCGACGATCGCGCCGATCAGCACCGGACCGGGGAAGAACAGCGCCTGCAGCATCCACCAGCCGATCGCCCGCCGCTCGATCCGGTGCTGGGGCGGACGCAGTCCGGTGGGGGTCGGGTCAGGCGGTTCGGTGCTCACGGGGTCAGACGGTCTCGCGCTGGCTGCGCCGGCGGCCGACCCGCCAGCGCCAGGCCGCGAACGCGAGAACGCCCAGGACCGCGATCGCCAGCGCCGGCTTGGAGATCGGACCGAGCAGCTCGCCGACCTCTTCCCAGCGCGCGCCGAGCAGGTACCCGGCCCAGACCAGCAGCACGTTCCAGAGCAGCGAGCCGACCGTGGTGAAGAACAGGTACTGCCCGCGCGGCATCCGCAGCACGCCGGCGGGCAGCGAGATCACGCTGCGCACGCCGGGAATGCAGCGAGCCACGAGCACCACGAGCGGTCCGCGCTTGATGAACCACTGCTCCGCCTGCTCGAGCCGGGCGGGATCGACCCGGCCTCGGCGCAGGAACGCGTCCGCGAAGGGCCGTCCGCCGCGGCGGGCCAGCTCGTAGAGCACCATCGCGCCGGCGACCGACCCGATCGTCGCGACGATCACCACGATCGCGAACGAGAACTCGCCGCGCTCGGAGAAGTAGCCCGCCAGCGGCAGCACCGCCTCCGACGGGATCGGCGGGAAGATCGTCTCGATGAACATCAGCATCGCGACGCCGAAGTAGCCGAGGTCGGTGAGGATCTCGGTGAACGAGACGGCCAGCGGCGGCTGCCCAAAGGCCCCCACGGTGGCCGGTACGCCGAGGGGCGTCACGCGCCGGACCTCACCACGCGACCGACGAGCGGCTCACGGCAGGGGGGCGGCGGGAACGAGGGACTGCGCAACGGGGGAGACCTCCGGCGAGGGCGAGCACGATCGTGACGACCCGGATCCCGAACCGCCGGGGACGAAGCGTAGCGGTGGCCGGTGGCCGCTCGTCGCACCAGTAGGCTGCGGCCCCAACCCCGATCTCGAGACGGAGCATCCGACGATGCGAGTCCTACCCTTCGTCGTGGCCGTGACCACGGTGGCCACCCTGGCCGTCGCGCCCTCCGCGCACGCCCAACCAACGCTGACCCCCGCCAAGTGCGACCGCGGGGTGGCGAAGGGCACGCGCTGCTCGACCCTGAGCGTGCCGCTGGACCGCAGCGGGGCGCGACCCGGCACGGTCACGCTGCCGGTCCGGGTGCTGCGCGCCACGGGCTCGGCGCCGCGTCGCGGTCCGCTGGTGATGCTCTCGGGCGGCCCCGGGCAGGCCGGCATCGCCGACGCCGACTACAACGAGCTGTTCGCCGCGCTCGCCCCCGGCTACGACCTGGTCTCGTTCGACCAGCGCGGCACCGGCCGCAGCGCCCTGCGCTGCCCCGCCCTGCAGAGCGAGACCGAGGACCCGACCACCGTCGACGGCGCCGCCGCCGAGGTCACCCGGCAGTTCGGATCGTGCGCGGTCCAGCTCGGCGACCGCCGCAACTTCTTCACCACCAACGACAGCGCGGCCGACATCGACGACCTGCGCACCGCGCTCGGATCCGAGCAGCTGACGCTCGGCGGGACCTCGTACGGCACGTGGGTGACCCAGGTCTACGCGCGCCTGTTCCCGACGCGCGTGCGACGGATCTTCCTCGACTCGGTGGTGGGCCCGAACGGCGTGGCCGCGATCGCGCTCAGCGAGTACGCCGGGGCGCGACGGATCGTCCGCGACCAGTGCGCTCGGTCCGCCTGTCGGGGCATCACCCGCGACCCGGTCGCCGACACCGCGAAGCTCGCGGCGCAGCTCGACGCGAAGGCCGCCCGCGGCCGCGTGGTGCTGCCCGACGGCCGGGTCCGCCGCACGACGATCGGCGGGCCGAAGGAGCCCTCGGTGCTCAACAGCGTGTTCTACGCGGGGGACCTGAGCCCGTACGTCCGCGCCGGGTTCCCGGCCGCGGTCTCGTCCGCGCTGCAGGGCGACAGCGCGATGCTGATGCGGATCGCCGCCGCGGCCTCCTCCGGCGACGAGGGGAACGACCCGAAGGAGTACAGCATCGGGTTGTACGCGGCGACCACCTGCGCCGAGACGGTGCTGCCCTGGGCCGGCACCGAGGGTCCCGAGCAGCGTCGCGTGACGCTCGACGCCGCCCTGGCCGCCATCCCCGCCGCGGCGCTCGTGCCGTGGGGACCGACGACCGTCCGCGCCTCGGCCGCGCTCTCCGGCTGCCTCGACTGGCCCGGAGCGCCGTTCGCACCCGCCCCGCCCGGCGGGCTGCCGGACGTCCCGACGCTCGTGCTCAACGGCCTGGACGACGTCCGGACCCCGATCGAGGACGCCGAGGCGGTCGCCAAGCTGCTGCCGCGCGCCACGCTGGTGCGGATCCCCAACCAGGGCCATTCGACGTTCACCCAGGAGTGCGCTCGCCAGGCGTTCTCGCGGTTCCTCGCCGAGCGGTCGGTCAGCCCCAACGCCTGCCGCGGCCGGCGGGCTCCCGGAGCGCCGCCGCTGGCCCCGATGCCGCCGCGGTCGCTGACCGCGGTCGGCCCCCGCGGGGGCAGTGCCCAGGCCCGGGCCCAACGGTCGATCCGCGCCCTCCGGCTGAGCATCCGCGACGCGGCGTTCGGCATCTCGCTGTTCGAGACGTCACCGCAGGCGCCCGGCCTGCGAGCCGGCACGGCCGCGGTCAAGGAGATCGACGGCGACGGCGTGCTCGAGCTCCGGAACTACGGCTACGTGCCCGGTCTGCGGGTGACCGGGCGGCTGAGGCTCGTCGAGGGGTGGACCGGCACGTTGCGCATCAGCGGTGCCGACTCGACGGCCCGCGGCACGCTGACGGTCCGCGGCGGCGTCGCGCGCGGCACGCTCGGCGGCGTCAGCGTGTCGTCGCGCCTGCAGGGCTCCTAGCGGCGGGGTTTCGGTGGGGTCGGCGTCGCCGACCCCACCCAAGCTCAGCGTCGGCCGGCGAGCGAGTTCAGCGCGACCGCGGCGACGATGATCACCGCGCTGAAGATGTCCTGGTACTGCGGACCGAGGTTGAGGATGTTGAAGGCGTTGGTGATCAACGCCAGCAACAGCACCCCGAGCACGGTGCGCCAGATCGCGCCCTGGCCGCCCTTGATGCTCGTGCCGCCGATCACCACGGCGGCGATCGTGTCGAGCGCCAGGCTTCCCGCCCCGCCGGGCGCGGCCTGTCCGGTGCCGGCCTTCGAGACCTCGACGGTGCCGGCGATCGTCGCCGTCAGGCCGCAGATCACGAAGGTGCCGGCCGTGACCAACGCGACCCGCACGCCGGACAGCCGGGCCGCCTCGGGGTTGCCGCCGACCGCATAGACGTACCGCCCCATCCGGGTCCGGGAGAGCACGATGCCGAGGCCGATCGCGACCAGCGCGAAGACCAGGATCGGGTTGGGGAGTCCCGGGATCAGCTCGCCGCGACCGAGCCAGACGAAGCTGCTCTCCTTCGACGCGTCGATCAGGAACCCGCCGGTCACCGCGACCGCGACGCCGCTGAAGGCGAGGCCCGTGGCCAGCGTGGCGAGGAACGAGTGCAATCCGATCCCCGTCACCAGCAGGCCGTTGAGCAACCCGAGCAGCGCGCCGACCGCGATGCCGGCGGCGAGCCCGACGAAGGGGTCGACGTTGACCGCCGCCCACGCGGCGATCGCCCCCGCGACCGCGAACATCGCGCCGACCGAGAGGTCGAATCCCCCCGCGATGATCACCAGCGTCGCCCCGCACGCGGCGATCCCGACGAACGCGTTCTGGTTGAGGACGTTGATCAGGTTCTGGCTGGTCAGGAAGTTCGGCGTGGTGATCGCGAGGACCACGAACAGCAGCGCGAACGCGCCCACGATCCCGTAGTCGCGGACCAGCGCCGCAACGTCGCGGCCGCCGCCGAACCGCGTCTCACGCTCGAGGGTCGGAATCTGGCTCTGGGTCGTCATAGCGTGGCCTCCAGTGGGGTTCCGTCGATGCCGAACGAGGCCCGCACGATCGCGTCCGACGACATGTCTCTCGTGTCCAGCTCGGTCCCGATCCGGCCGCGGTGCATGACCAGCACGCGGTGGGCCAGACCCAGGACCTCCTCGATCTCCGACGAGACCACGACGACCGCCAGCCCTTCGGCCGCCAGCGCCGTGATCAGCTCGTAGATCGCCTTCTTGGCGCCGATGTCGACGCCGCGCGTCGGCTCGTCGAGCAGCAGCACCCGGGGGCGCCGCAACAGCCACTTCGCCAGCATCACCTTCTGCTGGTTGCCGCCCGACAGCGCCCGGACCGGCAGGTCGGGGTTGGGCGGCGACACCGCCAGCCGCTCGAGCAGCTCCCCCGTCTGGCGCCGCTCGTCGCGCCGGTCGATCGTCCCGAGCCGGGTCAGCGACCGCAGGTGCGGCAGCGCGACGTTGTGCCGCTGCGAGAAATCGAGCAGCAGCCCGAGCTGCTTGCGGTCCTCGGGGGCGAACCCGATTCCCGCGGCGATCGAGCGACGCGGCGATCCGAGGCGGAGCGGCTCGCCGTCGAGCTCGACCGTCCCCCGCTCCGCCGGATCGACGCCGAAGATCGCCCGCAGGGTCTCGGAGCGCCCGCTTCCGACGAGCCCCGCGAAGCCGACGATCTCCCCCGCCCGCACCTCGAAGTCGACGTCCTCGATCGTCCCCGGGCAGGTCAGG
>JBAZOW010000175.1:0-8021 GCA_041648495.1 Patulibacter sp.
GGTCGCCGAGGCCACGCAGGCGCGTCCCGCGTTCGAGCGGCTCAACGCCGTGATCTACGCCGGCTCGCCGATGGCGCCCGACCGGGTGCGGGTCGCGCGCGATCTGTTCCACGGCAACCTGCTGCAGTTCTACGGGCTGGTCGAGGCGATCCCGCCCGTGACGGTGCTCGACCGCGAGGCGCACGGTCAGGATCGCCTGCTCTCGTCGGCCGGTCGTCCGGCGCTCGGCGTCCAGATCGAGGTCGTCGACGACGCCGGCAACCGCGTCGACCCGGGCGAGATCGGCGAGATCACGGTCTCCGGCGACCACGTGATGGCCGGCTACTGGGGCCACCGCGGACCGGACGGCAAGACGTTGCGCAACGGCACCCTGCGGACCGGCGACATGGGACGCCAGGACGAGGACGGGTACCTCTTCCTCGTCGACCGGCGCGGCGACATGATCATCACCGGCGGGTACAACGTGTACCCCCGCGAGGTCGAGGACGCGCTGCGCCATGAGCGCGACGTCGCCGACGTCGCGGTCGTCGGATTGCCGCACCGAGACTGGGGCCAGGCGGTGACCGCGTTCGTGGTGCTCCAGCCGGGCTCGACGCTGACCCGTGAGCAGCTCGACGCGCGCTGTGCCGAGCACCTGGCGTCGTTCAAGAAGCCGAAGGACGTCCGCTTCGTCGACGAGCTGCCGAAGACGGCGATCGGCAAGATCGACCGTCGCGCGCTGCGCGGCATGGTCAGCTCATGACCGAGTCCGCGTGGACGACCCGCTCCGGCCTCGAGCTCGACGCGAGCTACGAGCCGGCGTCGCTGGTCGCCCGCGGGATCGACGACGTCGGCGCGCACGTCGGCGTGGCCGGGGTCCCGCCGTACACCCGGGGGATCGCGGCGTCCGGCTACCGCGACCAGTCGTGGATCATCGGCCAGTACGCGGGCTTCGGCGACGCCGAGGACGCCAACCGGCGGCTCAAGCTGCTGCTCGCCGAGGGCCAGACCGGGTTCTCGATCGCGCTCGACCTGCCGACGCAGATGGGCCTGGACTCCGACGACCCGCTGGCGGTCGGCGAGGTCGGCAAGGTCGGCGTGGCCATCGACTCGCTCGCCGACATGGAGGCGCTGTTCGACGGCATCGCGCTCGCCGACGTGCGGCAGATCCGGACGACGGCCAACGCGATCGGCCCGATCTGGCTGGCGCTGGTCGTCGCGCTCGGGCGCCGCCAGAACTTCGACGCCGGCGACGTCCGGATCCTGATCCAGAACGACATCCTCAAGGAGTACATCGCCCGCGGGACCTACATCTACCCCGCGAGGCCGGCGGTCGAGCTGGTCGCCGACACGATCGAGTACTGCGCCGAGCACCTGCCGCGCTGGACCCCGCTGGCGATGAGCGGGTACCACATCCGCGAATCGGGAGCGAGCGCCGCGCAGGAGCTCGCGTTCACCTTCGCCAACGGGATCGCCTACTGCGAGGCCGCGCGGCGTCGCGGCGTCGCGGTCGAGAGCTTCCTGCCGTCGCTGTTCACCTTCCTCTCGTCCGGCACCGACCTGCTCGAGGAGGTCGCCAAGTTCCGCGCGGCCCGCCGGGTCTGGTCGCAGCTGGTCGTCGACCGGCTCGGCACCGACGACGCGGCCAGCCGGGCGCTGTCGATCTTCGGCTTCTCGGCCGGATCGAGCCTGACCGCCCAGCAGCCGTTGAACAACGTCGTGCGGGTGACGATCGCGGGGCTCGCCGCGGTGCTCGGAGGCGTGCAGACGCTCCACACCGCGAGCTTCGACGAGGCGCTCGCCACCCCGACCGAGCAGGCGGCGACGTTGGCGGTCCGCACCCAGCAGATCCTGCGCGACGAGGCGGGCGTCCGGGGCGTGATCGACCCGCTCGGCGGATCGTGGGCGATCGAGAGCCTGACCGCCGACCTCGAGCAGCAGGTCTGGCAGCTGCTCGAGCAGATCGAAGAGCAGGGCGGCCCGATCCAGTGCGTCGCCAGCGGCTGGTTCGCCAACGAACTGGCGGATCGCGCCTACCACGACCAGCTCGACGTCGAGTCCGGCGTCCGCTCGGTGATCGGCGTCAACAGCTATCGCGACGACCACGAGCGCGTCGAGACCGAGGTCTTCGCGGTCGATCCCGCGTCGGAGCAGCGGCAGGTCGACCGGCTCGAACGGGTCCGCGCCGAGCGCTCGTCGGCGGACGTCGAGCGGACGCTCGAAGCGGTCGTCGCGGCCGCCCGCGCCGGACGCAACGTCGTCGAGCCGATCATCGCGGCGGTCGAGGCCTACGCCACCGTCGGAGAGATCTCCGACGCGTTGCGCCGCGTTCACGGAAGCTTCAAGGCATCGGAGGCAGCATGAGCACCCAGGGACCGCGGATCGCGGTCATCGGAGGAGGGGCCGCGGGCATGAGCACCGCGGTCCACGCGGCGCGCCTCGGCGCTCGCGTCACGGTCTTCGAGACCCGCTACCCCGGTGGGGGATCGACGGGCCTCTCGGCCGGGGTCTTCACCACCACCTACAGCGACCCGCTCGACGTGGCGCTGCGGGTCGAGAGCGCTCGGGCGCTCGCCGAGCTGCACGCGGACCACGCCCTGCCGGTGATCGTCAACGGCTTCCTCCGGCTGTCGCACCGCGACGAGGACACGCAGCTGTTCGCGGCCGCCGTCGCCGAGCAGCACCGCCAGGGCGTCGAGGACGCGCGCCTGCTCGATCGCGACGAGATCGCCCGGCGCTTCCCCGGACTGCGCGTCGACGACGTGCTGTCCGGGTTGTGGGCACCGGGAGACGCCTACACCGACGGTCACCTGCTCTGCAGCGTCTGGGCCGAGCTGCTGACCGAGCTCGGTGGACAGGTGATCCGCGGGACGGTCGACGGCTACCGCGGCGGAGCTCCCCACCAGCTGCGGGTCGACGGCACCTGGCACGACGCGGACGCGGTCGTCAACGCGGCCGGCGCCTGGGCGCCCCGGGTCGGAGAGATCCTCGGGCACCACGTGCCGATGGTGATCGAGCGGCATCAGCTGTGCTTCGCGCACCTGACCCGGCCGCTCGAGTACCTGATGCCGACGGTGATGGACTACGCCCAGGGCAGCGGCCGGCTCGGCGTGTACTTCCGCGCCGAGGGGGAGCAGCGGCTCGTCGCGGGCCTGCACTCCAACGACATCGGCTTCGACGTGATCGAGGATCCCGACGACTTCAGCGCGGCCTGCGACCCGGAGTTCATGGAGCAGATGGCCGAGCAGCTGCTCGACCGTCTGCCGGGGCTCGACGACATGGGCCTGCAGGAGGGCTACGCGGGGCTCTATCCGTACAGCCCGGACGGCCGGCCGATCGTCGGCCCGGTCTCCGACGGCGCCACGGTGGTGCTGGCCACCGGAGGCGGCGGCGTCGGGGTCAACCTGTCACCGGCGATGGGCCGGCTCGCCGCCGAGTGGGCGGTCAACGGCGCGGCGGCGTCGGAGCACGCCGAGAGCCTGCTGCCGAGACGCTTCGCCGACGCGAAGGGCGGTGCCCGATGACCGGCGACGTGCGCTTCGACCACGACCTGGCCGGCCGACCGGTCTACCGCGACGACGAGGGGATCGCGCGGCTGCTCGGATCGCGCTGCGGCAACTGCGGTGCGACCGCGTTCCCGCGGCGCACGGTCTGCCTCGAGTGCGGGGGCGACCACGCGCCGCTGGAGCTGCGCGGACGGGGCACCGTCCACGCCGCGGCCAGCGTCGGCAACCCGCCGGCCGGCTTCGATCGGGGCTTCCGCTACGCCTGCGTCGACCTCGCGGAGGGTCCGCGGGTGCTCGGCCCGTGCCTCGGCGACGCGGTGGAGCAGGGCCAGCAGGTACAGGCCGTCGTCGCCCCGGTGCGCGACGGCGAGCTCGGATTCCGATTCTCGGAGGTGCGCGATGCGTGATGTGTACGTGGCGGGAGCGGCGATGACGCAGTTCGGGCGCTTCCCGGACCGCACGATCGAGGATCTCGGGCGCGAGGCGATCCTCGGCGCGCTCGCCGACGCCGGGGTCCACCAGTCGGAGGTCCAGGTCGCCTACGCCGGCCACGCCCGGACCGGGCGACTGCACGCGCGGGAGAACGGCGTCGGCCAGCTCTGCTGCTGGGCCGCCGGGATCCGCGAGATCCCGGTGACTGGGGTCGGCAACTTCTGCGCGTCGGGGTCGACGTCGCTGCGCGAGGCGTGGATCGCCGTCGGCTCGGGGCTCTACGACGTGGCGATCGCGCTCGGCGTCGAGAAGCTCTCGTCGCGGGCCGAGCGCGGGCAGCCGCTGACCTCGGACGGGATGGAGATGGAGGGTCGGCTGGGCTTCTCGCCGCCGGCGTTCTTCGCGCTCGCCGCCCACCGCTACATGGACGTGACCACCGCCGACCGCCGGACCTTCGCCCAGGTCGCGGTCAAGAACCGCGCCCACGCGGCGCTCAACCCGCACGCCCAGTACCGCAAGCCGATCACGGTCGAGGAGGTGCTCGACGCGCCGCTGGTGGTCGATCCGTTCACGCGGCTCTCGTGCTGTCCGACCAGCGACGGGGCCGCCGCGGTCGTCCTCGTGTCGGACCGGGTCCGGGCGGCGGTCGACGGCCGGGCCGCGGTACGGATCGCCGCGTCGAGCCTGACGTCGGGCGGCTACCGCGGCGAGGACCTGGCGACCTTCTCGATCGACCGGCGAGCAGCCGCGATCGCCTACGAGATGGCGGGCTTCGGCCCGGAGGATCTCGACCTCGCCGAGGTCCACGACGCGTTCACCTACACCGAGGTCGCGCACTACGAGGACCTGGGCTTCTGCGCCCCGGGCGACGGCCCGCGCCTGGTCGCCGACGGCGACACGGCCCTCGGCGGACGCCTGCCGGTCTCGACCTCGGGCGGCCTGCTGTCCCGCGGCCATCCGCTCGGCGCGACCGGGATCGCCCAGGCGGTCGAGGTGCTGCAGCAGCTGCGCGGCGAGGCGGGGGACCGCCAGGTCGAGGGGGCCCGTATCGGGCTCGCGCACTGCGTCGGCGGGTTCCTCGACAACGACGCCGCCGCCAGCGCCGTCCACCTGTTCGTCCGGGAGTAGGACCCACGTCCCGCCCCCGGGCGGAGGCTGCGGGTGTCGCGCGGGTGGGGCCGCGCGACACCCGCGGTGGTTCGGTCCGCGGGCGGCGTTCGCCCGCTTCGCCCCGCTCGGCTTAGTCCTTGGCCGGCGCCGCGTGGTCGGTCGGCGACTCGCCGAGCACCTCGAGCGCGCGCAACGCCAGCCAGAAGTCGGTCAGGTCCTGCATCCGGGAGAGGCTGCGCCCGGTGATCTCCTCGACCCGACGCAGCCGGTACGAGAGCGTGTGCTTGTGCACGAACAGCGCCTCGGCGGACGGGGCCAGGCGACGCTCGTTGTGGAAGAACACGTTCAGCGTGTGCAGCATGCTGCTCGAGTGCTCGTCGTCGTAGGCCCGCAACGGCCCAAGGACTCGGGCCGCCAGCTCGCGCAGCGCCGTGATGTCCGTCGGCATCCAGTGGACCGCGGCGTCGGCGTCCGAGAACCGCGCGACGTGCCCCGGTGGTCCCGCCAGCGACCGCTGCAGCGCCCAGGTGGCCTCCTTGCGCGCGGTCGCCCACTCGGCGAGGCCCGTCCGGCCCTCGCTCTGGCCGACGTGGACCGGCAGGTCGTGGACGACCGAGGCCAGGACGTCGGGCTCGGTCGGCACGACCAGCAACGTCTCGTCCTGGACCAGGATCAGGTGCGGCGTGCCGCTGTCGCAGAGCCGGTGGTGGAGCTGGCCGTCGACCCCGGGGCCGCGCGTCCGCACGGCCGCGATCGCGATCGGCGTCTGCGGCTCGAAGCCCGCGTCGCTCAGCCGGCGCTCGGCCTCGGTCGGCCCGAGCCGTCCGGCCAGCAGCTCGGCCAGCGTCTCGGCGCCGCGCCGCCGCTCCGACTCGCGGTCGCGCAGCAGGCTGGCCAGCTCGAGCGCCGCGATCGTCGCGACGTGGCGGACCGCGCCGAGACCCGCGGGCTCGGCTCCCCGTCGCTCGAGCGCGACGAGGAACGCTTCGGTTCCGCCGCGGACCGGGACCCGCACGGCGTAGCCGCCGGGGATCGCGGGGGTGCGGTCGGCGACCTGGCCGAGGTGCTCGACCAGGTGCTCGGGGAGCACCGGCATCCCGTGGGGCAGCGGCCGTCCGCTCGCCCCGACGACGAACAGGCTGTAGCCGGTCAGCTCCTCGAGGTGGCGGAACAACTCGATCGGATCGAGCTCGTCGGTGGCGCGCGGGCGCAGCGTGTCGAAGATCCGCACGTGGGTCAGCAGCCGCCGGTGCGCCGCGTCCTGGTTGGCCGCGGCGACGAATCGGGAGACCGCCAGGAACGGCGTCTCGCGGGCGATCCGCAGGATCGGGAAGCCGATCTCGTTGGCGCGCCGCAGCAGCTCGGGCGTCAGCGGCGGGTTGCGAACCCCGATCGCCAGCCCGGCCGCGCGGACCTCCGCGAGCCGCGACAGGAACGCGACCTGCCCGCCCGGATCGAGCGGCAGGCTGAGGCCGTTGGTGATCAGCAGCTCGCCGCCGTCGAGCCAGGCCGCCGGATCCTCGAGGTCGGACACGTGGACCCACGAGACGGGGCGGTCGAGCCCGTCCTCGCCCGCGGCGAGCGTCAGCCCCAGGTGCGGCGTCGCGACCAGCTCGCCGATCGCGAGGCTTCCGGAGCCGGAACGCGGTTCGCCGAGGAGGGTCCGATCCTGCGCCATACCCCAGTGTAGGGCGGGCGCGGTCGACGGATGGGCTCAGTCGCGCACAAGCCGGGGCGGGGCGTTTGTGTCGCCGCAGCATGGGGAATCCGTCGCAATCGACCCTAGACTCGAAGCGTGAGCACGTCGTCCAGTGGCAGCCCGAGCGCGGAAGCGGCGGACCCGGTCCGTCGTCCCGGGCGGACTCCGATCGACGTCGCGGTCGTCGGTCTCGGGCGCGCGGGGGTGGAGCTGGCCCGGGCCGTCGCCGCTGATCCGTTCCTGCGACTGGCGGCCGGGGTCGTGCAGAGTCCCGAGAAGGTCGACGTCGACGTCGGGCGGCTGACGGGGACCGCCGAGACCGGAGTGCTGGCGACCGCCGATCTCGACGCGGTGCTACGCGATCCGGCGATCGGCTGCGTGCTCCACGCGGGCCTCGGCGACCCGTCGGACGTCGCCGCGGTGCTCGGGCGCTGCGCCGACCACGGCAAGGACGCGATCACCGTGTCCGGTCTCGTGCACCCGCTGACGGCGCTCGGCCCTGTCGGCTACGAACGGCTGCGGTCACGGGCGATCGACGGCGGAGCGCGGCTGGTGGGAACGGGCGTCAACCCCGGCTTCGTGCTCGACGTGCTGCCCGTCGTCTGGGGCAGCATGGTCACGCAGGTTCGGCACGTCCGCGCCGTTCGGGTCTCCGAGATCGGCGCCTGGGGCGACGGGATCCTCGCCGAGCTCGGCGTCGGCCGGCCCGTGGCCGAGGTCGTCGATAGCAGCCCGCTCTCGGTCGCCGAGTCGTTGGCGGTGATCGTCGACGGACTCGGACTCGATGTCGACGCGATCGACGAGCAGGTGCGGCCGATCGCCGCCGATCGCCGACGCGAGCACGGTACCCGTGCCGTCGACGTCGGCCGGTGCGCCGGCTTCCGCCGACTCGCCACCGCGACGCTCCGGGGCACCGTCGTTGCGGAGATCGAGTGGGTCGCGCTGCTGGGCATGACCGCGGACGACGAGCACCAGGAGACCGCGAGCCTGCGGATCGAGGGCGAGAGCGTGGTCGAGGCCGAGGCCCGAGGGACGTTCTTCGGCGATCCCTACCCGTCGACCGCGGCCCGTGCCGTGCACAGCATCGGGCCGCTGGCGGCGATGCCTCCGGGGCTCTACCGTCCCGACCAGCTGGCGGTCAGCGTCCGATGACGGCCTGGGAGCTGCGCGTTCGGTACCACGAGTGCGACCCCCAGGGGGTCGCGTTCAACGCCGGCTACTTCGCGTGGGCGGACATGGGATCGTTCGAGCTCTGGCGCGCCGCGTTCGGCGGCTACCAGCGGGTGGTGGACGCC
>JBAZOW010000176.1:0-7897 GCA_041648495.1 Patulibacter sp.
GCCCGCCGCACCGGCCACTCGAGCCTGCGCCTGCGCACCCCCTGGCCCGCCACGCCCCGTGCCGCCGGCGGCCCGATCGGTTGGCAGGTCACCCTGCGGCGGCCCCACCGGTCCGGCTGCGGCGGGTTGCGGTCCGCGGTCACCGCCGGCGGACGGCGGGTCGTCGTCCGGCTCCGGCCCGTCCGCGGCGTGCGGCCGTGCCCCGGACGCTGGCGCGCGCAGTTCCAGGCCGTCTTCGCGGACGATCCGCAGTCGGAGTGCGACGGCGGATCCTGCGGCACGATCACCGCCGACGTGGGCCCGCCGATCGTCTTCGTGCTGCCCGTCCAGCGGGCTCAGGGCACCGCGTGACCCTGCGACGCCAGCGACGCCAGCGCGTAGTCGGCGACGCGCACGGTGGCCTGGCGCAGCCGTCGGAAGTACGTCGCCCGGCTGACGTGCAGCTCGTGGGCGGCGTCCTCGTGACTGGTGCGGTGGTCCACGTACGCTCGCTCGACCAGGTCCCGCATCAGGGTCTCCTCCGCCCCCGCCCCGAACGCCTGATCCGCCGCCCGGATCAGCAACGCCCGAACCGCGGCGGACGGGTCCTCACCGCCGACGGCGGCGGCCAGCGGACTGACCGCGAGACGCGACGGACGGTCGAGGTCGCGGAGCGCCTGCTGGACGTCCGCGACGGAGACCGCGGCGGGGCGGACCACCGCGGACGGCGCACCGGCCGGTGCCGCTTCGGCCGCGATCCGCGGCAACCCGAGCTCGGCGTAGATCGTGTCGCGCTGCGAGCCCAGGAGTCCGTCGGGGCCGTAGTCGATCACGTGGCACTCGTGCCGCAGCTCCCCGACCTGCACCGCCAGCTCCGGCACGTTACGGGACCCCGACTCCGCGGCGAACGCGACCGACGCGGCGTTGATCGGGTTGATCGGCAGGTAGAAGTAGCGCGGATTGACGAGCCCCGAACGCAGCACCGCCGCGGTGTTCACGACCGCCAGCACGCGGGACCCGAGATCGCCCCGCTCGGACGTGGTCAGGTCGAGCGAGTCGCGCCAGACCATCGCGTCGCCGTCGGGGACGTGCTGCTGCGCGTGGCGCACCCAGTCGCCGACGAACGGATCCGCCAGCGTCCCCGGGGACGCGTTGGCGGGGGTGACCGCGACCCCCAGCCCGCAGAGCGCCTCGTGCGCGTCGCGGGCGACGACGAAGTGCTCGGGCGATGCGTCCGCCAACGTCCGGGTCGCCGCCCACCAGACGTCTGAACCGCGGGCCAGCACCGCGTCGGGCAGGTCGTCCAGTTCGCCCGGGCGGAGCGCGTCGGCGTGCAGGCCGACGGCGCCCTCCGCGCCGAAGCCCCACCGCACCGTGGGACTGCGGATCAGCTCGGCCAGGTCGATCGTCAGGCGCGGCTCGCCCGCCGCCGCGCGGGCGAACAGGTGGTCCGCGATCCGGCGGCGCAGTTCGCGCTCGCGCTCGGGGCGCGTCGCCAGCAGGTGCCCGTGGACCGCCCGGCGGACGAGCGCGTGCATCGCCAGCCCGTCGCCGACGGGCTCCGCGATCGCCTGCGCTCGCAGCCAGCGGTAGTCCTCGTTGGGGTCGCGGGACGGCAGCGCGTCCGCGAGCAGCGCCGCCGTGGTGACCCGCGCGATCGCCGCGACGGCGACGACGTCCGCGTGCTCGTCCTCGACCTGGGCCCGCGCCAACCGGCGGACCAGCATCTCGACCAGCTCCGGGCGCTGCTCGAAGTCGCGGCCGTCCCAGTGCCCCTCCCGCTGGGCCACCGCGGTCGCCAGCGTCAGGGCCAACGGGGAGCCGACCGACCACGCGACGAGCGACGCCGTGGTCGGCTCGTCGACCACGCCGAGCCCGCGGACCAGGGCCCGTCCCTCGTCCGCCGACAGCGGGCCGAGCCGGTGGGCGCGGGCGAGGTGCTCCCAACCGTTGGCGAACCAGTCCGACGCCGGCGCCTCGCGGCCCGCGAGCACCACGATCGACCGCGCCGGAAGCGCCGGCAGCAGGCGTTGGCGCAGGACCTCGTCCAGATCCGACACCCGCTCGTAGGTGTCCAGCAGCACGACCGGGCGGTCCTCCGCGGATGCGGCGGTGAAGACCGCCTCCAACTCGCCCGGGACCGGGGCGAGCTCGCGGCCGTCGAGCAACAGCGGCGACCAGCCCCGGACCGCCGCCAGCCGGGCGAACTCCCGCAACAGCGTGCTTTTGCCGATGCCCCCTGGACCGTGGAGCAGCACGACGCTGGCCGATCCGTCGCCGGCCAGCAGGCCTTCGAAGAGCTCCAGCTCCGCGGCGCGGCCGACGAAACGCTCGGCGTCGCGTCGAGCGAGCCGGTCGGCGAGGGTCGGGGGCACGCGCCGAGACTAGCGCGCCGGACGGCGACGCTCCGTCCGCGTTGTACGGCGTCGGCAGTAGCTGAAGAGCTGGCAACCGCCGTCGTGAGCATCCGATCCGTAGTTATCGGATGCTAAGAAGGAATCGTGGGCTCCGAAGCCGGGCGCAGGACCCCGGCCTGACCGAGGTCAGTCGCCCAGCGCCTCGACCAACCGATCGAGGAACGCTTCCTGGGCGGCGACCAGGCGCGGGCGGGCCTCGTCGACCGTCATCCACCCGACCCGGTCGATCTCGGGCACGACGATCGTCTTGCCCGAGCGCGGCGGCCACGCCAGCTCGAAGGTGCCGGGCACGATCGCCTCGGGGTCCAGGTCGCCCTCGATCGCCCAGCAGCGCACCCGCTTGCCGCTCTTCTGACGGACCTCGCCGAGGTCGATCGTCGGTCCTTCCGGGGCGGGCAGGCCCAGCTCCTCCGTGAACTCGCGGCGGGCGGCGTCGAGCGGCGGTTCGTCGTCACCGTGCTCGCCCTTGGGCACCGACCAGGCGCGCTCGTCCTTCTTCGCCCACAACGGTCCGCCCATGTGCGCGATCAGTACCCACAGGGCGTCGGGATCGCGGCGGAAGAGCAGCAGCCCGGCGCTCTGTCGGTGTCGGGTCTCGGCCATCGCGCCGATGCTCGCAGCCGTGACGGATGCTTGCCCTCGACCCGCCCGCCGTATAACTTAGCCATATGGCTAACCATTCGGCGGCGCTCGACGACGCGTTCCACGCCCTCTCCGACCCCACCCGCCGCGCGGTCGTCGGCCGCCTCGGCGCAGGTCCGGCGAGCGTCGGCGAGCTGGCGGCGCCGTTCGACATGGCCCTGCCGTCGTTCATGAAGCACATTCGCCAGCTCGAGAGCAGCGGCTGGATCCGGACGCGCAAGGCCGGCCGCGTCCGCACCTGCACCCTCGAACGCCGGTCGTTCGCCGCGGTCGAGTCCTGGCTCGACGAGCAACGACGCGTCTGGGAAGCCCGCACCGACCGGCTCGAGCAGTTCGTCACCACCGACCACGAGGAAGACCCCGCATGAGCACCACCGACCTGGACCTGACCGTCTCCCGGATCATCAAGGCCCCGCGCGCCACGATCTGGCGGGCCTGGACCGACCCCCGCCGCTTCGAGCAGTGGTGGATCCCGGCGCCGACGGTCTGCCGCGTGCGCCAGATGGACCTCCGGCCGGGCGGGGCGTTCGTCACCGAGATGAGCGACGACGGCGTCGCGTTCGGACCACAGATCACCGGGTGCTTCCTGGCCGTCGACGACCAGCAGCGAATCGTCTTCACCGACGCGCTCGTCGCCGGCTGGCGCCCCGCCGAATCGGCCTTCATGACCGCTGTGGTCACGATGCGGGACCACCCCGACGGGACCGAGTACTCAGCCACCGCGATGCACGGCAGCCGGGCGGAGCGCGATCACCACGAGCAGCTCGGCTTCCACGACGGCTGGGGCACGGTCACCCGGCAGCTGGCGGAACTGGTGGAAGCTCGGGGGTAGCGACGCGGTAGGTACGCCTGTACGCCGTGGGTGCAGCACGAGTTGGAACCCACACTTCCTCTTGGTCCCAGCAACTTGTAGGTTGCGCGGACGCTCCTGCGTGCCGCCGGCACGGGACGCACCAAACGGAAGAGGGAACAGATGACCGCTCGAGCCCGCCGAATAGGCCTGGCCGCGTTCGCCACGACGTGCGTCGCAGCATCACTCGGAGGTGGGGTCGCCGTCGCGGCGCCGACGGCCGATCGGTGGGTAACGGGGGCGAGCCCCGTCTCCACGCCGCGCTCGTACGCCACGGCGTCGCCACTGCCGGACGGGCGCGTGCTGCTCGTCGGCGGTCTCGACAACTACACCAACCAGAACACCACGTCCGCCCAGATCTACAATCCGGCGACCGGCATATTGCTGGCGACCGGTTCGACGGGCGTCGCCCGTCGCAACCACGTGTCCGTCACGCTGCCCAGTGGCAAGGTCCTGATCGCCGGCGGCATCGCCGACGGCAACGTGATCCTCAGCGCCGAGCTGTACGACCCCGAGACCGGGACGTTCAGCCCGTCGAGCGGGATGCTGCCCGGCGACATCGGCGGCGGCGCGGGCGCACTGCTCGGCGACGGCTCGGTCCTGCTCGCCGGCAACGGACCGACCTACCGCTACGACCCGTCGACCGACACGTTCACGTCGGGCCCCTCGCTGCCCACCGCGATCAGCGGACCGATCGTCGGGGCGCTCCCCGACGGCCGAGCACTGGTCGTCGGCCCGCGCGCGGCGGACTACCAGGCGCAGGTCGCCACGATCTTCGATCCGTTCGCGAACGGGTTCTCGACGGCTCCGGGGACGCCGATCGTCAACCGCGCCGGTCCGGCCTTCGCCAGCCTGCCCGACGGCCGCTTCCTGATCGCCGGAGGCGGCAACGCGCTGTCCGGTGCCGCCCTGTCCAGCGCCGAGGTCGCGAACGCGGACGGGTCGGCCTTCACGGCAACGGCGACGATGCCCGCCGCCCGCAACGGTGCGGCGGCCGCGTCGCTCGGCGACGGTCGCGTGGTCGTGATCAGCGGCCGCAGCCCCGCGGGCGACAGCTCGGTGATCTTCGAGTCCGCGTCGGCCGCTTCGGCCGACGGACTGGACTTCGGCGACGTGATGACCGGACGCGTCTCCGCCACGGTGCCGATGACCGTCACCAACCTGGGCTACCAGCGGCTCAGCGTCAGCGGCGCGTCGCTGACCGGCGCGAACGCCGCCGACTACACGCTGGTGAAGAACAACTGCCTCAACCGGTTCCTGGCGTTCGGTCAGAGCTGCACGATCACCATCCGTCTCTCGCCCAGCGCCGAGGGCACCCGGACGGCGGCCGTCCAGCTGACCAGCAACGCGCCGGGCGCCCAGAGCTTCCCGCTGACCGGCGAGGGCTTCGCGGCAGCATCCGGCCCGACCGGTCCTGAGGGTCCTGCCGGTCCCGAAGGTCCTGCGGGTCCCGAGGGTCCGACCGGTCCGGAAGGCCCGGCTGGTCCCACCGGGCCCGAGGGTCCGGAAGGCCCCGCCGGTCCGAGTGGTCCCGCGGGTGAGCCGGGGACGGCCGGCCCGGCCGGTGATCCCGGCGCGACCGGGCCGCAGGGCGTCCCCGGTACGCAGGGCCCGACCGGACCGCAGGGCATCACGGGTCTGCCGGGCACCGACGGCCTCCTGGGTCCGCAGGGCGTTCCCGGGCTCAACGGCGCTCCGGGAGTCAACGGCGCCGCGGGCCCGAAGGGCGACGCCGGCGCGGCCGGGCGTGACGCCACGGTCCGCTGCACGACCAAGCGGACCAAGCGCTCGGCCAAGGTCACGGTGTCCTGCCGCGTCAGCTACCCGCAGGCCAAGAGCGCGGCGAAGAAGGCGAAGCGCGCTAGCTGGCGCCTGACCCGCGGCGGGCGGACCTACGACCGGGGAACCGTCGCCACCGGTGCGGGACACGCGTTCACGGTGCGCCAGTCGCGCCCGCTCGCGAAGGGCACGTACCGCCTGCGGATCCAGCTCCCCGGCGCGACGGCGCCGGTCGTCAGCCCCACGGTGCGGATCGGCTAGTCCGTCGACCCCGGGGTCCGCGCTCGCGTGGGCCTCGGTGGTCCTGACCCGCTCCGGGCCGGGAGACCTAAGCCTCCGCCGCGACTCAGGCCGGTGTCGTGAGCAGTCGCTGGACGACCTCGGTCGTCTCGGCGACGACCTCGTCGATCGTGCGACCGCTGTGCAGCAGCCGCACGGCGGCGCCGACCAGGCCCTGCGCCAGCTGCGCGGTGACGTCGGGCTGCGGATGGTCGGCGGCGCGCAGCTCCTCCTCGAGCACCGTCGCCGGGGCGTAGGCGAGCGCGCCGATCCGGGCGCGGGCGCCGGGACCCAGCGGCGCGGCCTGGAGCACCTCGGCCAGACGGTGGTGGCCACCGGCCACCAGCTCCAGCTGGGTGCGGACGTACGCCTCGACCCGGCCGGCCGGGTCGGGAGCGGCGGCCATCGCCGACTCGATCTCGAGCAGCCAGCGCGGCATGTCGCGCTCACAGAGCGCCGCGACTACGTCGTCGGTCGACGTGAAGTAGCGGTAGACCGAGTTGCGGGCGATCCCCGTCCGCTCGCCCAGGACCCGGAAGCTGAGGGCCTCGAAGCCCTCTTCCAGCAACAGCTTCTCGGCGGCGTCCAGCAGCGCGTCGTGCTGGTTGGCACGGTGCTCCGCAACGCTGTCGGCTTCGATCCGCGGCATCAGTCTGATCCTACGCCGAAGCACCCACCACGGCCACGTTCGGCTACCCGAATGGCCGGGACGGGCTAGGCGCGGGCGCGCTTGGTCAGCTCGACCGTGGCGGCGCGCAGGCCGCCGGCCTCGGTGCACGGCTCGGCGAAGCCGGCCCGCGTGTAGGCGGTGCCGCGCGGGGTCTCGACGGTCAGGTCGATCCCGTAACGGTCGGCGCGCGTGCACTTGGCGGCGGTCGCGTCGGTGTAGCCCGTGATCGCCTGGGCGATGTCGAGCAGCGCGTCGGCGTGGTCGTCGTTGAGGTGGCGGATCGCGTAGCCCGCGGACGGCGCGACCGGGTCGAGCTCGGCCGTCGCGTAGCCCTCGGCGGTGACCGAGTCCATCCGACCGAAGCCGCCGACCCAGCGGACGCGCTCGATGTCGAGGATCCAGAGCGCGAAGTCGCCGAAGCCGCCGTAGAGCGCGGCGGCCGGCGAGACCTTCTCGACCGCGGCCTGGGCGATCGAGCGCTCGGCGTCGTCGAGCGGAGCGCGCATCACGCCGGCCAGGGTCACGCGGCCGTTGTCGAGCGGGTCGCCGAACTGCTCGACCTGCTGGACCACGATGCTGGCGCGCGCGTCGCGGACCAGGTTGCGGCCGTGCTCGGCCAGGGTCGAGACGAGGATCACCGGCGCGCCGTCGGGCATCTGGCCGTAGGTGACGATCGAGCCCCACGGGTGGCCGTCGTCGCTCAGCGTCGAGAGCGAGGCGATCGTGCCGACCTGGACCAGCGCGCGTGCCTCCTCGGCGGCGGTGCGGGTCTGCGGGCGGTCGACGGCGACCAGCGGATCGGGGAACCGAAGCGCCTCCGGAGCGGCGACGTGATCCTTCGGGAAAGCGGGAGCAGCGGTGGCGTCGGTCATCTTGGAATCCATCTTAGCGACAAACGTCGCAAAGATGAAGACATCCGTCGCAAAGATGCGGACACCTGTCGCCAGGATAGCGACGAACGTCGCGCGGCGCTACCCCTTGGACCCGTCCCCGAGGCCGTCGTGCGGGCCACCGCGACGAGCGCGAGACCCGGCAGGATCTACCGTGTGGGCATGCTCCCGCCTTCGCAGCGCCGGTCGGCGCGGGGTCCGCTCGCGACCGCGTTCGCCGCCGGCTTCGACCGCGACCCGTCCCGGGTGGCCATCGTCGACGCCACCGGAACGCACGCCTGGTCGGCCGTCGTCCGCGCCGCCGAGGACACGGCCCGCACGCTGGCCGGTCGCGACGGGCGGGTCGGCGCCCTGGACCTCGCGGGCCGCGAGCTGCTGGTCGCGATGCTCA
>JBAZOW010000177.1:0-7871 GCA_041648495.1 Patulibacter sp.
TCGCGCGGCGCCCCCGGCGGACCTACGACCGGCGCACCTTTCGGTGGGGCGGACGCCCCTGCGGCCGCTACGCCGCCTGCGCACGCCCTGCCCCGGACGAGCGCCCGGAGGACCGACCGGTGCCGCGTTCGTCGGTGCGGTGTCCCGGTCGACCGGTATCGCGGCGGCGCGACCGGCGTCCCACCCGGACCGCCGTGCGCCGCGCCGGGCGCCCGCTGTCTCGTCGACCCGCCCGGACGGGGCCGCGGTCCTGCGGTGCTGCGTCCGGCTGCCCGGACGCGCGTGCCCGGGTCCGGGCCCCGGCGCCACCATCCGCTCGCGCAACCCGGCACGACCACGCGCACCACACCAACCACCGCCGCTGGCGTACAGTCGGTGTGTCGTGCTGATCACCACCCTCGATTTCGGGCAGGGTCGCCGTCACACGTTCGGTGGGGCGTGCGGTGGTGCCGCCGGGTGCTCCCGCGGTGGGGCGCGCGGACGTCCGAGCGCCGGCCCTAGCGTCCGTCCGGACCGGACCCTCGCGCGAGTCCTAGCTGCGACCCTCGCCGGCGGAGCCGTCGGGCCAGTGAAGGTCCGGAGTGGACGCCGTGCGCCGATCCCCGGGCGGTCGCCGGCGCCGCACGCGGCGAACGGCGAGCGACGCGGAGGCGCGAGTGCGCCGTCCTGGCCCGGGTTCACGGGCCCGCCGTCGGTGCTGAGCGGTTCGCTCGGCGGTCGGTCCTGGGGCCGCGGGGATCGCCCGAGGTGGGCGCTCGGAGGCCGCTCGGGGTCGATGCTCGGAGGCCTCGGCGCGTCGTCGAGACGGCCACCGGGCCCGCCTTCGAAGGGCTCCGTCGCGCCCTCGTCTCCCCCGCTCGACCTCCGCGAGAACGCATCGCGCTGCGCCCGATCGGGTGGCCGACGACCCGTCCCGGGTCGGTGGGGGAGGGGAGGGGCCGGTGATGGTTGACAGAACACCGACCTGGTGTCGGATTGGTGTGGTGGAGATCGATCACCGGTCATCTAGCGGGATAACGGGTGGGACCTGCAGCTGACGTCCAACGCGAGGTAGTCGGATTCCGTGGGGTTCTGGAAACCTGGCGCGCGGCCGAGGCCGTCATCGAAAGTGAGACGTAGCACCTGCGACATGTGCGACGTAGTACGGTCCACAGCACGGGCGCGAGGACCCTGCCCGGACCTGCTCCACGACCCGTTCGGTGACCTCCGTGCCTACCCCTCTGCCGCTCGACGGCGTTCGCGTGCTCGACCTCTCGCGGCTGCTGCCCGGCCCGTTCGCGTCGCTGCTGCTCGCCGACTTCGGGGCGGACGTGATCAAGATCGAGGACCTCGGCCCGGGGGACTACGTGCGCGCCTATCCGCCGTACGTCGAGGGGGTCGAGGAGACGGCGAAGTCGTCCGCGTTCCTCGCGCTCAACCGCAACAAGCGCTCGATCCGGATCGACCTGAAGACGGCCGAGGGCCGCGAGGCGCTGCTGCGGCTGGCCGAGGACGCCGACGTGCTGCTGGAGACGTTCCGGCCGGGCGTGCTCGACAAGCTGGGGGTCGGCTACGCGGCGCTGAAGGCGCGCAACCCGCGCCTGGTCTACTGCGCGATCAGCGGCTACGGGCAGACCGGGCCGATGAAGCACCGCGCCGGCCACGACCTCAACTACCTCTCGCTGTCCGGCGTGGCCGCGCTGAACGGGGTCCGGGATGGGGCGCCGGTCAACGGCGGCGTGCAGATCGCCGATGTCGGCGGCGGGGCGCTGATGGGTGCGATCGGGATCCTGACGGCGCTGCGCCACGCCGAGCGCACCGGCGAGGGCCAGTTCGTCGACGTCTCGATGACCGACGGCGCCCTGGCGTGGACCGCCCTGGAGGCCGGATCGGCCCTGCGCGGCGGGGAGCCGACGCGCGGCCACGGCCTGTTGACCGGCCAGCACGTCTGCTACCGGCCCTACCCGTGCGCCGACGGGTACATCTCGGTCGCCGGACTGGAGCCGAAGTTCTGGCTCGCCTTCTGCCGGGGCGTCGACCGCGAGGACCTGATCCCGCACCAGTTCGATCCGCCGGAGTCGGACGCCTGTGCCGCCGTCGAAGCGATCACGCGCACGCGCACCCGAGCCGAGTGGGCCGCGTTCAACGACGAGCACGACGCCTGCATCGAGCCGATCTGGGAGCTCCACGAGGCGCTGGAGACCGACCTGGTGCGCGAGCGCGAGATGGTGGTCGAGCTGGATCAGCCGGGCGCCGTCGCCCCGGTCCGCGCGCTCGGCATCCCGATCAAGTTGTCGGCCACGCCGGGCGACGTCCACCGTCGGCCGGCGCCGTCGCTCGGCGAGCACACCGAGGAGATCCTCGGCCAGCTGGGCTACGACCATGACCAGATCAGTGCGATGATCGCCGCAGGAGGGGCCGCCGGCCCGAAGCCATGAGTGACGTAGCCGACACCGCCGACATCACCGGATTGCTGCGGATGGCCGAGGTCGCCGAGCTGGCCGGCGTCAGCCCGGCCACGGTCAAGCACTACCTCCGCGAGGGGTTGCTCGAACCGGGGCCCGGTGCCGGACCCGACGACCGGATCGTGCGGACGTCGCGCAACATGGCGTACTACCCGCCGGCGATCGTCGAGCGGATCCGGCTGGTCAAGCGGCTGCAGGAGGAGCGGTTCATGCCGCTGCGGGCGATCCGCGAGCTGCTCGCGGACGGTCCGGAGCAGGCCCAGCGACTGGTCGGTCGCCGCGACGAGATCATCGAGCGGGCGCTGTCGCGCAGCGACGGCGGACCGCTGACCTCGCGTGACGAGCTGCTGGAGCGGACGGGCGTGCCGTCCTCGGTCGTCGACAAGCTCGCCGAGCTGCGGGTGATCGGCGACGGCGCCGCCGGATACGACGCCGAGGAGGTGCTGATCGTCGACGCCTTCATGCGCTTCCGCAGCACGGGCTTCGGCGAGGAGCTGGGGTTCACGGTCTACGACGCGCTGCGCTACGTCGACGCGCTCGAGCCCCTGGTCCGGGAGGAGGCGCAGACCTTCCTGCACCGGATGGTCGACCGGGACGTGGCTCCGGACCGCGCCGTGGAGTTGATGCTCGCCGCGACCGACCCGCTGCGTGATCTGGTCGGGGCGATCCACGGACGCGTGCTGCGCCGGGAAGTGCTCCGAGAGCGACGCGGCGACTGAGCGACGGCACGCGGTTTCGGGCCGCATGGACGGCTATGCTGTGCTGATTGACCCGTCAGTCAATGGTTCGTGATGCGCGTCGCCGTTCTCCAGCTGTGCAGTACCCCTGACCCCGCGGCCAACCGCGCGGCCGCCGACCGCCTGGTCCGGGAGGCGCACGCCCGCGGCGCCCGCACGGTGCTGCTGCCGGAGAAGTGGTCGGCGCTCGGGCGCGCCTCCGACGTGGCGGCCGGGGCCGAGGATCCGTACGGCCCGTCGGTCCGCTGGGCGCGCGAGCTCGCCCGGGAGCTGGCGATCGACCTGTTCGCCGGGTCGGTCACGGTGCGGCGGCCGGACGGTCGCCTGCAGAACACCGCGCTGCACGTGACGCCCGGAGGACGGATCGTGCGGTACGGCAAGCTGCACCTGTTCGACGCCGACGTGGCCGGCACCCGCTACCGCGAGTCCGACGACGAGGTCGCCGGGGACGGCCTGGTCACCACGACGCTCGCGGACGACGCCGCGACCTGCGTGGGCATGAGCGTCTGCTACGACCTGCGGTTCCCCGAGCTGTACCGAGCGCTGGCCGCCCGCGGCGCGCGGATCCTGGTCGTCCCGGCGGCGTTCACGGCGCGCACCACCGAGGCCCACTGGGAGACCCTGCTGCGCGCCCGGGCGATCGAGAACGGCGCCGTGGTGCTGGCGGCCAACCAGCACGGCGAGCACGCCCCGGGGATCCGCTCCGGCGGGCGGTCGATGATCGTCGACGCCTGGGGCACGGTGCTCGCGCGGGCGCCCGAGACCGACGAGGCGGTCGTGGTCGCCGATCTCGACCTCGCCCACCAGGCCACGATCCGCGAGCAGCTTCCGGTCCTGCGCCAGCGCCGCGCCTCGGTCGCCGCCGCGCTGGCCGCGCTCCCCGACGGCGATCTGGCCGCGGGCTGGGAGCAGCGGGCGGCGCTCGAGGGACCATCCGACGACGAGGGCGAGGGGTAGGCGATGGCAGCGAGGTCTTCGAGCGCGTCGGCCGAGAAGCGGCGGGCGATCCTGGACGCGGCCGTTCGGGTCTTCGCCGAGCGCGGGTTCAACCACTGCCGGGTCTCGGACATCGCCGACGAGGCGGGCGTCGCCTACGGGCTGGTCTACCACTACTTCAAGAGCAAGGACGGGATCCTCGACGAGGTCTTCCTCGAGCGCTGGGGCCTGATGCTCGAGGTGATCCAGAACGCACACGACGACGCGTCGTTGACGCCGCGCGAGAAGCTGACCAAGGTCGCGACGTTCATCGTCGAGAGCTACGGGCGACAGCCCGAGGTGATGCAGGTCGTGATCGTCGAGGTCACGCGGCAGGCCAACACCTTCGGGCGGCGCCACTGGGCGAAGATCCAGGAGGGTCACGCGGGGATCGCCCGGATCGTCGCGTCGGCGCAGGAACGGGGCGAGCTGCGTCCCGACATCTCCGCGCACGTCGCGGGCATCGTCTTCTACGGCGGGATCGAGCAGCTGCTGACCGCGTGGATCTTCGACCTGATGCCCTCCGAGCCGCAGGACCGCCACGACGCGGTCGAGGCGCTGATCGAGACGATCATCGGCGGGCTCGGACCGCAATCGTGATCCCAACGGCCGTACACAGCGTCGGCGGCGCGTGAGACGCTGGCGTACGGGGTAGCATCGTCGTAATGCAGAACGAGCTCGTCAAGCGTCTCGCGTGGTCCGGTCTGGTGGCCGGTCTGGGCGTGGTTGCCAGCCTCGCCGCCCAGCGCGGTGCCGCCGTGATCTGGCGCCGCGTCTTCGGCGAGGACCCGCCGGAGTGAGCGACTCCGCCCGATCCGCCCGCGACACCGACGCCCCGCCCGCGCCGTCCCTGAGGAGGCACCCATCGAACCCGTAACGCCTGTCCACGAGGAGCCCACGATGCCGACCGCATCGTCCTACGCGGCTCCCGCCGCCGAGGATGGCCTGCTCGGGGGAGTGATCCCCGAGGACCGTCCCGAACTGTTGGTGGCTGCCGCCTTTGCCGGTGGCGCCGTGGCCGCGATCCTGCTCCGTACCCTTGTCCGCCGCTGACGAACGGCGCCGCGAGGCGTCCCTCAAGTCGGTCGTCGACAACCTCGCGCAGGTCACCGAGCAGACGCAGCACATCGTCCGCGAGGAGATCGAGCTGGCGAAGGCCGAGGTCGGCCAGAAGGTCGCGAGCCTCGGTCGGGGTGCCGCCGTCGGCGCCGCCGCCGGCGTCTTCGTCGCGATCGGCGGGCTGTTCTTCCTGCACTTCGTGGCGTTCTTCATCTGGTGGCTGATCGGCGCGCCGGGAGACCAGATCTTCTGGGGCTACCTGATCACCGCGATCCTGCTGTTCGTGGTGGCCGGCGTGGCCGGGTTCCTCGCCTACAAGTTCGTCAAGAAGGGCGCTCCGCCCGTCCCGACGATGGCGATCGAGGAAGCCAAGCTGATGCGCGAGACCGTGACGAGCGGTGGCACCGCGCCGACGCTCGGCGCGCCGTCCGCGACGTCGCACCTGACCTCGCAGTGGGAGAAGGACCGCTCATGAGTGCCAGCCGTACGCCCGAGGAGATCCGCGCCTCGCTCGAGGCCCGTCGCCACGAGCTGTCCAGCTCGATCGAGCTGCTGCGCGACGACGTCGCCGAGCTGTCCGACTGGCGCCAGCAGATCCGCCGCAACCAGAAGGCCGTGGCGATCGCGGTCGGCGTCACCGGCTTCGTGCTGGCCGGCGGGATCGGCGCGCTGACCGGCGCGCTGCGCCGCCGACGGTAGAGGTCGACATCGCCGGCCCCGGTTCGGGGCCGGAGACGTGATCTGCGGGGCGGCGAGAGCCGCCCCGTTGTGCGTCCGGGACTGGTGTCCGGGACCGCTGGGCACGGCCCCTTAGTCGAGCAGCGCGCGCGGGATCCCGCCCAGCCCGAGCAGGCCGGGACCGACGTGCGAGCCGATCACGGGGCCGATCTCGCTGATGAAGGTCGGCGGGGTGCCGATCCGCTGCTCGGCGGCCTCGGCCAACCGCTGGGCCTCCTCGGGCGCCTGGATGTGCTGGACGCACCAGGCGTCCGAGCCGATCTCGGCCAGCCGGTCGGCGACCGCGATCATCCGGTCGAACGCCTTGCGCGACGTCCGCACCCGCTCGATCGGGGTGATCTCGCCGTCGAGGGTGAGGATCGGCTTGATCTTCAGCGCCCCGCCGATCCAGGCCTGCGCGCTGCCGACGCGGCCGCCGCGCTTCAGGTACTCCAGCGTGTCGACGGCGAAGATGAACTCACGGGTCAGCGCGGTGACGGCGTCCCGGGCCCGGCCGGCCACCGCGTCCACGTCCTCGCCGGCGCGTGCGCCGGCCGCGGCGGCCAGGATCGGCAGGCCGAGCGCGCCGCAGGCCAGGCCGGTGTCGATCACCTCGATCCGGCGGCCGCTGTCGCCGACCGCGATCTCGGCCGCCTGCCGCGCCGATTCGACGGTCCCCGAGATGCCGCCCGAGAGGTGCAGCGAGACGATGTCGTGACCCGTCGCGATCAGCGGCTCGTAGGCGGCGAGGAAGTCGCCCGGCGACGGCTGCGACGTGGTCGGCAGGTCGTTGGCGTCGCGCAGCGCGGCGTAGAACGCGTCGAGATCGTCGATCGCGGCCTCGGCGACGGCCTCGCCGTTGCGGGTCACGTAGAGGCTGACCTCCTGGACCTGGTTCCCGATCACGAGGTCCCGGGGAAGGTAGTGCGTGGTATCGGCAACGACCGCGACGGGCATGGCGCAAGCCTAAAGGACCTGTTTCGGAATCAGTGACTGACCACGGGGTCGATCGTCTTGAGAGAGGTCCTCTCAGCGGTGTCAGCTCAGCAGCAGGCCAAGCAGCACGCGGAGCCCGCCCGCGGACTGTCCGCGGAAGACCGGCGAGAAGCCGAGCGTCACGACCTGCCCGGCGCCCAGCGGCTCGGCGATCGCCAGCGGGGTGGCGGCCGGTCCGAGCCAGCTCGCCGCCGGGGTCTGCAGCAGGGCGACCGCGCCGGACGGTGGGGCGAGCAGCTCGTCGCCGTGCCAGACCACCCGCGTCGGCCCGCCGAGCGCCCGCGACCAGACCGTGCCCGTGGGAACGGCGGCGAGGGTCGTCGCGGCGCGATCGTCGGGGGCGGGGGACGACCGGACCGCGCTGAGCCCCAGCTCGACCAGCGTGCGATGCCCCTCGGCACCGATCGCGATCAGCCGCCCGCCGGCGGTGACGAAGCGGCGCAGGCTGGAGGCCAGGGCGCCGGTCGGTCGTGTCCCGCCGATCGTGCCCGGTCCGACGATCACGTGGGTGGTTCCGGGCCGGACCCCGAGCGCCAGATGGCTCGCCGACTGCACGGCGGCCGGGACGCCGGAGGCCCGCAGCGCCGCGGGGGTCCAGCCCGACGGTTGGTCCCCGCCGATCCCCGGCAGCAGCGCGGGCGGTCCGAGCTGGGCGGGGCCGTCGTCCGCGACGACCACGACGTCGGGCGGGCGCAGGGCCGTGGCGGTGGGCTCGCCGTCGGGCTCGCTGCGCACGGCGACCTGCGCTTCCTGGAGCCGCAGAGCGCCGCCGGCCGTGGCGGGCGTCACGAAGCTGCCGTCCGGTTGGACCCCGACCGCGACGCCCTCGGCCAGCAGCCGGGCGGCGGCGCCCGCGGCGGCGGCGCTGTCGCCGGGCAGCACGAAGCGGTGTCCGGCGCGTTCGACGGCGGCCGGGGCGGAGTCGAGCGCGCGGGTCGCCGAG
>JBAZOW010000178.1:0-7801 GCA_041648495.1 Patulibacter sp.
AGTTTTTTTTTATTTTTCACATCCGTTTTTCCGGGAAGCATTGTGGTGCAGGGAGACCTGTATCGGATCGCATAGCGCAACACCCAAACCGTTCCAGCCCCCATATGAAATGGATGAGCGATCCCACCGCATTCGAGAGAGCGACCTTTGCCGCCGGCTGCTTCTGGGACCTCGAAGCTGCGTTCCGCCGGGTCGATGGCGTTCTGGAGACTTTGACTGGTTATACCGGGGGTTCCGTGCCCGAACCCTCCTACGAGCAGGTGGAGAGCGGAACAACCGGCCATGTGGAAGCAGTAGGGCTTGTCTTCGATCCGTCCGTTGTGTCCTACGATCGGCTGCTCGATCTCTTCTGGACGCTCCACGATCCGATTCGGATGGACGGGCAGGGGGATTATGCCGGCCCGCAGTACCGGCCGGTAATTTTCTATCACAGCGAGGCCCAGCGGGTTGCAGCCCATGCATCGCGGGACCGGCTCGCAGCGTCAGGATTGTTGGGCAACCACCCGGTTGTTACGGAGATTCTTCCGGCGACTGAGTTCTGGCGGGCAGAGGACTGCCACCAGCAGTTCTACGAGAAATGCGGGCGGGGATACAGCATGAGCCGGCAGGTGGATGACTAAAACCGGGCCGTATTGGTTGAACCCCGCGGTTGTATGCAACAACCCGGACCATGGTCCGAATATATCTGCCCGGCTCTCTGACTCTGGATACAAGGGTGAGCGCACTTCTCTGGCTTGAAGTGCAGCCACTCCCTCCTCCACAAAGTTACCCGCATTACAGGCTCCCCGGATGCGTGCCCCGGCTCACTTTCCCCGGTGCGTGCGTTCGGGACCCGCCCGTGTGCGTTGGATTTTACGAAAATCCGGCACGCGAAAAAAATAGAAAATCGCCGGAAGAATGCGGAAAGCCTTTTAAAAAAAATTCTGAACATTCTCCTGAAAAGTGTTCCGATTTTTCATGCAGGAATCATCCCCCGAATGTTAACTGCAAAAAAAATTTCATTCAACGCTGGCGTTATCCCTCTAATTGCCGAGTATTTTTATAAGGTATGGATTGATCTGCGTACTCCGGGACGCGGAGATTGCCGATCCGGAACCACAATCGCATCCTTGAGTGGAGATCCCGTTCATGTCCCGACAACTTCTCATCACAATTTCCGTGCTCGCACTGCTCTTCCTTGCAGGAATACCCGTGGTATCCGCGGACTATTACACCGTGGCCCCGGTTATCCGCCAGGGAGGTACCGTTTTTATCGGGGAACAGGATCTGAACATCACCGGTGCCCTCAACCGCAACAACACATACGACAAGCCGAATATTACCGCCATCGGCTGGTGGGCATCTGCGGCTTCTGTCGTCAATACTTCCCCTTATAAAACCCTCGACCTCTCCGGATATGATTCAGCCACGTTTACCGTCTTGCCGTCGCAGTTTGTCGATTGTACGGGATCCTGGTATGCGGTCAACCCCTCGACCGGGTTTGCCATAACCCCTCCGGTGTTTACGGTAGCTGACCCGGTTCTCTCCCTCGCTGTCTGGAGTTTATGGAGGAACCAGGATATCACCGGCAGGATTGCCGTACAAGGTGAGCCGATTGGGTTCAAGGTAAACACCAACATGTACTCCGCACTGGATCCGGCCCGGCGCGGGCCGGTCTACCATAACGAGAGTGACGGGTACATCGATATCAAAGTGAAGGATGAGTACGGGGCAACCATCACCAGCCTGTACAACAATGAGACCGGGATGAACACGCTCCTGCGACAGAATGTGACCACCCAGCCCTGGATCTGGGGGAGCCCGGCTAATCCCTCGGCTTCGTATAACTGGTCGACCGGTGCTCTTGATCCGGGTACCGGGGATTACCTCTACCCTGTGGGAACTTACTACGTCTGGGCGGAGTCCGGGCTGAATAACATGAAAACCAACTACAAAATCTCGGGTGCAGATTATACCGGAAAGACGATAGCCTGGGCAGGTACCGTTGCGCTCGTTTCAGATACCGTCAAGATCGAGGCAAACAAAGAGTCCGTTACTACCGGTAAGTCATTCTCGGTGACGGTCACCGGCAGGCCCGGCACTCAGTACTTCCTGTGGGTCAAGGACACCAACACGATGACGGGGGCATATGACGATCAGCCCCCGGCGATTGCTCCTAATCAGGATAAAGTCTATTTCGAAAAAGGAACCAACTTGCAGATATTCGACCGTGGTATCCACCCTATCGGTGACTACCTGTATGAGAACGGTGGCGGTATACTTTCCACCGGATCAATCTGGAGCAATGTTGCAACCAATACAACCGAAGATAATGCACTACTCAAGACCCGATACTATGCGATGATCAACACCTCCACATCAGGTACCCGAACCGTTGAGTGGTCTACTACTGACGGGACCAAGGCGCAGAAGTACACAATCCGTGTTGAACAGAACATGCCCGCTGGAGACAGCGGGTATGGTGCAGCATATGGTACAGGCACCGTCAAGAGCGACGAAGTTGACATCCATGTTGAGAAGAGCGTGGTCACGATTGTGGCGGCCGGTGATCAGGATTACGAAGTTGGCGAAGTGATCAAACTCTCCGGTACCAACACAGGCGCCCCCTATAAGACCTATCTCTTCCTTGCCGGACCCTCCATGCAGGATGCCGGTTCCCAGATCCAGAACCGTGATCCCGGGAACAACACGGTTGTCAACAATGACGCCAGCACGTTCAAGGCAGCTGATGTCAATGGTGACAACACCTGGTCCTGGAAGTGGGATACCACAAATTATGCACTGAATCCCGGTACTTACACCATCTATGCCGTGAGCAAGCCCTACGACAAATTCCATCTTGCAAACGCATCATATGGCACGGTTTCAATTATCATAAAGAAACCTATCGAATCCGTACATCCTTCCCCGGCAACGGGTGCTTCCGGGAATACAATCACAAATCCCAGTGCCGCTGAAAGCACCCAGTCCCGTGTCCCTGACGGGAACGAGGTTACCGGAGATATGATCGTAAAGGACGTTATAGGATGATACCCTTTTTTTCGGATGCACCGCGTTGACACGATCGTTTCTTGAGGACGGAGTATGGAAGTTACAAAAATACTTGTGAAAGGAAAGAACGTCGGGTTCCTCCTTCCTTGGTTTGAGGAGGAGCTTCGGGAAATCACCCGGCATCCCGGCAAATCCGGCATGATCCATGTTTTTGGTGGCGAACCGTATTTCCTGCGGATTAATTCAGATCTCCTGACCGTTGTCATACTGGACTTCCTGTCGAAGAGCTCCTGTCACATCACGGTAATCTCCGGAGGCGGCAGCCAGGGGCTCCTGCCGTCATTTACCTGGGGTGCCGAACGGTCCGCAAACAAATCGCTCCGATCGCGGCTGGAGGAGATTTGTGGGGAATATTCGCTGACAATTGATGATACGGGTGACCCGGCTCCTACCTGAAACCCGTATGGGTATTCGCCATAACGGAACATATCACCAGTGAGGATGAGCGGCCCTTCCTCCAGTGGGTCGATGCGACCGCGTGAGAAAATCCGGGTCGTTTTTCCTCATCGTCAGCCTTAACGGAATGATCTTACCGGTGCTCGTCAAGGCACTCTCATATCGCAGCCCGGATAATCCCCCTCCCCAATCCCGACATTCGGCACACCTCCTGTATGAGTCCATCGGTTCGGATAACTGCACCATTTTTTTCACTCAACGCCAGCGTTAAAGTCCGCAGGACTGCATTTTTACCTAGTAGGTGATCCATGAGATTTTTCCCTCATTTCCTCATTGCTGCCTGTATCTGTATGCTCATTGTGCCGGTCCTGGCGGACATGACTGACGCTGCTGCACTACAGTCCCTTAATCATCCTGACACACCCCTGCCCAGATCTAATCATGCTACGGTCAACTTCGATAACAGGATGTGGGTGATCGGAGGGGAGGAACGTGACGGGGGTTTAAAAAATGATGTCTGGTATTCAACGGACGGAAACAACTGGACCTGTGCAAATGTGTCTGCCGGTTTTCCGAAAAGCTACAATACCCAGGCGTTCGTATACAACGGGCGGATATGGGTTATCGGGGGACACGATGTCTGGTATTCAGCGGACGGAACCTTCTGGACCCGTGCAACTGATGCGGCTAATTTTCCCGGGGGAGGTTCCATTCTTACATTCGATAACCGAATATGGGTGATAGGGAGCGATGGTGACGGATGGAAAAACGATGTCTGGTATTCATCCAACGGGGTCAACTGGACTGCGGCAAACCTCTCTGCGGCATTCCGCGGCCGGGACCAGCACACGGCATTCGTGTTCGATAACCGGATGTGGATTGGTGGCGGTATGAACGGTCCCTGCGGCGAGTCCACGAACGATATCTGGTCTTCCCCGGACGGGATCATCTGGACACAGGTTGTGACGGGGCCGGAGTTCACGAGAAGCAGTTATTTCTCCTCGCTTATCTACAACAACCGAATCTGGATCTTCGACAGCAACAATGTCTGGCAGTCTCCGGATGGTGTCAGCTGGACGCTCATGAACTCTTCCGTGTTTGGACCCTCGCGTTATTCCGGCTATTATTCCTACGATCTCCAGAACAAGCTTGTCTATAACGACAGGATGTGGGTGATCAGCGGGGATAATTACGGGTGGGGCGACGATGTATGGTCATCCCCGGACGGAACCGTCTGGACCCGGGTTGATACCACAAAGCGGATCTGGCCCCGTACTGAGCATTCCGCTGCAGTATTCCATGACAATATCTGGCTCATCGGAGGGGTATCGCGGGACCGGTACCTGCCGCTCAACGATACCTGGTATTCCGGTGATGGGGCGCACTGGTCGAAAGGGACTGCCTCTGCAGGCTTCTCACCACGAAAAGGTCATTCCAGCGTAGCGTTTGACAACAAACTATGGGTGATTGCTGGAGAGGTGAATTATGATGATCCGACGAACGAGGTCTGGTATTCTGATGATGGCACGAACTGGCAGAGTGCCAACATTTCCGCAGCGTTTTCTCCAAGGCATGACCAGCTCTCGGTCGTTTTTGACAAAAGGATGTGGGTGATCGGGGGCCTTTGGGGAACACCCGATGTCTGGTATTCAGCGGACGGGAAATTCTGGACCTGTGCAAATACATCCGTTCCGCCTCTCCAGCATTCGAACCGTCAGTCGGCTGTTGTTTTTAATGACCATTTATGGATTGTCGGAGGAGTGCCGGTCAATGGCAGTGAGAATGAGTATAACCTCGCATCCTGGTATTCAGCCGACGGTTCAATCTGGCACGAGGCTAATGAATCGCTTCCGTTCGTTATGGGGGCCCGCCATTCGCTTGCCAGTTATAACGGCCGTATGTGGATCTTCACCTGGAACAACGAGGTATGGAGTTCTGCTGATGGGATCATCTGGGAGCATACCGGAAATTTCCCAACCCCTTCCGTTTCGTACCGGAAGGAGCCAATAGTGCTCGTGTATGACAATAAACTGTGGGCAATAGGTGGGGATGAGAGTGAATGGCTGGACGATGCATGGTTCTCGACCGATGGTGTCAGCTGGACACGGGCAGGGGACAGTACAGAGATGCCCGCTGTCGATAACCTTGCACGTGAACACCGGCACGGGGACTCAGTATCCGTGATGTGCGGGCCGTACTGAGTATCACCACGTCAATAACCGCAATCATTTTTTCACTCATCGCCGGGCTTATGAGAACCGGATGAGACGATCTGTAGTCAGGGTTCGTCAACCCGGCTCTGGAAGCACACAAGAGTAACTAACGACTCGTGGACCCAAAACCTGACGGTTCCTTCTCTTACAATGGATGGTTTTCATGCACCCGGTACAATTACGGAAAAAACATTGGATCATACTGTGCCTTATTTTTGTGGTGGGAATCCTGGTGGGATATGGAGTCCCTGGCCTGCACCCGCAAAATCCTGCGAAAGCTCCTGTTAACGAGACCGGCGTATCCCCTGCCAATGAGACCGGTTTATCCCATGCAGAGCGGGCAGGGTTCAATAACATTGTCCTTGCCGTAAATCTGCCGGAATCCCCCTCATCCGTACCGGTCTACCGGATCAGGTCCATCGACACCCTGGAAGAGGGTGATCCAGCGAAGGCTTTCACTGAGAAAAAAAATGTTCCTTCGGCCCGGGAAGCTCCTGCCGCTGCGGCACGAGCGTTAGAGAAATATGGCGGATTGCCTTCCGATGCCCGGCTGGACATGGTGTTTCCCCGGGCAATGCATGAAGTAAAGGAAGACGGTTCCGATCGGGAGATTTACTCCGAAGGTACCCAGATATCCTACATGCAGGAGATTAATGGCTCACCGGTTATAGGGGGAGGAATCAATCTCGAACTGGGAGTGAACGGGGAGATTTTCAATATATTGAAAGAATGGCCGATCTATGAGATCTATGATGGGAGCGTCGTCAAGATAATTCCCGCCCGGACCGCGTATGAGAAGCTGAGAAACGGGGAAGTCATGAATGGAAAAATACAGGGGCAGATCCACGAAGGGACAAAGGTTACGGAATTCAGGCAGGGATACCTGGTGGCCGGGGGACCCGGCTCCTACCTGAAACCCGTATGGGTATTCGCCATAACGGAACATATCACCAGTGAGGATGAGCGGCCCTTCCTCCAGTGGGTCGATGCGACTGCGTAAAAAAATCCGCGTCGTTTTTCCTCATCGTCAGCCTTAACGGAATGATCTTACCGGTGCTCGTCAAGGCACTCTCATATCGCAGCCCGGATAATCCCCCTCCCCAATCCCGACATTCGGCACACCTCCTGGGTGAGTCCATCGGTTCGGATAACTGCACCATTTTTTTCACTCATCGCCAGCGTTAATGTCCGCAGGACTGCATTTTTACCTATTAGGTGATCCATGAGATTCTTCCCTTGTTTCCTCATCGCAGCCTGTATCTGCATGCTCATTGTACCGGTCCTGGCGGATACGACTGACACTGCCGCATTCCTGTCCATTAATCCTCCCGACACGCCTCTGCCCCGATCGTATCATGCAGCAATCACCTTCGATAATAAGATGTGGGTGATCGGGGGCAGGGATCGAAGCTGGGGTACTCAAAACGATGTCTGGTACTCAACCGACGGAAAGAACTGGACCTGTGTAAATTCATCTGCCGGTTTTCCGAAAGACGACAATAACCGTGCGCTGGTGTATGACGGGCGGATGTGGGTCATCGGCAGCCACCATGTCTGGTATTCCGTGGACGGGGCCATCTGGACCCGTGCAACTGATGCTCCAGATTTCCCTGAACGCCGTGATTTTGCGGCCCTGACGTTTGATGACCGTATGTGGGTAATCGGGGGAGGGTATGGTGGATTTAAGAACGACGTCTGGTATTCATCGGATGGGGTGAACTGGACTGTAGCGAACCTCTCTGCGGCATTCCGCGGCCGGGACCAGCACACGGCATTCGTGTTCGATAACCGGATGTGGATTGGTGGCGGTATGACCGGTCCCTGCGGCGAGTCCACGAACGATATCTGGTCCTCACCGGATGGGATCATCTGGACGCAGGATATCCCAGGGCCGGAGTTTGGCAGGAGCAATTATTTTTCCTCGCTTGTCTATGATAACCGGATCTGGATCTTCGACAGCAACAATGTCTGGCAGTCTCCGGACGGTGTCAGCTGGACGCTCATGAACTCTTCCGTCTTTGGCCCCTCTCAATTCCCGGGCGATTATTCCTACGATCTCCAGAACAAGCTTGTCTATAACGACAGGATGTGGGTGATCAGCGGGGATAATTACGGGTGGGGCGACGATGTATGGTCATCCC
>JBAZOW010000179.1:0-7758 GCA_041648495.1 Patulibacter sp.
TAGGCGCGCCAGGTGCGCTGGGCGGCGACCAGCGCGGCCGGTAGCGGCGGGGCGGCGTCGGTCGAGGCGGAGGCGGAGCCCGTGGCCGCCGCGGCGGCTGGATCGACCGTCGGGGCGACGACCGGCTTGGTCCCGCCCACCAGCGCGCTCGCGTTGGCCTGGGCGGTAGACGCGACGGCCTCCATCCCGCTCAGCCGGACGCCCTGCTTCTCGATCCGCTCGACGGCCTCGGCGGCCTGCGGTCCCTCGAGTGCCAGCAGCCAGACCCGCGGCGTCGACTCGGCGGCGGGCTCGTCCTCCGCGGTGTCCTCGTCGGCCGCCGAGTCGTCGACGGGTGCGGTTTCGACCGGTGGAGCCTCGGATTCGACCGGCAGCGGATCGGCCGGGAGGGGGTCCTCGGCCAACGGCTCGTCGGCGGGCCGCGGATCGGGATCGGGATCCTGGTCTTCGGCCGCGGGTTCCGACACGGGTGCGGTCGGCGCGGCGGCCGTCGGGGGAGCGGCAGCGGCGAGCACGGCCGCCCGTGCGTCGGTGTTCGACCCGCCGTTGGTCACCAGCATCCCGCTGATCCCGGCGACCACGATCGCGGCGGTCGCGGCGGCGAGCGGGACGGCACGCGGAGAGGCCGCCGAGCCGCCGGGCGGCGGACCCCCGACGGGAGCGACCTCGGTGACCGGCGTCAGCATCTCGATCGGGTCGAGCCGGCGGTCGCCGAGCAGCGCCCCGCAGGCCAGGCAGTAACGCTGGTCCGCCGCGGTCACCGCCCGGCACGACGGACAGCTCGACGCGGCGCGCGGGGCCTCGTCGGGCGTGGGGGACACGGGTTCCATCGCCGCACACGATCACAGGCACCGATCCCGCGGATGTGAACCTCTGGTCAACTGGGTAACCCGGAGATCCTGCGGTCTGGCGCCCCCGGGTTCTCAGCGTCGTTCGGACCGAACGGCCACCCTGCCACGAACCACCAGCCGGGATCGGCCTTCGGCTCTCGACGACCCGATCGGCCCCGCCGCGAGCGGCCGACCGGGATCCGTCCCCCGGCCCTCGACGACCCCACGGGCCCCGCCACACGCCACGCCGGCACCTCATCCGATCCCGCCGGAGCGGGGGTGGACCCCGGCTTGACCTCGCGGTGACAAGTCGTCAACACGATCGCCACCGGATGTTCACCGCTGGGACGACGGTGGTCCGCATGATGGCCGTCGGACGAGAACGCCGCCGCACGTCCGCGGTGGATTCGTGCGTCCGCACCCAACCCCGGAGACCCATCACCATGCGCCTTTCCCTCCCTCGCGCCGCGACCTCGCTCGCGCTGGTCGCCGCTGTCGCCGCCCCGGCGATTGCCGCCGCCCCGGCCTCGGCCCAGAAGCAGACGATCACGATGAGCGGCTCGACCTCGGTCTACCCGCTGGCCTCGGCGCTGACGGCGCAGTACGCGAAGCTCAACAAGAAGGTCGGCTTCCGCGTCGCCCAGGGCGGCTCGGACAAGGGCATCGCCGACGTCTCCAAGGGCGCCGTCACGATCGGCATGTCGTCGCGTGACCCGCGCAAGGCCGATCCCAAGGGCCTGAGCTTCATCAAGATCGCCGGCGACGCGGTCTGCCTGGTCACCAACCCGAGCAACAAGCTCGCCAACGGCCTGAGCCAGAAGCAGGTCGCGGACATCTTCTCCGGCAAGATCCGCAGCTGGTCGCAGGTCCCGGGCGCGTCGCAGAGCGGCACGATCAGCCTGCAGGCCCGCAACGAGGCCTCGGGTACGCTCGACGCCTTCGAGAACCTGTTCATGGGCGGCGCCAACCTCTCCTCGACCGCCGCACGCCTGGCGTCGAACGGCCTGATCCAGGCCGCCGTCAAGCGCGATCCGGCCGCGATCGGCTTCGTCTCGATCGAGTTCCTCAAGGGCATCAACGCGGTCAGCTACGAGAACGTCGCCTGCAACATCGCCAACGCGAAGTCCGGCAAGTACAAGGGCACGCGCTCGTTCTGGATGGTCAGCAAGGGCGCCCCGAAGGGCGAGACCGCGCGCTTCCTCAACTGGGTGCGGACCAGCGCCGCCGCGCGCAAGATCATCGTGGCCGAGAGCGCCGTTCCGCTGCGCTAGCCCGCACCGGCCCGTCCTCGACCCGAACGCCTAAACCGAAGCGACCCGCGTGCTGCAACGTCTCCGCACCCCGATGAGCGACCGGAGCGCCGAGCGCCTGCTCGGCATTCCGGCCGTCCTCGTCGTGCTCGTGATCATCGCGATGATCGTCTTCATCGCGATCGAGGCGTGGCCGTCGCTCAAGCACAACGGGCTGGCCTGGTTCGGGTCGAGCGCCGACGTCGACGCCGAGATCGGCGAGATGGTCAACGCCGGCTCGGACGCGCCGGCGTCGGCCTACGAGCTGCGCGCCTGGCCGCTGGTCTACGCCACGGCGCTGACCACGATCCTCGCGGTCGCGATCGGCACGGTCACCTCGGTGCTGGCGGCGATCTTCGTCGTCCACCTGGCGCCGCCGCGGCTGGCGGCCGTGATCACGCCGGTGGTCCGGCTGCTGGCGGCGGTGCCGTCGGTGATCTACGGCCTGATCGGGATCCTCGTGCTGGTCCCGTTCGTCAACAACCACCTGATCACCGAAGAGCAGCGCGAGTCGGTCGCCTACGTGATCCCGCTGACCGGACCCGGCCTGCTGGTCTCGGTCGTGCTGCTGACCCTGATGATCACGCCGATCATGATCGCGCTGATCATCGACGCCCTGCGGGCCGTGCCGCGCGGCTGGCGCGAGGGCGCGCTGGCGCTCGGCGTGACCAGCTGGCGGGCGATCGTGTCCGTCTCGGTCCGGGCGATCCGCCCCGCGATCGTCGCCGCCGCGGTGCTGGCCTCGGCCCGCGCCCTGGGCGAGGCGATCATGCTCTCGATGGTCTCGGGCTCGAAGGGCTTCTCGCCCCAGCCCTGGGACGGCCTGATCTTCCTCTTCGAGCCGCTGCGTCCGCTGGCGGCCACGATCGCCGAGCAGGCCGAGGGCATCCAGGCCCCGGCGCTGCGGACCAGCGTCTACGCGATGGCGCTGATGCTGCTGCTGTCCTCGCTCTTCCTCTCGGTCAGCGGCTCGCTGATCAAGCGCACGCTGCGGCTGGGAACGGCCCGATGAGCACCGTCGATGCGCACGTCCGCAGCACGCCCGGCGTCGGCGGGGCGGGCGGGCCGAGCTCACGCTCCCGCTGGCAGCGACTGCGCGGCGAGCTCTCGCTCTGGCGTCCACTCGACCTGATCGGCGTGGCCGCCGCGTGGGCGGTCGGCCTGCTGCTGATCGTCGTCGCCGCGGCGCTGGTGCTCTACATGGGGTTCCGCGGGATCCAGTACCTGAGCCTCGACATGCTGATCTCGCGCCCGCAGGCCGGGGCCGAGCAGCACGACACCGGCGGGATCCTCGACCCGATGGTCGGCACGCTGCTGATCATCCTCCTGGCGACCGCGATCGCCCTGCCGCTGGCGGTCGGGACCGCGCTGTGGATCGTCGAGTACGGCCGTCCGCGCTGGCTCGCCAAGATCGTCGAGTCGGCGATCGAGGTGATCGCCGGCGCCCCGTCGATCGCGATCGCGATCTTCGGCCTGGCGATCTTCCAGCTGCCGATGATGTCGTGGGCGTCGTTCTCGGCCGCGGACGGGGGCGGGGTCTTCGGCCGCAGCTTCATCGCCGCCGGCACCGTGATGTCGCTGATCGCCCTGCCGTCGATCTTCACCACCACCCGCGAGGCCCTGCAATCGGTTCCGCGCCACGTGCGCGAGGCCAGCTACGGCCTCGGCAAGACCCGCTGGGCGACGATCCGCCGGGTGCTGCTGCCGACGGTCCGGCCCGACATCGCCACCGGGACCGCGCTCGGGATGGGCCGGATCGCGGGGGACACCGCGATCATCGTGCTGCTGCTCGGCGCGACGATCCAGCTGCAGGCGGGCAGCGAGATCCCGCTGGTCGGGACCTTCCAGGGCACCGGCTCGACCCTGACGAGCTACATCTACAACAACTCTCCGACCGGTGAGGGCAACGCCCCGGAGAAGGCCTACGCGGCCGCCTTCGTGCTGATGCTCATGATCATCGGCCTCAACATGCTCGTGTCGCTGATCGGGCGACGCCGCGCGGGCAACGACCTCCCGAGGTAACCCCGTGGACTCCTTCCCGCCTCCCGTCCGCCGGATCGCGCTCGATCGCACCCCGCGGGTCGTCGCCCCGACGGAGCGGAGCGACCCGATCGCCCGCGCCGTCGCCCCGTCGTTCGGTCCCGAGCGCCTGCGGATCGACGCCGTCTCGATCTCCTACGAAGGCGCCCCCAAGCCGGCGGTCAACGCGGTCACGCTGCCGGTCCGCCAGGGCGAGGTGCTGGCGCTGATCGGACCGTCCGGCTGCGGCAAGACCACGCTCCTGCGCTCGCTCAACCGGCTGGTCGAACTGACCCCGGGGGCCCGCCGCGACGGGCGGATCCTGCTCGACGGCGACGACATCGACGCGATCGAGATCACCCGCCTGCGGCGCCGCGTGTCGATGATCTTCCAGCAGCCCAACCCGTTCCCGATGTCGATCTTCGACAACGTCGCCTACGCGATCCGTGAGCAGTCGCGCCGTCGTCCGGGCAAGGCGGTGCTGAAGCCGCGGGTCGAGCAGGCGCTGCAGCGCGCCGGCCTGTGGGACGAGGTCAAGGACGACCTCGGTCGTCCCGCGCTGCGGCTGTCCGGCGGGCAGCAGCAGCGGCTCTGCATCGCCCGCGCGCTGGCGGTCGAGCCCGACGTGCTGCTGATGGACGAGCCGTGCTCGGCGCTCGACCCGATCTCGACCGGGGTGGTCGAGGAGCTGATCCACGAGCTGCGCCAGAGCCTGGCGATCGTGATCGTCACCCACAACCTGGCGCAGGCGCGGCGAGTCGGCGACCACGTCGCCTTCATGTACCTCGGTGACCTGGTCGAGTACGGCCCGGCCGAGGAGCTCTTCGAGCGGCCGCGCGCCGACCGCACCCGCGACTACGTCAGCGGGAGCTTCGGGTGATCGGCCGCGCGTCGACGCTGCTGGTGGTCGCCGCGCTCGGTGTCTCGCTGACCGGGTGCCAGACCACCCAGGAGAAGAGCGCCGAGCTGCAGCGCCAGGCCGAGCAGGAGCAGCGGCGCGAGGCCGCGGCCGAGCAGCGGACGAAGACCGAGACCGACGCGCGTCCGAAGAGCAAGACCAAGACCGACTCCGGCTCCGACCGGTGAGCACCGTCCGACCCGTGACCTCCACGAGGACCCACCGATGAACGCCATGACCCCGGTCAACGACCCGCGGATCGCGACCTGCGCCAGCTGCGGAACCCCGCTGGCGTCCGACCAGCGCTACTGCCTGGGCTGCGGCGCCCGCCGCGATCAGGCGCGCCTGCCGTTCCAGGACGCGCTCGCCCCGGCGACGGTGCTGCCGGCCGCGCCGGCGCCTCCCGCCGGACCGCCGCCGGCGCTCTGGTACCCGCCGGCCCAGAACGGCGTCTCGACGCCGACGGTGCTGGCCGCGTTGGCCTGCGTGCTGCTGGCGTTCGGCGTCGGCCTGCTGGTCGGCGGCGGCAACGACACCCCGCAGCAGCCCGTGGTGATCGGCGGCGGGGTCGCGCCGGCCGCTGCTCCGACCGCAGGGACGCCGACGCCCGAGGACGCGGCGGCGACCGCGGCCGCCGAGGATGCCGCGGCGGCGGCCGAGGACGAGCAGGCCGACGCGGCCGCGGACGACGCCAAGGCCGAGTCGACGGCGAACGAGGGCGTCGCCGCCGAGGACCGCGCCGCAGCCGCCGAGGTCGAGAAGACCCCCGCCAAGGTTCCCGACGCGAAGCCGCTCAGCGAGAGCGTCGAGCAGGGGCTGAACAGCGATGATCCGGACAAGGCCCGCGAGGCGTCCCAGTCGCTGCCCGATGTCGTCTCGACGGGGGACTAGGACCATGCCCGGACCCCGCATCCTGCGCCGCAAGCCCGTGCCCGAGACCGGCACGGCCGCGGTCACGCCGCTGCGGGCGGCGTTGGAGGAGGAGCGTCGCACGCTCGCCGAAGAGGTCGCCAAGCAGACCTGGGACCTCGGTGGCCTGGCCTACGAGATGGCGGTCCGCGACCACTTCCGAGTCGACGTGATCAGCCTCCGCGCGGCCGAACTGCAGCGGGTCGACGCGCGGCTCAGCGAGGTCGAGCGGCTGCTCGCCGACCACGCCGGGATCGCCGGATCCTGTCGGTTCTGCGGCTCGCCGCACGGTCGCTCCGCCGAGTTCTGCTGGAACTGCGGCGAGCGGCTGATCGTCCGGACCCCGGCGTCCCCGGTGATCGACGTGACCCCGAACGAGGTCAGCGACGCGCCGACCGCGGTCCACGACGCAGTGCCGCCCGCCCAAGAGCCCGACGGAGGCCGGGTGCCGTAGCCTCCCCGGCGATGGCCTCCTGGCTCCCCGCGTACCTGATCCACGGCGACGACCACGACCGGGTCGCCGAGCGGCGCAGCCGGCTCAAGGCCACCGCCGAGGCGGAGGTCGGGGCCGAGGGGATCGAGCAGCTCAGCGGCGACGCCGCGAGCCCGGCCGAGGTCGGCGCCACGCTCTCGGCGATGACCCTCGGGATGGGACGGCGGTTCGTGCTGGTCGAGGGCGTCGAGCGCTGGAAGGACGCCGACCTGACCGCGACGGTCGTCCCCGCGCTGCTCGCGCTGGACCGCGAGACGACCACCGTCGCCTTCGTCGCGATGGAGGACAAGAAGCTGACCGCTCCGAAGGCGCTGGTCGACGCGGTCGCGAAGATCGGCGGCACGGCGGTGCAGGAGCAGGCGCTGAAGGCGCGCGACCTGCCGCGCTGGGCGATGAGCCAGGCGGCGCGGCTTGGACTCGAGCTCGACGGCGCCGCCGCGCAGGCGCTGGTCGGCCACGTCGGCGAGCGACGGGTGCGGCTGGAGCGCGAGCTGGAGAAGCTGGCGCTCGAGCACGGCGTCGGGGCGCGGATCTCGACCTCGGACGTCGAGGGCGCGGTCGCCGACGGCGCGGAGCGGCAGGTCTGGGATCTGGTCGACGCGATCGTCGCCGGCGACCGGCAGACCGCGGTCACCGCCTACCTGGCGCTGCGCGGTCAGGGCGAGTCGCTGCCGCGGCTGACCGGGATGCTCCAGTCGCGGATGCGCACGGCGCTGGAGATCTCGCGGCGGCTCGACGCGGGGGAGGACCGCGGGCAGATCGCGAAGTCGGTGCGGATGGCCCCGTGGATGCTCGACCGGCGGATCTCCGAGGCCCGCGACATCGGCACCCCGACGCTCTCGCTGGCCGTCGACCGGATCGCCGGCCTGGAGCTCGCGGCCCGCGGCGGCAGCACGCTCGACGCCGATACCGAGGCGATCCGCACGATCGGCGCGATCACCGCGCGGCGGTAGCGATCAACGACCGGACGGAAACCGGAACGAGAAACGGCCCGCAGGGCGGGCCGGAAGACGCGGCCCGTACGGTGCGGGCCGGACCGTGGGGGCGAGCGGAGGCTCGCCCGGCGCTACTTGGTGGTGGCGCGCTTCACCAGGCGAGCGGCACGGGCCTTCTTGCGCGAACCCGTGTTGCGGTGGGCCGCGCCGCCCTTGACGGCCTTGTCGACCAGGCTCACGTACTTGCGGTGCGCAGCCTCGATCGCGTCGGCCTCGCCGGCCTTGACGGCCGCCTCGAGGTGACGGAACTGCGTCTTGACCGCCGACGTGTAGCGCCGGTTCTCCTGGCGCTCCCGCTCGGAACGGAGGATGCGCTTCTTCTGCG
>JBAZOW010000180.1:0-7668 GCA_041648495.1 Patulibacter sp.
CACGTCCCTCCCGGCGGTCGACGCCGCCAGCGCCCCGGAGCCCCGTCGTCTCGGTTGGCTCCGGCGCCGGTTCACCAGCAGTCCTGAGCGGATGCTGCTCGCGGCCCGCATCGCACTGGTCACCAACGTCGGGATCATGCTCTCCGGCGGACTCGTCCGGGTCAGCGGATCCGGACTCGGCTGCTCGAACTGGCCGAAGTGCGACACGCGAGTGCTGCCGTCCGAGGTCCACGCACCGACCTTCATCGAGTTCGGCAACCGGATGCTGACCTTCGCCGTCGGTGCGGCAGCGATCTTCGCGATCTTCTGCGCGCTGACCCAGGTCCGCTACCGCAAGGACTTCACGGTGCTGTCGGTGGTGCTGCTGCTCGGCGTCGTGCTCCAGGCGGTGATCGGCGGGCTCAGCGTGCTCTACGACCTCGACTGGATCTGGATCAGCGCCCACTACCTGGTGTCGATCCTGGTCCTCCTCGTGCCCGCCGCGATGCTGACCTGGCGCGCCGGACAGGACACCAAGGCCCCGCGCGAGCCCGGCGCCCCCGACCGGCTCACGCGCAACAGCGTGCTCGCGCTGCTGCCGATCGGCGTGCTCGCGCTCGCCGCCGGCACCCTGGCGACCGCGTCCGGACCGCACGGTGGGGGTGCTGGCACCGGCGACGTCGTTCAGCGCTTCGACATCCACGGCACCGGCACCCTCGAATGGGTCGTGCAGCGTCACGGGGCGATCGCGGCGATCTTCGGCCTCGCGATCGTCCTCGCCTGGGGGGTGGCCAAGACTCGCGGCGCCTCCCCGCAGCTGCAGCTGACCCTCACCGGCGCCGCGCTGCTCGTCGCGCTCCAGGGCGTGATCGGCCTGATCCAGTACGGACTCGAGCTGCCCCACGCGCTCGTCTGGGTTCACGTGGCCCTCTCGGCGATCACCTGGGTCGCGGTCGCGTGGGCGTGGCAGAACGCCCGCCTGGCAAATTCGTAGCGATCCCGCCAGCGGATTCGGGTAGACCCGGCACACCAGCCCGCGGCACGATCGGGCCATGCCCGAGCCGCGTCGACTTCTCCGGAACAGTGCCGGAGAAGTCGACACGTACCGTGAGCGCTGGCGTCGAGCGACCGAGCTCGCCGTCGCCCAGCACGGGGTCGCAACGCGGAGACAGCTCCGGGACGTCGGGCTGACCGACGACCAGCTCGATGGGGCGATCCGCCAGCACCGGCTGCATCCGGTGCACCGAGGGGTCTTCGCCTTCGGCCCCGGGCGGCTGACGCAACGCGCCGGGTGGTCGGCGGCCGTGCTGGCCTGCGGATCCCGATCCGCCCTCGGGTATCGCTCCGCAGCGGCGCACTGGGAGCTGCGGCCGACGTCCGGTCCGACGAACGACGTGGTGACCACCGCGAAGTCGCCACCGGCGCACCGCGGGGTCCTCGTTCGCCGTCACGCGCAGCTCGGCTCGGACGAGGTGACGGTGCACGCCGGGATTCGGGTCACCACGGTGGCCCGAACGCTGCTCGACCTGGCGGCCGTGCTGCCACCGTCGGCCCTTCGGCGAGCCGTCGGGCAAGCCGACGTCCACCGCCGGTTCGACCTGCGCGCGGTGCGGACACTGCTCGATCGTCATCCTCGCCACCGTGGGCGGCAGCCGCTCGAGCAGCTGTTGACTGCCTGGACCGATCCCGCGACCGTCAGGAGCCCGCAGGAGGAGCGCTTCCCGGATCTCTGCGCTCGGCTCGGCTTCCCGCGGCCGGTGATGAACGCCGAGCTGCTGGGGATGGAGGTCGACGCGGTGTTCTTCGACCACCGGGTAGCCGTCGAGCTCGACGGCTACGCGTTCCATGCCGGCGCGATCCAGTGGGAGAACGACCACGAGAAGCGGGCGCGTCTGGTCGCGGCGGGCTGGACGGTGCTTGCCTATTCGTGGCGGCAGCAGCGCGACGACGGCGGCAGGTTCGTCCTCGAGACCCTCGGTCCGGCCCTGCGGAGGGCCGCGGTCGCGAGCTGATCACCGGTGCGTGTCGACTTCTCCGGGATAGTGCGGGAGAAGTCGACACGGAGGGGAGCGGCGGCCCCGCAGGCCGCGGCGGCGGCCGGTCGGCGCCTACTCGACGGTGACGCTCTTGGCCAGGTTGCGCGGGCGGTCGATGTCGCGATCGAGCGCCAGCGCGGCGTGGTAAGCCAGCAGCTGCAGCGGAATGTTCAGCAGGATCGGGTCGAGCTCCGGCTCGGTCCGCGGGACGACGATCGTCCGCTCCGCCAGCTCCTCCGGGAACTTCTCGTGGCCGATCGCCAGGATCGGGCCGGAGCGCGCCTTGATCTCGTGCAGCGTCGAGCGCTGCTTCTCGTTCAGCTCGTCGTCGGGAACCACCGCGACCACCGGCATCGTCTCGCAGATCAGCGCCAGCGGACCGTGCTTGAGCTCCGCCGACTGGTACGCCTCGGCGTGCATGTAGGCGATCTCCTTGATCTTCTGGGCCGCCTCGCGAGCGATCGGCCACCCCCGGACGCGGCCGATGAACATCGCGCTCTCGAACTGCGACAGCCACTGGGCGGCTTCCTTGATCACGTCCTCCTGCTCGAGGATCGCGGCGATCTTGGCGGGCAGGTCGCGCAGCGCCTGGATCAGGCGGTCGCCGTCGGCCGGCGAGAGGTCGCGGATCCGGCCCAGGTGGATCGCAAGCATCGCGAACGCCACGCAGGTCGACGTGAAGCTCTTGCTCGACGCGACCGAGACCTCGGGGCCGGCGTGGATGTAGATCCCGCCGCTGTCGGCCCGGGCGATCGCGCTGCCGACCTGGTTGATCACGCCGAGCACGCGAGCGCCCTTGCGGGTCAGCTCCTCGACGGCCGCCAGCGTGTCGGCGGTCTCGCCGGACTGGCTGACCGCGATGTACAGCCCGTCCGGGTCGATCACCGGGTTGCGGTAGCGGAACTCGCTCGCCGCCTCGGCGGTGGCGGGGATCCGCGCCAGCTCCTCGATCAGCTGGGCGCCGATCTCGCCGGAGTAGTACGCCGAGCCGCAGCCCAGGATGTAGACCCGCTTGAACGAGCGCAGCTCGTTCGGCTCCAGGTTGAGCCCGCCGAGCTTGATCGTCGAGAACCGGTCGTCCAGGCGACCGCTGAGCGTCCGCTCGACGGCCTCCGGCTGCTCGCCGATCTCCTTGCGCAGGAAGTGGTCGTGCTCGCCGAGGTCGAAGTGCTCGTCGTCCATGTCGACGCGCTCGCTGACCTTCTGCACCGGGCGGGCGTCGAGCGTCGATGTCGTGAAGCCGTCCGGCTCGAGCAGGGCGATCTCGCCGTCCTCCAGGTGCACGACCTGGCGGGTATGACGGACGATCGCGCCGATGTCGGAGGCGACGTACATCTCGCGGTCGCCGAGACCGAGCACGATCGGGCTGCCCAGGCGGGCGACGACGATCCGGTCCGGGTGCTTGGCGTCGAGCACGGCCAGGCCGTAGGCGCCTTCGACGCGCCGCAGCGCCGCGCGCAGGGCGTCGACGGGGTCGTCGTGGTCCGCGGCGGCCTGGCCGATCAGGTGCGCAACCAGCTCGGTGTCGGTCTCCGACTGCGGCGTGATCCCGTCGGCGAGCAGCCGCTCGCGGATCTGCGGGGCGTTCTCGATGATCCCGTTGTGGACCACGGCGAAGCGGCCGCTGAAGTCGACGTGGGGGTGCGCGTTCTCGTCGGTCGGCGCGCCGTGCGTTGCCCACCGGGTGTGGCCGATCGTGGGCGAGCCCTTGATCCGCTTGGGAAGCGCGGCCTTCAGGTCGCTGACGCGCCCCTTGGCCTTGTGGACCTTCAGGCCGCTGGGAGCGGCCACCGCAAGGCCCGACGAGTCGTAGCCGCGGTATTCGAGGCGCTGGAGGCCTTCAAGGACGATGGGGACACCATTGCTGGTGCCGACGTAGCCGACGATGCCGCACATACGGGGGGATTCCTCCTACGTGTAGACGATCCTGCGCAGCTGCCGTAGGGACAGCTCCGGTGCTGCGAACCGCCGCCGGGCGAGCTCGTCAGAGATGCGGGGAAAGATCTCGTCATTGCGGATTCCACGACTCTGCAACTCGGTGTGGCGGCGCCGCACGAACTCGGGAACGTCCTCGTCGAAATAGGCGATCACCTCGGCGATCACTCGGCCCGCTTCGGTGGGGCTGAGCGACGTGCTCTGACTCAGGTGGGTCTGGAGATCGCCGAACGACGATGACGGCCGAGCGGCGGTCACAAGCGGAAATAGTGACGGATCGGCGACCAAGACGCAATCTTCTGCCCGATTACGGGCAGGATCTCGGAAAACTGCCCGAGTTCTGGCGGTCTGTGCCGAAGGCGTGTCGGCTCCGAGTCGATAGCGCGCATTGGTGGATCCGAGGCCCCGACGGTGGCAGGGTCGTGCCGATGGGACGGAACAGGGCCACGCGGACCGGGTTCGAGACGAGTACGGCGGCGGCTCGGGAGGAGCTGCCCGTCCGCGCGGCTGGGGGTCGAGGTCGGGTCGTGGTGGCGGCTCGGGAGGAGCTGCTCGGCCGCGAGGCCGAGGGTCGAGACCGGGCCCGGCCGGCGGCTCGGGAGGAGCCACCCCTTCGTGCGGCTGGGGCTCGAGGTCGGGTCGTGGCGGCGGGGGCCGCCGGCCAGGACGTAGCCGCAACGGCGCCGGACGGGGCCTGGTGGACCGTCGTCGTCGATCACGGTTGGCGGATCGAACGAGCGCGAACCCGGCGCGAGCGAGGGCGGGGGCTGCTCGGCCGGCGCGGGTTGGAGTCGCACCACGGCTTGTGGATCGGCACGCGGTCCGTCCACACGATCGGGATGCGGTTCGCGATCGACCTGGTCTGGATCGATCGCGACGGGGCGGTCCGGCGGGTCGACCGCGACGTGCGGCCCGGACGTCTGCGGACCTGCCTGGCGGCCCGCGGCGGGGTGATCGAGGTCGCCGCCGGGCACGGACCGTTCCTGGCGACGCTGCTGGCCGGGTCGGACGCTGCACCGGTCCCGGGCGGATCGGCACGGTGCAGCGGACGACCCGGATAGCGGGCTCGGCGCTGCACGGCCGAAGGTCGCGGTGCGCCGTGCAGCGGAGGACCCGGATAGCGAGCTTGGCGCTGCACGGTTCGGGGTCGCGGCGCACCGTGCAGCGGAGGACCCGGATGGCGGGTCGGACGCTGCACGGCGGCCGGCGAAGCCCGGCGGTGCGGCGTGCGGCTCGCCTCAGCGGAGGCGCGGCAGCTCGTCCTCGTGATCCTCGTCGTGGTCCTCGGGGCGCTTGCGCGTGCCACGGGCGATCAGCAGCCCGCCCATTCCGAGGACGATGCCCACGCAGACCACGGTGACGAGATCGGCAAGCAGTCCGGCGACGGGCATCCCCGGATCCTAGGTGGTCGCGGGCGCCGCGACGCCACGCCGTAGAGGTTGAGCACGCACCACGTGCTCAACCTCTACGGCGTTCGGCCGTCCAGCGGCGCGAGGCATCCGCTCGACGTTCGAGCCGCCGGTGAGCGGCCCGCGCATACCGCTCGCCGTTGGGCGGCCCGCGCTTACCGCTCAGCGGCGCGCGGCATCTGCTCGACGTTCGAGCCGCCGGCACGCGGCCCGCGCCTACCGCTCGGCGTCGGTGGACCGCAGCGCCCGGCGGAGGCCCGTCTCGACCCGGTCCGCCGCGTTCTCCCAGCTGTGCTGCGCGACGAACGCCTGGCCCTCGGACGAGCGCCGCTGCCAGTGCTCGCGATCGTCCAGCAGGCGCTCGAGCGCGTCGGCCAGGGCCGGGACGGTCGGTTCCACCAGATCGAGCGGGGGCGTGTCGCCGTAGGCCACGTCGCTGCTGAAGCCCGCCAGGTCGACGCACGGCAGGCCGCAGGCGAGCATCTCCTGCGGGACCAGCGAGTAGTTGGTCAGCGAGAGGGTCAGGCCGACCGTCGACTCGTTGTAGAGCGCCGAGAGCTCCGCCGGGCTGAGCACGCCCGCGTGCTGGTGCGCGAACGGCAGCTCGATCGCGCGGTTCCAGCCGAAGACCACGACCCGCACGTCGTCACGGCGGCGCAGCAGCTCGGTCAGGGCCATGGTCGCCAGCGGTCCGGCGCGGCGCGGGGTCACGGTCCGTCCGTAGAGCGCGATCGTGTCGCGACGGCGCTCGATCTGGGGCTGCGGGTGGTACACGCCGTGGTCGACCCCGAGGTCGAACCAGACCGGGTCGCCGCCGTGCTCGCGGCCGATCAGGTCGGCCAGCCAGCGGCTCGCGCAGATCGGCTGCAGGCCGTAGCCGTAGGTCCGCTCGGCCCACAGCCGCTCGGCCGAGGTCGCGAAGAACTCCGGCTCGTGATCCTGGATCAGGTAGGCCCGGGCGCCGGTGCGGGGCAGGCGCAGCGCGGCGTAGACCGTGTCCCAGCCGGTCGCGAGCACGACGTTCGCGCCACGCCAGTCGGCGAAGCCGCGGTGGACCGACGCCCGCAGGCTGCGGAAGTGCCGGCCGATGTCGGCGGCGATCGCCGCGTCGGACTGGCGTCGGTGCATCCCGTGCGGGTCGTGCAACCAGATCGAGCAGCGGTGGCCCTTGCGCTCGAGCTGCTCGATCAGGGTGAAGATCGTCGAGTGCCCGCCGCTGCCGGGACGGAAGCCCGGGACGACCACCGCGACGTCGAGGCCGTCGGCGTCGGGATCGACGGCCCACGCCGGATCGAGCGGGGCGACGCCCTCGCGCTCGACCTCGGCGACCACGGCGAACGGCTCGCTGTAGGGCGAGGGGCCGATCCGCTCGGTCGCGACGGTCGACGACGGCACGTCCGCCGGGGTCTCGGGGGGCGCCGGCGGGGCGACCAGGTCCTCGGCGTTGCGACGGCCCTCGAGCGAGACCAGCTGCTGGACCGGGCCGGGGATGCGGTCGGCCCGTCCACCGACGAACGCCGCCAGGCGACGCCCGCCGTGGTGCCGCAGCGACCGCAGCATCCAGCGTCGACGCGTCGGCTGCGGAACGTCCTGCTCCTTGAGCCAGCCGCCGTCGGAGCGGGCGGCGATCACCGCGTCGCGCAGCATCCCCTTGGGGTAGAACGAGGTCTGGAAGCCCGTCGTCTCGTACAGCCCCCGGTACTCGTCGAAGTAGCGGCGCATGAACTGCAGCCACGGGTAGTCGTGGGCGTGCAGCGCGGCGGCCTGCGGCTGGTACGCCTTGAGCCAGCCGGCGGCGAGCGCGTCGCGGGCGAAGGCCTGGTCCTCGGCGTAGGCGACGTCGCGGAACGGCAGCTCGAGCAGCACCGAGCGGCGGTAGGCGGCGTTGGCGTTGGAGAGGAACCCGGGGTTCCAACCGGGCTCGTCGATCCGCCGCTGCAGGTGGACCCGGCCGTCCGGCGAGAACGGACCGAAGAAGTCGATCAGCTCGCGGGCGATCATCGGGCTGGTGTCGGGGCGCGGCAGGTGGGGACCGAACGCCGCGGCGACCCGCTCGTCGACGGCGAAGGCGGTGACGTAGGCGTCCAGCCAGCCCGCGACCGGGGTGGCGTCCTGGGTCAGGAAGCAGATGATGTCCGCACCGACGTGCTGGACCGCCAGGTTGCGGGTGCGGCCGTGCCCGAACGTCGCCGGGTCGATCTCGACCACCGTGGCGCCGGCCGCGCGCGCCGCGTCGACGGTGCCGTCGGTCGAGCCGGAATCGATCACCAGGAACTCGTCCGCGCCCTGCGCGGCGGCGCCGGCGAAGA
>JBAZOW010000181.1:0-7598 GCA_041648495.1 Patulibacter sp.
GAGCCCCCGACCGGACGCCGCGGGCTCGGGGTCGGTGGTCGCCACCGACCAGCCGATCGCCGCGACCGCGACCAGCCGAACGACGATGCCGCCCAGGTCGCTGCGCTCGAACGGACCGGAATGCGTCACCGGCCGGACGATACGGACCGGGGTGCGGCCCGTCATCCACCCGGGGGTGGATCCGCTCACGTCCCGGATCCACCCGCGAATCGACCCACGAGCCGATGTGCCGAGCCCGTCCGGAGAGCACGATCGAAGCATGAGCCCCACCGACTACATCATCGACGTCGCCCTGATCCTCGTGATCCTGTTGCGGATCCGCGAGCAGCCGCTGACGCGGCGGGGATTGGTCCGCCCGTTCGTCTTCCTCGGAATCGCCGTCGCGGCCTACCTGCACGGGCTGCCGTCGGCCGGCGGAGACCTGGTGCTGCTGCTCGTCCTGGCGCTGATCGGGGCGACGATCGGGACGCTCTCGGGTCGCGCGGTCCGTCTCCGCCGCGGGCCGCAGGGCGACGTGCTCTCGCGAGCCGGGGCGGCCGCGGTCGGCTTCTGGATGCTCGGGATGGGCGCCCGAATGGCCTTCGTCGTCTGGGAGACCCACGGCGGCGCCGGAGCGGTCGCGCGCTTCAGCCTCGAGCACGGGATCACCGGTGCCGACGCGTGGACGGCCGCCGTGCTGGCGATGGCCGTCGCCGAGGTCGGCGCCGCGACGATCGTCCAGGCCGTCCGTGGCCGGCGCATCGGCGTGATCGGCCGCCAGGTCCCGACCGTCGCCCAGGCGGTCCGCTGACCCGGCCGTCGCCGGATCACGCGGAGCGCATGCCGCCCCGGAACTCAGGCCCCGGGGACCCCGTTGGTCAGGATGTCCAGCACGAACGGATTGCTCCGTCGCTCCTGACCGAGGGTGGTGACGCCCATGTGACCGGGACAGACCGTGATCGCGTCGTCGAACCGCTCCAGCAGGGTCGCGATCGACCGCATCAGCGTGTTGTGGTCGGCCCCCGGCAGGTCGGTCCGGCCGACCGAGTTCTGGAACAGCACGTCGCCCGAGAACAGCCCGCCCTCGTCCGGCAGCGCGTAGGTCACGTGGTCGGGACTGTGGCCCGGCGTCGAGACGACCTGGAAGTCGAAGCCCGCGACCGAGACCACGTCGCCGCCCGTCACCAGGTGCTCGGGGTCGTAGCCGCGGAACGGCCCGAAGCCCTCCCAGCGGATCACGGCGTTGGGGTCGCGCAGCGTCTCGACCTCGCCCGCCGGGCACCAGACCTCGGCGCCGGTGGCGTCGTGCAGGTCGGCGACCGCCCCGATGTGATCGAAGTGCGTGTGGGTGATCAGGATCGCCTCGAGGGTCAGGCCCTTGTCGGCGATCTCCTTGGCCAGCCGCTCGCCCTCGGCGCCCGGATCGACGATCACCGCGGCGGTCGATCCGGTCTGGTTCAGGAGAAACGTGTTCTCCTGGATCGGACCGACGCTGTACATGTGGACGTCCATGACGGGCTCCTTCGGTCGGGCGCGGTGAGCGGCGGGCTACCGCTTGCGCTTGCGCTTGGCGGGGGCGTCGCCGGGCGCCTTGACGGCCTTCGGCGTCGCGGGGATGGTCATCCCGAGCTTCGCCATCCGGCGGCGGTAGAGGAACTGGTCGAAGTAGAAGCCGAACGGCGTGTAGATGCCGAGCAGCAGGACCGTCGTGATCAGCACGCCGCCGGGGTTGGCGTCCATCAGCAGGATCATCACCAGCGCGAAGACCGCGGCGGCGAAGAGGGCGCGGATGAAGGCGGACCGCCAGGTCGGCTCGCGTAGGCGGGGGTCGCTCGGCCGCTGTGGCTTCCGTCCCCCACCGCCGGTGCTGTTCTTGGCGCGGGCGCTGGTCACGCCGCGTGCTTCGACGACTCCCGCAGCGTTGCCCCGGTGCTTCGTACGACGTTTGGTGGATCGAGCCATGTCCCCACCCAGCGTATCCGACCGTCCCGTGAAGGCTCCCTCCCGACCCGCGGTCGTGGCTCGCGTACTCTGACGAGCGATGTCCCGTCATCGCCTTGGCCTGGTCCTCACCGGAGGGACCATCGGATCGACCGCCGCCAAGGACGCCGATGTCGTGCAGCTGGTCCGTGCCAACCCCGTGGCCGTGATGCCGGGGTGGCTGGCCGGTCCGCTCGCCGCGTTCGGCGCCCACCAGCTGACGATCCGCCTGCCCGTCTCGCTGCATTCCGAGGAGGCGCGCCCCGCCGACTGGACGGCGATCGCCGGGTCCTGCCGCACGCTGGCCGACCGCGGCGCGGACGCGATCTGCATCCTCCACGGCTCCGACACGATGGCCTACTGCGCCGCGGCGCTGGCCTTCGCGCTCTCGGACCTGAACATCCCGATCGTGCTGACCGGCAGCAACGAGCCGCCCGACGCCCCCGACAGCGACGCGCGCCACAACGTGCGCAGCGCGATGATCGCCCTGCGGACCCTTCCGGCCGGGGTCTACGTGGTCTTCGCCGGCAGCGAGGACGGCGACGCGCTGGTTCACCTGGGCACGCGTGTTCGCAAGGAGCGGGCGTCCGGGACGGCGTTCGTGTCGCCCAACGGCGGCCCCGTCGCGGTGGTCGAGGGCGGACGACTCAAGACGCTGGTCCCATGGTCGGCGCCGCAGCCGGTGGTGCCGCTGCGCACCACCGCCGAGTTCAGCCCGACGGTGCTCGAGCTGCGGGTCCACCCCGGTCTGCCGTTCGCCGCGCTGGAGCCCGCCGTCGACTCGGGCGGCGTGCGGGGCGTAGTGGCGGAGCTCTACCCGTGCGCGACCGGTCCGACCGGCGACGACGACGCGTCCTTGGCACGGTTCGCCCGCTACGTCACCGACCGCGGTGGCGTGGTGGTCGGGACCGTGGCCGCCGCTCCGGAGCTGGCGGGGTCGTACTACCCCTCGCTGCCGACGCTGACCGCCGCCGGCGTCACCTTCCTGCCCGGCGTCCTGAGCACCGCCGCGACGGTCAAGCTGATGTGGGCGCTGGCCCGGACCGACGGCGATCCGGACGCCACGCGCCGGCTGATGCGTCGCCCGATCGCCGGCGAGATCGCCCTGATCGGCCGCAAGCCGGTGTCGTCGCGCCGCTCGCAGGTCAAGTTCTAGACGGCGAGCGCGTCTTCCAGCGTTCGGCGTCCGCGCACCGGGACCCCGTCCGGGAAGCCGTCGAACGCGGCAGACGGTGGAAGCCCGATCACCTCGCAGGCCGCGATGTCGGCGTGACGGGCGACCGCGGCGACCAAACGGGCGAGCGGCACCGCGCGGTGGTCCTCGACGTTGCAGGAGACCTGGGCGATGAACGCTTCCCCGCCGGACCCGGCCCGCCCCCCTACGCTCGACGCCAACCCCTCGGCGTGATCGAGTTGCAGGCCGATCGCCCGCACGCCCGGGAGCCCTTCCTCCCCACCTTCGCGGATCAGCGCGGCGATCCGCCGAGCGTCATCCAGCGTGGCGGGTGACGCCAGCTCGACGTTAAAGGCGAGCAGCGGCGGACGGACGCCGACCAGCACCGCGCCGGCACTGTCGTGGATCCGGGAAGGCCCGAAGTCCGGCCGGACCTCGCCGGACAGCAGCCGCTCCGCCAGCCCCAGCGGTCCCCCGCGCCGCAGCTCGGCGCGGGACCGTCCGTCGCCGAGCGTCCCGTAGAGCAGTACGGGCAAGCCGAGCCGGCCGATCTGTTCGGCAGCGACCAACGCTTCGAGCACCGCGGCCCCCTCGCGGGCCGCGTCGAGGAAGACGACCGGGCAGACGTCGAGCGCTCCGACGTGCGGGTGGATTCCCCGCGGCGTGCGCAGGTCGATCTGGCGGATCGTCTCCTCGGCGCCCGCGGCGAGCGCCAGGCCGAGCGTCCCGGGCGTGCCGGCCAACGTGTGGACCGCGCGGTGGTGATCGGGGTCGACGTGGGTGTCGAGCAGCCGGGCGCCGCCGGCCCGGTAGGCGGCGCCGATCGCCTGCACCGCGGCCCGGTTGCGGCCCTCGCTGACGTTGGGAACCGCGATCAGCAGCCGCGGGTCGGCGGCGTCGGTCGGCGGATCCGTTCGAATGGTCGACACGTCGTCATCGTCCCACGGTCGCTACACTTCCACGGCCCCGCCGGAGTAGCTCAGTCGGTTAGAGCAGCGGAATCATAATCCGCGTGTCGGGGGTTCAAGTCCCTCCTCCGGCATCACGAGAAGCCCCGCAACTGCGGGGCTTTCTTCGTTCTGGGACCCTCGCATGTCGCTCAGCCACGTACCGCTGGGGTCGTCTCCGCGCCGCCGTAGAATCCCGCCGATGACCGACTGGAGCACCGGGAGCTACGAGCAGACCGCCGCGCAGCTGGCGCCCGCGGCGGCCCGGGCCGTCGAGGCGGCGGAGATCCAGCCGGGTGAGCGGGTCCTCGACGTCGCCTGCGGGACCGGCAACGCGGCACTGCTGGCGGCGATGCGCGGCGCCCAGGTGACCGGACTGGATCCGGCCGAGCGGCTGCTCGAGGTCGCCGCCGGACGGGCACGCGCGGGAGGAATGGAGATCATGTGGACGCCGGGCGAGGCGACCGCGCTGCCGTTCGACGACGGAGCCTTCGACGCGGTGGTCTCGGTCTTCGGCGTGATCTTCGCCACGCCCGCCGAGGACGCCGTGGCCGAGCTGGTCCGGGTCACCGCGCCCGAGGGGCGGATCGTGCTCACGACCTGGACCGACGGCGGAGCGATCGCGGCCGGCAGCGGCGTGCTGATGCGGGCGGTCGCAGCCGCCGCGGCCACCCCCTCCGTCGCCGGACCGGCGCCGCGCAACTGGGGCGACCCGGCGTACGTCGCCGAGCTCTTCGGGCCCCACGGACTGGTGCCCCGCACCCAATCGTTCCCCCACGTCTTCGAGGCGGACTCCGCGGAGGCGTTCGCCGACGAGTGGCTCGAGCAGCATCCGATGTGGCTCGGCGCCCGTCCGCTGCTCGGCGAAGAGGGCTACGCCGCCCTGCGCGAGCCGTTGATCGAGGCCCTCTCCGTCGGCAACGAGGATCCGACCCGGTTCCGGGCCACGAGCGAAGCGCTGCTGATCCGCGTCGATCGCGGCTGAGCGCCGCCCGGTAGGCCGCCGAGCGTGCCCGCGAGGACGTCGAGTCGCTCACCGCGGTGCCGGTGAACGAGCTCGCCCACCCCGTACGCGACGTTGGCGATTTGCGACGTTGACGATTCTCGACGCATCCAATCTCGGGTGTGAGCCGTTACCCCTTGCATGATCAATAGCCACTTCCGTAGTTCCCTCTTCACCCGGACGCTCCCGGCTCTGGCCGCCACGGGCGTGCTCGCCTTCGGCGTCTCGGCGTGCGGCAGCGACGACTCCGACGAGTCGTCCTCCGCCTCATCCACCACCGCGACCTCCACCCAGAGCGCGGCCGTCAAGCCCGCCGCCGAGGTCAAGGACGTCACGGGCGGCACCACGGGCGTCACGCTCGACGCCGGCTTCGTCGAGGCCCTCACCTCGCTCAAGGTGACCCCGGGCCCCGTCGGCGACGCGAAGATCAGCGACGCCGGCGTCGCCACCTTCCCGATCACCGGCGGCAACGTCACGTACTACACGCCCGGCAGCATCTCCCCGTACGTCCAGGGCGAGCTGCGCCACGACGGCTCCGGTCTCTCCCTGACCGCCGGCGGCAAGAAGGTCGAGCTCACCGACTTCGTGATCGACCCCGGCGCGTCCGTTCTCACCGGCAAGGTGTCCGTCGACGGCGAGGTCGCCGCCGAGTCCGCCCCGCTGTTCTTCCTCGACGGCCGCACGCTCGAGCCGCTGCGCCTCACCTCGAACGATACGAAGGCCGTCCTCGAGGGCACCACCGTCAAGCTGAAGCAGGAGGCCGCCGACCTGCTCAACTCGACGTTCGGCATCGACGCTCTCAAGGCCGGTCTCGTGATCGGCGTCGCCAAGATCACGGTCCCGACCGGCGCCTGATCCAGTCCGCGGGCCCCTGCGGCCCGCACCGCGCCCCGCAGCACGGGCCGCACACCGTTCCGTTCCGGCTCGCCCCGTCGCACCCGCGGCGGGGCGCTGTCCGTGGCGATCGGGCTAGGTACCCTCGCCGTATGCCATCCCGCTGGTTCAAGCGCGATCGTGATCGCTCCGACGAGCAGGAGACCGATGCGGTTGACGAGCGTCTCCGCCGCCAGGCTCAACGGTCCGGTCGGACCGTCGGCGAGGAGCAGGAGCTGATTCTGCGCGACGTCCTGCCGAACGTGCGCAAGGCGGTTGCCGACACCGGCCTGACGATGGGCCAGTACCTGCAGCTCAACCGCGTCGAGTACCAGGAACTGCTCACCGCGCAGCCCGGCCCGTCCCTGCTCGGTCGCCGTGGCGGGCTGGTCGACTACGACGCGTTCCTGCGCTTGCGCCGGTGGATCGCCGCCGCCGCCGAGCGTGCCGGCGAGGACGTCGAGTCCTGGGTCGTCTGCGCGGGAACCAGCGCCCCGCGTCGACCGTGGGAACGCGGTGCCGCCCGGTCCCCGGTCGCACCCGAAGGCGCCGCTTCCGCGGCGTCAGTGACGTCCACGCCGGACTCCGACGCCGCACCCACGCCACCGTCCGCCGCCGAACGGCGAGCTGACGACGAGGTTCTCGACCATCTGGAGCGCCTCGCGGCCCTCCGCGACTCGGGCGCCCTCAGCGACGACGAGTTCCAGACCCAGAAGCGGCGACTGCTCCAGGACGGTTCCTGAACGACTCAGGCGGACCGCCGCGAATCCGTCGCGACCGCAACTGACCAGAATCGGTGAGGTCGGCCGGCAAGCGCGGCCGACCTCATGAGCGGATCCGGCTAGCCGCCGACCAGCGCGGGACGCGGGACGCCGACGCCGTTGTCGCCCGGGGCCGGGCGGCCGGCGAAGAACGTGAACGAGTCCGGCACGCGCACGATGCCCTTGACCTGCAGCTTGCGACCCTTCGCCGAGTAAGCGCTGGCGCGCTCGCGGCAGTTGGTCTTCGCCTTGACGCGGCCCCAGACCACGGTGCCCTTGGCGCCGCCCACGCAGCGGATCTCCGGCTGGTGCTTGGTCGTGAACGACTCGATGTACGCGCTGCCGCCGTTGATCGTGATGGTGTTGCGTCCCGCCCCACGCAGGCGGATCACCTGGGCGCCGCCGCTGGTCCTGATCCGGGTGTCACCCTCGGCGCCGCGGATCACGTTGGTCCCGTTCCCGACGGTGATCGTGACCGATCCGCGCCCACCGTAGATGGTGTTGTTGCCGTTGCCGGCGGTGATCGTCGACTTCGCCTCGCGGGCCCGCTGACCACCGGACTCCTTCAGGTGGTCGGACCAGAGCACGTTGTTGCCGCCGCGCCCCTCGATCGTGCCCGAGCCGTGGTTGCCGAGCAGCGTGTCGTTGCGATCCGCGGAACCGGTCAGGTTGTACGAGCCGAAGCCGCGCTCGATCTTCGTCACGCCCTTCCCGGGATCCGACGGGGTCGGCTGGGCGATGATGTTGGCGCAGTTGCGGAACTGTCCACGCTTGATCCCGCCCGCGTGACCCGGCCCGCCCTTCGTATTGATCGGGTTGATGTAGAGCACCGACGCCGGATTACCGCCGCAGTCGATCAACTTGGGCTTGCTGCCGGCGTT
>JBAZOW010000182.1:0-7583 GCA_041648495.1 Patulibacter sp.
CCCGGAGGCCGAGCGCGAGCGCTTCCCGGTCGCCTGGGCCGGCTGGGCCGACCCCGCCCACCGCGAGCCGCTCGCCGACGACCTGCTCGGGCTGATCCGCGGCGCCTTCGGGGTCAGCGGCGAGACCGTCGCGGCCCCGGGCGCCCCGGAGGCGATCGAGCTGCCCGCGTCGAGCCTCGCCGACGCCGGGCGCGCGGCGCTGACCGCCGTCGTCGGCATCGAGCACGTGCAGGACGACCACGACGTGCGGCTGCGCCACGCCGGCGGCAAGAGCACGCCCGACCTGCTCGACCTCCGCGGCGACCGCCTGATCGAGGTGCCCGACGCCGTCGTCCTGCCCGCGAGCCCGGACGAGGTCCAGCGGGTGATCGAGGTCTGCCGCGACGAGCGGATCGCCGTCGTCCCGTTCGGCGGCGGGACCAGCGTCGTCGGCGGCCTGCGGGCGCTGCGCGGCGACCTCGACGCGGTGATCGCGCTCGACCTGCGGCGGCTCGACCGGCTGGTGGCGATCGACCCGGTCGACCAGACCGCGACGCTCCAGGCCGGCCTGCTGACCCCGCAGGCCGACGCGCTGCTGCAGCCCCACGGGTTCTTCATCGGGCACTACCCGCAGTCGTACGAGCGCGGCTCGATCGGCGGCTACGCGGCGACCCGCTCCAGCGGGCAGGCGTCGTCGGGCTACGGACGCTTCGACCAGATGGTGGTCGGCCTGCGCCTGGCCACCCCGTCGGGCGAGCTGCAGCTGGGCGGCGGACCGCCGAACGCGGCGGGCCCCGACCTGCGGCAGCTGGTGCTCGGCAGCGAGGGCACGCTCGGCGTGATCACCGAGGTCACGATCCGCGTCCAGCCGCTCCCCCGGGCCCAGCGCTACGAGGGCTGGGCGCTGCCGTCGTTCGCCGCCGGCTCGGCCGCGCTGCGCGACCTGGCCCGCTCCGGCGAGCGGCCGACCGTGATGCGGATGTCCGACGAGGTCGAGACCGCGATGCGACTGGCCACGGTGACCGAGGACGCCGAGGGGGCGACGGTCGAGGAGACCGAGCCGACGGACGAGCAGAGCGCCGGCCGCTGCCTGGTGGTCGTCGGCTGGGACGGCCCGGACCAGGCCGCGGTCGACGGTCGCGCCGAGCGGGCCGGCCAGATCCTCCGCCGCCACGGCGGGATCGCGCAGGGCACCGAGCCCGGCGAGGCGTGGAAGCGCGGCCGGTTCCACGCGCCGTACCTGCGCGACGCGCTGCTCGACATGGGCATGCTCGTCGAGACGCTGGAGACCGTGACCACCTGGTCGCGACTGGACGCGCTGCGCGCCCGCGTGGTGCCCGCGATCCAGGAGGCGCTGACCGCCCAGAGCGGGGCGCCCGTGATCATCATGAGCCACGTCAGCCACGTCTACTCGGAGGGCGCCTCGCTCTACCTGACCGTGGTCACCAAGGGCGGTGACGACCCGGCCGCGACGACCGGGATCTGGGAGCACGGCAAGCGCGCGGCGGGAGACGTGCTCGCCGCCGAGCAGGCGTCGATCACCCACCACCACGCCGTCGGGACCGACCACGCCCCGTGGATGACCGCCGAGATCGGCGCGCTGGGCGTGGCGATCGTGCAGGCCGTCAAGGACCGGCTCGATCCGACCGGCGTGATGAACCCCGGGAAGCTGCTCCCGCGCTGAGCCGTCGGGCAGACGGACGCCACCCGCCTCGCCGCCTCCCGGTGGGGCGTTCGAGTCGCGTCGGGGGCCGGCGGGGTCCCGGTCCACCCCTGCCGGGTATGGTGCGACTCGTGATCGGTCAGCGCCGCGGAGCCCTCCGCCTACGTGCCCTGGTCCTGGCCCTCCTGCTGACGTTGGCTCCGACGCTCGCGCTCAGCGGGTGCGGCGGGCAGGCCGAGGAGGTCCGCGAGGCCGGGCGCTACGCCGAGCAGGTCAACACGGTCCAGGCGAACTTCGAGCGGGACCTGGTCCAGCTCAAGCGCTCGACCAGCCAGCTCGACAACCGGACCGACATCGACCGGGCGGTCCGCCGGCTGACGCGCCGGATCACCGGGGTCGAGGACGAGCTGCGGAAGATCGAGCCGCCCGCGGCGATCGCCGCGGCCCACCGCGAGCTGATCACCGCGTTCAACGGCTGGCAGGCCCCGCTCGAGGCGTTCCGCCGGGCGCTGCGGGATCGTGACCTGGCCGCGACCCAGAAGGCGAAGACCGACTTCAGCACCGGCACCGCCGAGGTCGAGGCGCGCATCAACACCGCTCTCACCCGCATCAACGACCAACTCCGCAGCCTGTCCGACTGACCTCACCGTGTCCTGGCGAACCTTCCCCCTGCTCCTGTCGATCGTCCTGCTGGCCGCCGTGGTCGGCGCCGCCGCCGGGCGGTTGATCGACGACGCGAGCTGGACGCCGGCCGCGATCGGAGGCGGCGCCGGAGCGGTGCTCGGCCTGCTGGTCGCCGTCGTCGTCGCTCGTCGCGGAGGCCGATTGCGGGACGGCAGCGAGGCCCAGCGGATCTCGGGGCTGCCGCTGGTGGCCCACGTGCTGCCGCCCGGACGCAGCGAGACCGAGCAGCGCCGCGCCGACGAGGCGTTCCGGATGCTGCGGGCCGCCCTGACGCTCGGTGGCGAGGCCGCGGACGTCGTGGTCGTCAGCTCGGCCGCGCCGGGCGAGGGCAAGACCACGGTCGCGGCCGGGCTGGGGCGCGCGATCGCCCGGGCCGGACGTCCGGTGGTCGTCGTCGAGGCCGACCTGCGCCGTCCCGGCCTGGTCGCGGCGCTCGGCCTGAGCGTCAGTCCCGCTCCGAAGCGCGGCCTGACCGCGGCGATCGTCGGCGGCGTCCCCGTCGAGGAGCTGCTGATCGAGGTCGAGCCCGGACTGCACCTGCTGCCGGCCGGCGAGCTGCCGCCGAACGCTCCGGAGCTGCTGGGCAGCGACGACGCGGGGCGCGTGCTCGACGAGCTGACCGCCCGCGGCGGCACCGTGATCCTCGATACCGCGCCGCTGCTGCCGGTCGCCGACACCCGCGAGCTGCTCGGCCACGACGCGCCCGACCAGGTGATCCTGGTCGCCCGCCCCGGGGTCGTCAACCGCGCCGAGCTGCGCGACGCGGTCGGCCTGCTGCCCGTCGGCACCTCCGCGATCTTGGCCGTTTCCGGCCGGGCCCACACCCCGCGCAGCTACGACCGCTACCTGCGCGACTCGACCCCGCGGTAACCGGTCCCGCCCGCCCCGCGGCGGCCCCGTCCCGCGGTGCCGATGACTCAGGCCGCGACCCGCGAGAGCACGGCGTCCGGGTCGTCCACGCCGTAGCCCTCGCGCAGCCGCCGCCGTACGTCGGCCAGCGTGAGGCCGCGGGCGATCAGCTCGCGCGCCACCAGCACCGCGCTCAGACGGGCCGCGATCGGCTCGAACGGCTCGTCGTCGAGCGGGCCGGGGGTCGCTTCCGGCTCGTCCCACGCCTCGGGCTCGGCGAACGGATCTTCCCGGGGCGCAGGAATCGGTTCCTCCTCGGGCTCGGGAACCGGCTGCTCCGCCTGCTGCCCCTCGGCCTCCAGGCGGAGCGCCCACGCCTCGGCGAGCGAGAGCCGGTGGGCTTCCTCCTCGGCGGTCTCGGCGGTCGACTCCGCTTCCGGTTCGACCGGCTCGGTCCTCGGGGCTGCTTCGGGCTCATCCCCCGCCGAGGATGCGTCGCCCTCGGGGGCGGCGGTCGTCTCGGGGCCGGCGGTCGTCGACGGCTCGGCGGTTGCTTCCGGCTCGACGCTCGGCACCGCCGCGGGCATGTCGGTCAGGGTCAGCAGGTAGTCGACGTGCTCCTGCACGCGGTCGATCCAGGCCAGCAGCGGCGGACCGAACGCGGGCGGCACGCCCGGCGACGGGGCCCCGGCGTCCTCGGCGGATCCCGCGCTCTCGGACTCCGCGCCGTCGGCCGGCGCGGCGACGGGCGCCAGACCCTCGCCCACGACGGGCTCGGTCACCGGATCGACCGTCGGCGTCTCCAGGTCGACGGCGGCGGCGCGCCGCTTGGCCTTCTTCGCCTTGCCCTTCTTCTTGCCGGACTTGCCCGACGACTTCGGGTCCTGCTCCGGGCCGATCATCATCGGGCACCACGCCGGGAAGACCGCGGCTCGGCGTGCGGGAGCGATGTCGAGGCCCGGACCATGTGCCCGCCATCCTCGCACGCACGCCGTACCCTTGCTGGATGGTCGCGCTCGCCGTGGAATGGACCTCCTAGATGCCCCCGTCGTGGTTCTGGATGCAGGTGATCCTCGTGGTCTTCGTGGTGATCGGCGTGATCATCGCGGCGACGAAGCTCTGGGCCTAGTCCCACGCCCGTCGGGCGTTGCGTGACGACAATCCTTCCGCGGGTAGCGACTGCTGTGCGATGATCGGCCCCGGCCGTGGGGAACACCGTCCCCGCCCGGCCACAGTCCTCGCATCCACCCGTCTAGGAGCGCCATGTTCCACTCACTCGTCGTCGGAACCGACGGTTCGGACACCGCAAACCAAGCGGTCGACGAAGCGATCGGCGTCGCGGCCGCCCTCAACGCCCGACTCGACATCGTGTCCGCCTTCGAGCCGGTCTCGTCGTCGCGGTTGCGCGAGGAGGCCAAGCAGGCCCCGTCCGACATCGAGTGGATGGTCAACGAGCGCGAGGACGTCGAGGCGACGCTCGGCCGCGCCAAGGAGCGCGCCCAGGCCGGGGGCGTCACCAACGTCCGCACCTACGCACGCCAGGGCGACCCGGCCGACGCGATCCTCGACGTCGCCGAGGAGTTCGGCAGCGACCTGATCGTGGTCGGCAACAAGGGCATGACCGGCGCCAAGCGGTTCCTGCTCGGCTCGGTCCCGAACAAGATCAGCCACCACGCCCCCTGCTCGGTGCTGATCGTCCGCACCAGCTAGGAAGCCTTGACGCTCGACCACGAGCGGTGGATGCGCGAGGCGATCGCCGAGGCGCGCGCGGCCGAGTCCCACGGCGACGTGCCGATCGGCGCCGTCGTCGTCTCGGTCCCGCCCGGCGGCGAGCCGACGATCATCGGCCGCGGCCGCAACGAGCGCGAGCTGACCGAGGACCCGACGGCCCACGCCGAGGTCCTCGCGCTGCGCGAAGCCGCCGCGCACGGCGGCTCGTGGCGGGTGCTCGACGCGGTGCTCTACGTGACCCTCGAGCCATGCGCGATGTGCGCCGGCGCGATCGTCCTGTCACGGATCCCCCACGTCGTCTACGGCTGCACCGACCCGAAGGCCGGGGCCTGCGGCAGCGTGCTCGACATCACCGCCGAGCCCCGGCTGAACCACCGGCCGCTGGTCGAGGGCGGCGTGCTGGGCGAGCCGTGCGCGGACCTGCTGCGGGGGTTCTTCGCCGCGCGCCGGGGATCGCGCACCCCCTCGTAGCGCCACCCGGTCCGGGGGCCCGTGGCGCTCGGCGGTGATGCCGAGGCCCCCAGCGGGTAGCGTCCCCTACGTGCCGCCCAACCCCCTGAGGCCGTTTCAGCAGGCCGCGACGCACGTCGACTCCGCCGCCCGCGAGGTGATCGAGCGCGTGCTCTCGATGACGACGCTCGACGAGCACGCCATGGACATGACGCGCAGCGTCGCCAGCATCGACGACCTGACGGCCCACCTCGAGGTCGTGACCGAGCGGGTCGAGCGGATCGACCGCAACATGGAGCAGTTGGTCCCGTTGCTCGAGCGGCTGGTCGTGTCGAGCGAGGCGCTGCACGAGGACCTCGCGCCGATCAGCTCGTTGGCGTCGAAGATCCCGGGGTCGGGAGCACGCCGGCGTCGGCGCGCGCGACGGCTGGCGTTGGAGGCGGGAAGCGGTGTCATGGCCGACGGCGGAGCGTCGGGCGCCGCCGGAATCCGGGGGACCACCGCGCCGAGGGCGATCGCCGCCCCGCCGACCGAGGACGACCTGCCGCCCGCTCCGACGGGCGACGACGCGGAACCGCCGACGCCGTAGCCGCTCGCCCTCCCGACGGGCAGGGCGCGAGCCCCGCGACGCCGCCCGCCGGGCGGTGAACCGCTCGTCACACGGACGTCACCGCTCGTTCACCTCCGCCCCGCGGGGGATTGACATCTTCGGACCCGCCGCCGGTCGGGGCTGACGCCACCGCCGCGTGGCCTTCACCCCCGAAGAAGGATCTCCATGCGCTTTTCTCCCCGGATCGCGGGTCGTCGTCCCCTGGTCGTCGCCGCTGCCGCGCTCGCCGTCGTCGGCGGTGCCGGCACCGCCCTCGCCGTCGGCCCGCTCGGCGACGGCGATCGCAGCGCCGAGCTCGCGGCCGCGATCGACTCCAGCAAGCCCCGCAACGTCATCCTCCTGATCGGGGACGGCACCGACGATTCGATCCTCACCGCCGCCCGCAACTACGAGTACGGGGCCGCGGGTCGACTCCCCGCCCTCGACGCGCTGCCGTTCACCGGCGATATGACGACCTACGGCCTCAAGGTCGGCCCGGGTCCGGATTACCCAATCGCCTACGTCTCCGACTCGGCCCCGACCGCCAGCGGCTGGTCGACCGGTAAGAAGACCGTCGACAGTCGCCTCTCGCAGGGCCCGAGCACCGCCGGCAACGTTCCCGGCGAGGACTACGAGACCGCCCTGGAGATCCTCAAGGCGCAGGGCAAGCGCGTCGGTAACGTCTCCACGGCGGCGCTGACCGACGCGACCCCGGCCGCAGCCGCGTCGCACATCAACCTCCGCGAATGCCAGGGCCCGGCCAACATGGCCAACTGCTCTTCCGCGCGGAAGGTCAACGGCGGCAAGGGCTCGGTCGCCGAGCAGCTGGTCGACAACCGGATCGACGTCCTGCTCGGCGGCGGCACGGCCCGCTTCGCGCAGGCGACCGACGCCGGGCCCTCGGTCCGACAGTACGCCGAGAGCGCCCACGACTACACGACGGTCAGCGACGCGTCCGGGCTCGCCGGCGTCGACACGCTCGCGAACGGGCCGATCCTGGGGCTGTTCGCCAACGAGAACATGACGCCGAAGTACGCCCCGCTGGTGGCCACGGCCGAGGGCGCCGGCGGCAACGACGCCCGCTGCGAGACCGCCGACCGCGGCACGCAGCCGTCGCTGGCGCAGATGACGAGCAAGGCGATCGAGCTGCTGGACAATCCGAAGGGGTTCTTCCTCCAGGTCGAGAGCGCGATGGTCGACAAGCAGGAGCACGCCTCCGACGCCTGCGGCGCGATCGGCGACGTCGCCCAACTCGACGAGGCCACGCAGGCCGCGCTCGACTACCAGGCGGATCATCCCGACACCCTGATCATCGTCACCGGTGACCACGGCCACTCCACGCAGATCGTTCCGAACAGCGCGTCCAGCGGCCGGTTCACCACCACGCTGAAGACCGCCGACGGCGACCCGATGACGCTCGCCTACAGCACGGCCACGTCGACCGGCGGCAGCATGGCTCACACCGGGACCCAGATCCGCGTCGCGGCGAAGGGCCCGCAGGCCGCCAACGTGACCGGCCTGATCGACCAGACCGACATCTTCCAGAGCCTGCTCGGACGCGAGCCGAGCGAGCTGCCGAAGAGCACCGAGACGGTGACGACCACGGTCACGACGCCGGCCGCGACGGTCACCACGCCC
>JBAZOW010000183.1:0-7544 GCA_041648495.1 Patulibacter sp.
GGCGGCGTCGTCGCCCCCGTCCCGCGGCAGGGGCGCGATCCCCTGGCGGCTGAGCGCGAACACGGCGGGACCGTCGAGGTCCTCCAGCACCGTCGCCCAGGCCGCCGCGGTCTCGACGCTGTCGCCGGGGCGCAGCACCGTCAGGTTGGGCATCGCCCGCAGCGACGCCAGATGCTCGACCGGCTGGTGCGTGGGGCCGTCCTCGCCGACCGCGACCGAGTCGTGGGTGTAGACCCAGGCGACGTTCAGGTTCTGCAGCGCCGAGAGGCGGACCGCGCCGCGCATGTAGTCGACGAACTGCATGAAGGTCGAGCCGTACGGGCGGACGATCCCGCCGTGCGCGGCGAGGCCGTTGACGATCGCACCCATGCCGTGCTCGCGCACGCCGAAGTGGACGTTCTGGCCGGCGGTGTCGCGGGTGAAGTAGCCCGCGTCCGGCAGCACCGTGTTGGTCGACGACGCCAGGTCGGCGGCCCCGCCGACGAGCGTCGGGACGAACGGCGCGAACGCCGCCATCGCCCGCTTGCCCGAGACGCGCGTGGCCTCCTTCTCGGCCGGCAGCGCCTTGAGCGCCTCCTTCAGGCCCTTCAGCGGCTTGCCCGCCCAGGCGGCGTCCCACTGCTCGGCGCGACCGGCGTCGGAGCGGAACTGCGCGTAGCGCTGCGTCCACGCCTCGCGCTCGGCGGGCCCGCGGTTGCCGGCGCGGAACTGCTCGTAGACCCCGTCCGGCACCAGGAACTGCGCGTCTGGATCCCAGCCGAGCTCCTGCTTGGTCAGCCGGACCTCCTCCTCGCCGAGCGGGGCGCCGTGGGCCTTGCTCGAGCCCTGCTTGTTCGGCGACGGCCAGCCGATGATCGACTTGACGTGGATCAGCGTCGGGCGCGTCTCGTCCGCCTCGGCCTGGTCGAGCGCGCCGCGCAGCTGGTCGAGGTCGTTGACGTCGGTGACCCGCAGGGTCTGCCAGCCGTAGGCCTCGTACCGCTTCTCGACGTCCTCGGTGAACGAGAGCGACGTCGGGCCGTCGAGCGAGATGTCGTTGTCGTCGTAGAAGACGATCAGCCGGCCGAGCCCGACGTGGCCGGCGTAGGACGACGCCTCGGCGGACACGCCCTCCATCAGGTCGCCGTCGGAGGCGATCGCGTAGGTCCGGTGGTCCTGGACGTCCGAGCCGAACTTCTCGCGCAGGAACCGCTCGGCCATCGCCAGGCCGACCGCGTTCGAGATGCCCTGGCCGAGCGGGCCGGTGGTGACCTCGACGCCCGGGGTCAACGGCAGCGGCGTGGCCGACGGACCCGCGTCGCCGTCGACGTGGAACTCGCGCTCGGGGTGGCCGGGGGTCTTCGAGCCCCACTGGCGGAACGCCTTGATGTCGTCCAGGCTGAGCCCGTAGCCCGCCAGGTGCAGCGCCGCGTACTGGAGGATCGAGCCGTGGCCGGCCGACAGCACGAAGCGGTCGCGGTCGGGCCACGCCGGGTCGGCCGGGTCGTGCTTCATCCGCTCCGCGTAGAGCAGATACGCGACGGGCGCGAACGCCAGGGGCAGGCCCGGGTGTCCCGAGTTCGCCTTCTGGACGGCGTCGATCGACAGCGTCCGGATCGTGTTGATGCTGAGCGTGGGGGCGGCGGCGTCGTTGCTCACAGCTCCAAGTATCCCTATCTGACCGTCGAACGGGCCACGGGCTATGCGAGGAGAAGCGCGTATACGGCAGCTAGCGAATACGATGCGCCGGTGTCTGACGATCTTCTGATGTTCGTTGAGATCCCGAAGGGATCCCGGAACAAGTACGAGTGGGACGAGGAAGTCGGGGCGATCCTGTTCGATCGCTACCTGTACTCCTCCGTCGTCTACCCCGCCGACTACGGCTTCATCACCGAGACCCTCGGCGAGGACGGCGATCCGCTGGACGCGCTGACCCTGGTCTCGGACCCGACCTTCCCGGGCTGCCGGATCCCGGTCCGCGTGATCGGCCTGTTCAAGATGATCGACCAGGGCGAGGTCGACGACAAGGTGATCTGCGTCCCGGTCGCCGATCCCAACTGGAAGGGCGTCGAGACCCTCGACGACATCTCCGACCAGCTGAAGGTCGAGATCTCGCACTTCTTCGAGATTTACAAGCAGCCCGAGGGCAAGGTCGTCGAGGTCCAGGGCTTCCGCACCCGCGAAGAGGCGCTCGAGACGGTCAAGGCCGCCAAGCAGCGTCTGATCGACACCAAGGCCAAGGCCTAGCTCCTCAGGCGGGGCCGGCCGCGCCCTCCTGGGCTGCGGCCACCCGACCGGCCGCCGACAGCGATCGCCGGCCGGAGGACCGGCGATCGGACCTCTACGGCGATCGCCGTAGAGGTTGAGCACGTTCTGCGTGCTCAACCTCTCCCCCGTTCAGCGCACGGGGGGCGGGGCGTACGGAACGCCCCGCCCCCGTACCGCCGGCGGTCAGCGGCGGGCGCCCTTGACCGTCACCGTGCGGGTGACCGTCTTGGCCTGCTTCTGCCCCTTCGCCGTGAAGGCGACGCGGAGCGGGACCCGGACCGAGCGTCCCTGCGCGACCGAGCGGCGCGCCGCGGCCGAGAGCCGCGCCGTCACCGTCGCCGACGTCGCCCGCTTGATCGTCCGGCTGGTGCCGACGATGCCCTTGCCGGTGACCCGGACCCGACCGGCCGAGATCCCCGAGACCGTCACCCGGACGGTCGACGCGGTCGTCGTGGCCTTGGCCACCCGCACGCCGCACTCCGTGGCGCCGATCGTGACCGTACCGGTCCGGCGTGCCCCGTTCTGACCGTCGAACCGGGTCTGCGTCTTGCGATCCGCGGTGCAGATCGACTCGGTCGCCGCGAGGATCCCGTGCTTGCCGCCCGCGATCTCCAGGCGGAAGTCACCGATCGGCGCGTCGGGAACGTCGTCGAACGTCGTCACCAGGCGCTGGACCGGGCCGGACGAGTCGACCTGCGACGTGCCCCAGAGATCGAGCGGAACGCCCTCGCCCTCGAGCTTCAGCCACAGCTTCGGCAGGGTCTTCACCGTCCGGCCACTGGCCGTCTGGCGCGTGCCCTCGACGAAGTAGACCGGGCCGGCGAGCGGCTGGCGCAGCGCCGGGGTGCGCACCGTGGCGTTGCCGACGATCGAGGCCGCCGGGCAGGCCCGGGCTGCGGCCTGCTGCGGGGTGCACAGCGCCTGCGCGTTGTTGGCCGCCAGCGCCACGGCCGACGGCAGCTTGACCTGGACCTGCTTCAGGCCCGCCTGCCCCGGCGTCTGGGCCAGCTGCACCACGAGACCCGGGTGCTTGCCCTTGGCGAGCTCGCTCTTGCCTCGGAAGTCGAGGCTCATCCGCGGGTTCAGCGACAGGTCGCCGCAGCCGATCGCCTGGTACCGGACCGACCGGGTGACGTTCGCGCCGACGGTGCTCGCCAGCGTCGCGCCGACCTGCTGCGGAGCGCAGCTGGTGGCGTTGAACGTGAACCCGGGACGGTCGAGCGTCAGGTTGACCGAGCGGATCTTGAGCGGGATCCCCTGGAGGATCGTCGGCAGCGGATCGGCCGGCGCGCTGATCCGCGCCCGAGCGGCGTCGACGTGCAGCGGCGAGCGCACGACGACCTCACCGAGGTCGAGCGGACCGGCCTGGGCCGGGACGACGATCTTCAGCGAGAACGGAGCGCCCTTGTACGGACCCTCCAGGTAGACGCGGCCGGCCAGCTGGTAGGGCGAGCTGCCCGCACCGGCGGTGACCGTGACCCGACCGACCTGCCCGCCGACCGGGACGCTGCTGAGCGCGCCCAGCAGGCCCTGCGGCAGCTGGAGTCCGAACTGCTGCAGCTCCTGGTCCGCGTCGGTCCGCGCGACCGTCATGGTGAACGGCGAGAACGCTCCCGCGAGCGGGTTCAGCGTGCCGGCGTCGACGATCGGCTCGAAGCGGTTGGGATCGCCGCAGCCGGTGACCGCGAACTGATCGCCCGGCGTCGCCGACTGGCCCGCCCACGACGTCAGCGTGCTGGTGGTCGCCGCCGCCCCGCAGGTCGTCGGGTTGGCCAGCGGAGCCCGCGGACCGCCCTTGAACCGCAGGCTCAGGTTGGTGAACGGCAGCTCCGGGTTGGCGTCGAAGTGGGCCGTGATCTGCCCCGTCACCGGATCCGGGACGAGCCGGCCCGGGAGCTTGATCGAGAGGTCGCGCTGCTCGTCGTAGAAGGCGAGGAACACGCGCAGCAGCTGGCCGGGCTGCTGCGTGCCGAGGTAGATCGTGCCGGGGACCTGGTCCTCGAGCACCGGGGTGTCGAGCGTCGCCGTGCCGATCTTGGCGTTGGTCGGGCAGGTCGCCTGGGCGTTGCTGTCGATCGCGAACTGCGCGTCGGTGCAGGCGCCGAGACCGTCGGCGCCGGAGGCCGAGACGGCCATCCCGGCCGGCAGCGTCACGGCCGCGTCCTTCAGGTGCGCGGTCGCGCGTCCGTTGGGGTCCTGCGACTGCGGCACGCCGAGGTCGACCCGCAGTCCGACGGGAGCGCCGGCCTGCGTCGTATCGGGCGTGACGGCGAGCGTCGGGGCGAACGGCAGCTGGTCGCAGTCACCGACGGCGGGGGCGCTGGCCTCCGCGTCGATCACCGCGGTCGAGTTCCAGCCGGTCACGCGGAACGTCGTCCGCTGGACGTCGTCGCAGCGGGTCGGCGTCCGCCAGAACGCCGCCGGGGCCGTGCCGCTGGGGGCGCCGCCGCCCATGCACATCGGCTCCTCGCCCTCGACCGTGAGGCACTCGAGCTCGCGGTTGGCGGTGTGGGCGTCCGAGCTGGGGTTGCCCCAGAGCGTCAGCTTCTGGTCCATCAACGGCAGCGTCGTCGCCAGGTTCTCGAATGACGTGCTGACGCCGAAGTCCCCCGGGCGGACCCGCGCCGAGAGGTGGATCGCGGTGGTCAGCACGCGGAACGCGAAGTGCGCGACCTCGCCCTTGCGGGTCGCGACGTTGTAGACCGGCACCAGCACGCGCATCGGCCGCTGGTCGAAGTCGAAGCTGAGGTTGCGGATCACCAGCTCCATCTGGCCGACCTGCGAGCCGGGCGGGCAGAGCTTCGGCCCGAACATCATCTGGTTGTTGAAGTCCGCCCGCGAGCAGACCGTCAGGGCCTGCGGGTTGCCGGTCAGGCCGACCGGCAACCCGACGTCGAGCCCGCGCACCAGGCCGCGCGGCTGGCCGCCGGTCTCGTCGCGCTCGAGCTGGAACGCGTTGACGACCTGGAACGGCGTGCCGCCGGCCGTCGTGTAGGGCGTGCCGTCGGCGTTCTGGCTCTCGGAGACCAGGCTCCCGGGCACGAAGGCGACATCGACCGCCTGGGCCGCGGAGACCCCGGCGAGCGAGCCCGCCAGGACCGTCGCCAGGACCGTCGCGCCCCGCCGGAGGGTCGTGGTGGAGAACGTGCGCATGGGCTACCGGCCCTTCTTGGTGGTGAGGGTGAACGCCGTCGTCCGCGACGACGCGCCCGGGTGGCGAACGGTGATCGTGACCCGCAGCCGGCCCGTGCGGGTCAGCTCGCGGCGGGCGGCCTGCGAGAGCCGCAGACCGAGCTGGAGCGCACCGGCGCCCTGCTTGCGCTTGCTCGCGCGGGCGACCGTCTTGCTCTGCTTGCCGATCCGCGCCTTGGCGGTGGCCGTAGCGGTGCCGCCGCGGGTGACCCGCAACCGCAGGTTCAGGCGGTTGCCGGCGGCGAAGCTGCGCCGGTCCCGGGCCGACACGGCCCGGACGGTCAGCTTGCTGCTGCCGGCCCCGGCCTGGTCCTTCGGCGGCACGAGGTTGCCCGGGCCGACGACGAACGCCGAGGCGGCCCGGTCGAGCAGCATCCGCGGAGCGGGCTCGCCCTGGCAGACGTCGCCGTCGCAGCCCTGCGGCGCCGCCGGCTCGGCGAATCCGCCGCCGGTGCGAGCGACGTAGAGGTCGGGATCACCGTTGTCGACGTCGTCCCAGGTCAGGCTCTCGGCGCTGGTGAAGGCGACCGAGCGACCGTCGGCCGAAGCGCCGACGAACTCGGCGTCGGCGGCGGCCCGGCCGGGCGTGATCAGGGCGACGCTGCCGTCCGCGCGACGCTCGTAGACGTCGTTGCGGCCGTTGGTGTCCTCGCGGACCAGCGCACTGGTCGTGTTGAAGAAGATCCGGCCGTCGTCGGTCACCGGATTGCGGGAGAACGTTCCCGCCTCGCCGACGCGGGAGAGCGCGCCGCCGATGCTCGCCGGACCGGTGGTCTGGCTGCCCGTCCCGCAGGATGCGCAGACCGGAGCCGCGTCGCCGGAGGTGTCGGCCACGTAGACCTGGGCGACGCCCGCGTGATCGGGGGCACCGGGCTGCGGCACCGACGTGGTGAAGGCCAGCTTGCTGCCGTCGGCGCTCAGGGCGACCGTGCCCTCGAGCAGCTTCGGCGCGTTCCACTGGTCCGGCCCGCCGACGCCGACGAACCGCAGCTGGTCGCCGGAGTAGCGGTAGAGCTTGGCGCTGCTGTCGACCGGCGCGTCGGGGGTCAGGGCCGTGGTCGAGGCGAACACGACGACCGAGCCGTCGGACGAGACCGCGGGCGGACCCGACTGCTCGAGCGCGGTCGCCCCGCCGTAGGCCCGCGGCGTCAGGTTCGTCAGCACGCCGTCGGGCTGAGCCGCCGTCGGCAGCTGGTAGCGGTAGAGCGCGTTGGCGATCGTGGCGTCATCGGTCTTCAGCTCCGTCGAGACGAAGAAGACGTCGCTGCCGGAGGGCGTGGCCGCCCGCCATTCCGCCATCGCGCGGCCCGCGGGATCGGGCGTGGCCCGGGTCGAGGGCGAGACCAGCTGCGCCGGCTGGCCGTCGCGCTGGACGTAGAGCTGACCGTTGACGGCCGAGGGGCTGCACGGCGCGCCCGTGCCCCAGATGTAGCCGGAGCGGAAGAAGATACGGTGGCCGTTGCGCGAGACGGCGTTGTAGCCCGGCACGTTGGAGCTGACGCCGGGCGCGCTCACGCCGCAGCGGCTCAGCAGGCCGCCGTCGGCATCGACCCCGACCAGCTTGGTGGTGCCGGCCTGGCGATCGCGGACGTAGACGCCCTCACCGCTCTGGCGGCCGCTGGTCGGGTCCGCTTCCCGCGGATCGAGCTTGGCCGAGGTGCGGAAGGCGACGTAGCGGCCGTCGGCGCTGCTGCCCTCGTACTGGACGGCGTCCGGGAGCAGCTTGGGACCGCTCCCGCGCGAGACCCAGCTCGGGATCGCGCCGCCGTCGCTGGCGTAGACGTCGTTGCCCGGCTGGGCGTCACGGTCGTCCCCGTCCCACGAGGCGTCGTAGGCGTTCGCGAACTCGGTCTGGAAATCGCTGGACCAACCAACCGTGACCCAATCGCCGCCGGTGGCAACCGTGCCGGACGAGCCGGCCGGGGCCGCCGGGGTCAGCGGCTTCCAGGTCCAGCCCTCGGCGGTCCGTCGCGCGCCGTAGTTCTGGAAGATCGGCGCGGTGTGCGCACCGATGAAGCCCGTCAGGGAGATGAAGACCGCGTGGTCGCCGTCGGCGGCGAACATCGGCGGACCGGTCCCGAAGCCGACGCCGGGCAGGACCCCGT
>JBAZOW010000184.1:0-7531 GCA_041648495.1 Patulibacter sp.
AGGTCCCGTCGGGCCCGTGCAGCCAGCGCCACGGCCCGGCGGCGGCGGTCCGCCAACCAGCGGTCGCCGACGCGACGTCGACCGTCACCCAGGCCGACGCGTCGTCGCCGTCGGCTGCGGACCCACGGGTGGCGGACGTCGTGATGCCGGGCGCCGCCGGATCGCCCGCCGTCGCATCGGTCGCCGCCTCCGGTCCGCCCGCCGCGACGATCCGCACGTCGACGGTCCGCCCCGGATCGCGCACCGACAGGTCGACGACCACGTCGTGCTCGTCGGCGTCGCGCCAGCGCAGCCGGGTCACGCCACGGCCGGCGATCCGCCAGCCGTCGCGGGTCCCGTAGGCGCTGCCGTCGGCGGCGGCGGTCAGCTCGCGGTAGCGCAGCACCGCAGCGGCCCGCAACGCCCGGTCGCGGGCCTCCTCGGCGGGCGCGGCCAGCGACGCGGCCTCGCCGGGATCGTCGAGCAGGGTCTCGACCAGCGTGGTCGTGCCGCGGTCCTCGCGGACCTCGGGGCGGTCGAGCAGCCGCCGCAGGAACGCGGCGTTGGTCTCCAGCCCGAGCACCGTCAGCTCGGCGAGCGCCCGGTCCAGTCGCGCGCGGGCCTGCTCGCGGTCGCGCCCGTGGGCGATCAGCTTGAGCAGCATCGGATCGAAGCTGGTCGTGACCTCGACGCCGACGGCCAGACCGGAGTCGACGCGGATCCCGGGACCGGCCGGCTCGACGTAGGCGACGACCGGACCGACCACCGGCAGGAAGTCCGCCGTGACGCCGTCGGCCGTCGTCCGCAGCGCGACCCGCTCGGCGCAGATCCGGGCCTCGATCGCGTGACCGTCGACGGTGGTCGCGGCGGCGTCCAGGTCGAGCCGCTCGCCGGCCGCGATCCGCAGCTGCTGCTCGACCAGGTCGAGTCCGTGGACCAGCTCGGTGACCGGGTGCTCGACCTGCAGCCGGGCGTTCATCTCGAGGAAGAAGAACGGCCGGGCGGCGGTCTCGTCCCCCGCGGCGCCGGACGACTCCGAGACGTCGAGCAGGAACTCGACCGTGCCGAGGTTGCGGTAGCCCGCCGCCTGCGCCAGCCGGACCGCCGCGGCGTGCAGCGCCTCGCGCTCGGCGACGCGCAGGCAGGTCGCGGGGGCCTCCTCGATCAGCTTCTGGTGGCGCCGCTGCAGGCTGCACTCCCGCTCGCCGATCGCCCAGGCGCCTCCGTGGGCGTCGATCGCGACCTGGACCTCGACGTGGCGCGCCGGATCGACCAGCCGCTCGGCGAGCAGCTCGCCGCGACCGAACGCCGCGATCGCCTCGCGGCGGGCGCCGGCCACGGCCTCGGGCACGGCGTCGAGCGTCGCGACGCGCCGCATGCCCTTGCCCCCGCCGCCCGCGGTGGCCTTCAGCAGCAGCGGCAGTCCCGCCGTCCGCGCCAGATCGGCGACGGCATCGGCGGCGGGATCGCCGCCCGCGCCGCCCGCGTCGTCGTCGTCGGGCACGGTGATGCCGGGGACCACCGGCACGTCGGCGGCCTCGGCCGTCCGCTTCGACGCGATCTTGTCGCCGAGCAGCTCGATCGCCTCGGCCGACGGACCGATCCAGGTCACGCCCGCCGTGGTGAACGCGCGAGCCGCCTCCGCCCGCTCGGCCAGGAACCCGTAGCCCGGATGGACCGCGTCGCAGCCGAGCTCCAGCGCGATCCGCACCAGCTGCTCGATGTCCAGGTAGGGCGAGCGGCTGCCGTCCGCGTCGAGCACCACCGCGTGGTCGCAGGCCGCGACGTGCGGAATCTGCGCCGCCGTCCCCGCACCGACCTCGTCCGGCGCGTGGACCGCGACCGACTCGATCCCGAGCCGCCGCAGCGTGCGCGCGACCCGCACCGCGATCTCGCCGCGGTTGGCGATCAGCACCCGGTCGAAGGGGCCGGATCGGGCCGCGGCGCCGAGCACCGACGCCTCGCCGCTCACGACGACGCCCCGTCCGTCCGTGGGGTCCAGTCGATCGGGCCGGCGACCAGGCTGTGCGAGCCGAGGGTGCGGCCGAGCACCGCCTGGACCGCGCGGCTCGCGTCGAGTACCGCCGGCAGGTCGATCCCGGTCGCGTAGCCCATCTCGTGCAGCATCGAGACCAGATCCTCCGTGGCGATGTTGCCGGTCGCGCCCGCGGGAACAGGGCAGCCGCCGAGCTCGCCGAAGCTCGACTCGAACGAGCGGCAGCCGGCGTCGAGCGCCCCGACCACGTTGGCCAGGCCCTGGCCGCGGGTGTTGTGGAAGTGCGCGGTCAGCTCGACCACCGATCCCGTGCGAGCCGGGTCGTTCAGCTCCTCGAAGGCGCGCGTGAAGAACTGCTTGGCCTGCCGCGGGTTGGCCATCCCGGTGGTGTCGCCGAAGCCGATCTCGGACGCCCCGGCGTCGCGCAGCCGAGCGGCGATCGCGAGGGTCTGCTCGGGTGGCACGACGCCCTCGTAGGGGCAGCCGAACGAGGTCGCGATCACCGCGACGCAGCGCAGGTCGGCGGCGCGGGCGCGGTCGATCACCCGTTCCAGGCCGTCGAGCGACTCCGCGATCGTGCGGTTGACGTTCCTGCGGTTGTGGGTCTCGGACGCCGAGAGGAAGACGCTGACCTCGTCGAACCGGTCGCGCTGCTCCAGCGCGTTGTCGAGTCCTCGCTCGTTGGGGATCAGCACCGAGCGGTCGACCCCGTCCGGCACGTCGACCCCCGCCAGCACCTCGGCGGCGTCGGCCAGCTGCGGGATCACGTCGGCGCGAACGAACGACGTCAGCTCAATCCGCCGGATCCCGGTCCTCGCCAGGCCGTCGATCAGCGCGATCTTGTCGGCCGTCGCGATCGTCTCGGGCTCGTTCTGGAAGCCGTCGCGCGGTCCGACCTCGCGGACGCGCACCGGCTCGCGATCGGTCCCGCCGTCGCCGCTCATCGTCTCGTCGCTCCGTCCGTCGATCAACCGAGCAGGGCTCGCGAGATCACCATCTGCTGGACCTCGTCGGTGCCCTCGCCGATCGTCAGGATCTTGGCGTCGCGGTAGAACCGGCAGACCGGGTACTCCTCGATGTAGCCGTAGCCCCCGTGGATCTGGACCGCCTCCTCGGCCGCGCGCACCGCGAGCCGTCCGGTCTTGAGCTTGGCCTGGGCGGCGGTCAGCGAGAAGTCGCGTCCGGCGTCCTTCAGCGCCGCGGCGCGATAGACCAGCAGCCGCGCGGCCTCGATCTCGGTCGCGATGTCGGCGATCTTGCCCTGGATCGCCTGGAACCTGGCGATCGGCTGCCCGAACGCCTGGCGCTGGTTGGCGTAGGAGATCGCCTCGTCGAGCGCGCCCTGCGCCAGTCCGAGGCCCATCGCGGCGACGCCGATCCGGCCGCCGTCGAGGATCTGCATGAACTGCTTGAACCCCGCACCGCGCGGCCCGAGCAGGTGGTCCTCGGGGACCTCGCAGTCGGCGAAGCTGAGCGGCCGCGTGTCGGACGCGTTCCAGCCCATCTTGCGGTACGGCTCGCCCTGGGTGTAGCCGGGCGTGCCGTTGGGGACGATCAGGTTGGAGATCTCGGGGCGACCGTTGGGCGGGCGGGAATTCGGGTCTGTTGTGACCGCGGTGATCGCGACGTGGCCGGTGATGTCCGTGCCGGAGTTGGTGATGAACTGCTTCGCGCCGTTGACCGTCCAGGTCTCGTCGGCGAGCTTCGCCGTGGTCTTGACGTTGCCGGCGTCGCTGCCCGCCTCGGGCTCGGTCAGGCCGAACGCGCCGAGCTTGGTCCCCGCGCACAGCTCGGGCAGGTACTCGGCCTTCTGCTGCTCGTTGCCGAACAGGTAGATCGGCTGGGTGCCGAGCGAGGTGTGCGCGCACATCGTGATCGCGACCGACGAATCGATCCGCGCCAGCTCCTCCACGGTTACCGCGTACTGCAGGATCGTGCCGCCCGCGCCGCCGTACTCCTCGGGGAAGGGAATCCCCATCCAGCCGAGCTCGCCCATCTTGGCGACCAGCTCGTAGGGGAACGCCTTCGTGTGGTCGAGCTCCTCGGCCACCGGAGCGACCTCCTGAACGGCGAAGTCGCGAACGATCCGCTGGAGATCGCGGACGTCTTCGGGCAGGTCGAGATCCATGACTCGACTTATACCGACTGAACGGTCTAAATTCTAGCCGATGCCCCCCGCTCCCCCTCAGCGGCCGCACCTGCGCGAGCGGTACGACAGCCGTCAGCAGACCGTGATCGATCGCTGCGCGCGCGTCTTCGCGACCCGCGGCTACGACGGCACCACGATCGACGACCTGATCGCGGCGACCGGGCTGACCCGTGGCGGGCTCTACCACTACATCGGCTCGAAGGCCGAGCTGCTGACGCGGATCCTCCAGGATCTGATGAGCCCGTTGCTCAGCGAAGCCGCAGCGATCGTCGACGACGAATCGGCGACCGCGGACGCGCGCCTGCGGGCACTGGTGCGGATCTGGATGGGCCGGGTCGCGTCGCACCAGGACCACATCCGGGTCTTCCTCCAGGAGCGGACCACCCTGGCGCGCAACGCCGCATGGGGCGACGTCCGTGGCGACCGCGACGCGTTCGAGGCCCTGCTCGTCCGGGTGCTCCGCGAAGGCGTCGATCGCGGCGAGTTCGTGATCGCCGATCCGCAGCTGAGCGCGCTCGCCCTGCTGGGGATGGTCAACCACGCCGCGGTCTGGTTCGGTCCCGGCCGGCGCCTGAGCGCGGACGAGGTCGCCGACGGCTTCGTCGACCTCTTCCTCGACGGCGTGCGGGCCGCCTGAGGGCGGACCGACGACCCCGAGCGTCAGCCGCGACGCTCGGGCCCGACCGGTCACCCGTCGCCGGGCACCAGGATCTGCCGCAGCGCCTCGGCCGCCGGGGTCGGAGCCCGGTCGCCGACCGTGGCCACCGCCGTGCGGTGGACCAGCCCGGCGTCCTGCAACGGGACCACCGCGACGGCGGGACCCGCGGACCGAGCGTCCGTGGCCGGCAGCACGCCGACCGCCAGGCCGTGCCCGACGACCTCCCGCGCCCGCCGGACGTCGGCCGTCTCGAACGCCACCCGCAGCGGCACGCCCTCTCGCGCCGCGGCGCGTTCGAGCTGCTCGCGGATCGTCGCCCCGCGGTGGAAGCTGACCACCCGCTCGTCGAACAGCTCGCGAACGGCGAGCGAGGAGCGCGACGCCAGCCCGTGGCCGGGCGGCACGATCGCCACGAGCGGCTCGGCGGCGAGCGGCACGACCGCGAGCGCCTCCGCGTCGAGCGACGGCCCCTCGGCGATGACCGCGATGTCCAGCGCTCCGGTCCGCAGGTCGCGCACCAGCTCCTGACTCAACCCCTCGCGAACGTCCAGGTCGACCCCGGGGTGGGCGCCGTGGAAGACCGCCAGCGCCGCGGCGACGTCGACCGCGCCGGGGGTCCGGGTCACGCCGACCACCAACCGTCCCGTCTGCACCCCGCGCAGCGCGGCGAGCTCGTCCTCGAGCCGGCCCACGTCGCGCAGCACCCCGCGCGCGCCGGCCACGAGCGTCTCCCCCGCTCGCGTCAGGGCGACGCTGCGCGTCGTCCGCTCGACCAGCGGCAGCCCGACCTCGGCCTCGAGCCGGCGAATCTGCTGGGAGAGCGCGGGCTGGGCGATCCCGAGCGTCCGCGCCGCCCGCGTGAAGTGCCGCGCGTCGGCCAGCGCGACCAGGTAGCGAAGGTGGCGCAGTTCCATCACTTCAGCTTATTAGTCGCCAATGCAGATGACCTTGGACTTCTCAACGGGTCGGCGGCACAGTAGCCCGATGAGCCCCTCTCCACCCCGCAAGCTCGTCGCGTCCCCGGCGGCCGCCGTCGCCGACATCCCGTCCGGTGCGTCGATCGCGGTCGGCGGCTTCGGGCTCTCCGGCAACCCGGAGACCGCGATCAGCGCGCTGCGCGACCGCGGCGCGACCGACCTGACCGTCGTCTCCAACAACTGCGGCGTCGACGATCTCGGCCTGGGCATCCTGCTCGCCAACCGCCAGATCCGCACGATGGTCTCGTCGTACGTCGGCGAGAACAAGGTCTTCGAGCAGCAGTTCCTCTCCGGCGAGCTCGAGGTCGAGCTGGTCCCCCAGGGCACCCTCGCCGAGCGGCTGCGCGCCGGCGGCGCCGGGATCCCCGCCTTCTACACCCCCGCCGGCGTCGGCACCCCCGTCGCCGACGGCAAGGAGACCCGCGAGATCGACGGCCGCGAGTACCTGCTCGAGCACGGCATCACCACCGACTACGCGATCGTCCGGGCCTGGAAGGGCGACACCGCCGGCAACCTCGTCTACCGCAAGACCGCCCGCAACTTCAACCCCCTCGTCGCCACCGCCGGCCGGATCACGATCGCCGAAGTCGAAGAGCTCGTCGAGGTCGGCGAGCTGGACCCCGACCACATCCACACCCCCGGGATCTTCGTCCAGCGAGTCTTCCAAAGCCCCGGCCTGGACAAGCCGATCGAACGCCGCACCATCCGCCAGGAGGCCTCCGCATGAGCACCGCCCTCCCCCCGCGCCAGAGGATCATCGCCCGCGCCGCCGAGGAGATCCAGGACGGCAGCTACGTCAACCTCGGGATCGGCCTGCCGACCCTGCTCGCCGACGTCGCCACCGACCGGACCGACGTGCTGCTGCAGTCCGAGAACGGCCTCCTCGGCATCGGGCCCTACCCGACCGAGGACCAGCTGGACGCGGACCTGATCAACGCCGGCAAGGAGACCGTCACCACGGTCCCGGGCGCCTCGTTCTTCGACAGCGCCGAGAGCTTCGCGATGATCCGCGGCGGCCACATCGACCTGGCGATCCTCGGCGGCATGGAGGTCTCCGCCACCGGCGACCTCGCCAACTGGATGATCCCCGGCAAGATGGTCAAGGGCATGGGCGGCGCGATGGACCTCGTCCAGGGCGCCAAGCGCACGATCGTGATCATGGAGCACACGACGCGCGACGGCCAGCCGCGGATCAAGACGACGTGCGACCTGCCGCTGACCGGCAAAGGCGTCGTCGACCGCCTGATCACCGAGCTCGCCGTCTTCGACGTCACCGCCGACGGCCTCGTGCTCGTCGAGACCCTCGGCGACACGACGGTCGACGAGATCCGCGAGCGGACGGGAGCGCCGTTCGCGGTCGACGCCGGGCGGACCGGCCGCTAGCTCAACCCGTCGCGCAGCGCCGCGGTCAGCGGCACGTAGCGTCGGCGGTCCGCGTCGAGCGTCCAGGCCCGGGCGGGGCGGCGGATCTTCGGCAGCCCGGCGGCGCGCAGCGCGCCCGTCGTCGGCCGGTACCAGGTGGTCAGCGGGATCTCGTCGACCACGTGGACCACGTCGGGGCGCTGCTCGGGGTCGAGCGCCTCGAGCGCGGCGGTGACGTCGCCGGCGCTGACGTCCTGGTCGGCACGCAGCGTGACCGCCGCCACCGCGACCGGCGGAGCCGCGGGGTCCTTGCGGGACACGGGATAGACCGCCGACAGGTCGATCGCCGGCAGGTCGCCGAAGGCGTCCTGGATCGGGAAGGCGTAGACGACCCCGTGCGCGGTGCGGAT
>JBAZOW010000185.1:0-7523 GCA_041648495.1 Patulibacter sp.
CCCACCGTGAAGGGCTCCGCGCTAGCGCAGGCTCTGCTGGAAGAGGGTGAAGCCGATCGCCGAGCAGGCGATCGCGACGATCCAGAACCGCAGGATGATCTTGGTCTCCGACCACGCCTTCATCTCGAAGTGGTGGTGCAGCGGCGCCATCAGGAAGACCCGCTTGCGGAAGGTCTTGAACGAGAAGACCTGGACGATTACCGAGACCGCCTCGACCACGAAGATGCCGCCGATCAGCAGCAGCAGCTCCTCGGTCTTGGTCACGATCGCGAGCGCGGCGATCAGGCCGCCGAGGCCGAGCGATCCGGTGTCGCCCATGAAGACCGTCGCCGGGTGCGCGTTGTACCAGAGGAAGCCCACGCAGCCGCCGACGCCGCAGGCCGCCAGCAGGGTCAGGTCGCTCGATCCGGTCAACCGGAAGGTGATCCCGATGTAGGCCATCAGCACGATCGCCGAGACGCCCGCGGCCAGGCCGTCGAGCCCGTCGGTCAGGTTGACCGCGTTGGAGACGAACGCGACGACCAGGTAGATCCAGATCGGGTAGAGCGGCCCCAGGTCGACGGTCACGTCGAGCGTGCGCAGGTGGACGGTCGATTCGAGGTCCGCCTGCTGGGTGACGATCCACCAGAGGATCGCCGAGACGAAGACCATCCCGAGCAGCTTGCCCTTGCCGCTGAGGCCGAGCGAGCGCTTGCGGACGACCTTGGTCCAGTCGTCGACGAAGCCGATCGTCGCCAGACCGATCGCGGTCACGAAGACCCCGACCGCCTTCCAGTCGTAGTCGGCGAGGATCAGGAACGGCACCGAGATCGCGACGAAGATGATCAGGCCGCCCATCGTCGGCGTGCCCGCCTTCTTCTGGTGGCCCGATGGGCCCTCCTCGCGGATGTACTGGCCGAACGACTTCTCGCGGAGCCACTCGATGAACCGCGGCGCCAGGAAGACGCACAGCAGCATCGCGGCGGTGCCGCCGATCAGGACCGGAACCATTAGGCGTCAGCTCCCGTGGTGGCCAGCGCGTCGGCGACGCGCTCCAGGCCGATCCCGCGGGACGCCTTGAGCAGCACGGTGTCCCCGGGCTCCAGCAGCGTCGGGACGAGCTTGGCCGCCTCGGCCGCGGTCGCGACCCAGTGGACGGCGCCGCCGAACCCGGTCCCGGTGTGACGGCTCAGCGGACCGACGGCGACCAGCACCTCGACCCCGGCCTCGCGAGCGTGCGCGCCGAGCTCGGCGTGGAACCGCAGCTCGTCGGGTCCCAGCTCGAGCATGTCGCCGAGCACCGCCACGCGACGGCCGGACGCCGAGGCGGCCAGGTCGTCGATCGCGGCCGAGGTCGACATCGGGTTGGCGTTGTAGCAGTCGACCACGACCACCACGTCGCCCGGAAGGTGCAGCCGCTGGCCGCGCATCGCGGAGATCGTGGGCGACACGCTGCCCGCGGGCTCGATGCCGACGGCCCGCGCCGCGGCGACCGCGGCGGGCAGGTTGCGGCGAACGGTCAGCGGCACGTCGTCGGCCAGGGTCAGCGACTCGGGGACCGGATCGGCGGTCCCGCCCTCGCCGACGGTCACGATCGTGACGCCGGTCGGCCGGTGCGCGTCCAGCAGCGGCTCGTTCGCCGGGATGATCGCCGTGCCGCCGGGCGGCAGGCCGTGCAGCAGCTCGGCCTTGGCGGCGGCCACGCCCTCGATCGATCCGAGCAGTTCGACGTGCACGGGCGCCACGTTGGTGACCACCCCCACGTCGGGCTCCGCGATCCTCGCGAGCTCCGCGATCTGCCCGCTGCCGCGCATCGCCATCTCCAGGATCATGACCTCGGTACCGGCGGGCGCGCCGAGCACCGTCAGCGGCAGGCCGATCTCGGTGTTGTAGTTGCCGGCGGTCGCGACGGTCCGCCGGTGGGGCGCGACGATCCCGGTCAGCAGGTCCTTGGTCGACGTCTTGCCGACCGACCCGGTGATCCCGACGACGACCGCGCCGAGCTCGCGACGCCAGGCGCGAGCCAGCTCGCCGAGCGCGGCGACCGGATCCTCGTGGACCAGGATCGCCCCGCCCGCGACGGCCTCGGCCGCCGCGACGTGCTCCGGACGGACCAGGACGCCCCAGGCGCCGGCCGTCAGCACGTCGGCCGCGAACCGACCACCGTCGGTCCGCTCGCCGGGAATCCCGACGAACAGCGCGCCCGGCCCGGCCTGACGGCTGTCGATCTCGACCGTCTGCGGGCCGTGCGATCCGTCGTCCGACGGGCGGGCATCACGACGGAGGACCGCACCGGCGGCGTCGGCGATCCACTGGGCGGTCTGCTCACGCACGGGACGCATCCTCCTGGTCGGCGGCCTCGGTCTGCGTCCAGCCTGCCGCCTGCAACGCGCGCCGGGCGGCGTCGCGGTCGTCGAACGGGACCGTCCGGTCCGCGAAGGTCTGGCCCTGCTCGTGGCCCTTGCCGGTGATCAGCACGACGTCACCCGCGCGCGCCTCGACGATCGCGCGGTCGATCGCGGCCTGGCGGTCGGCGATCCGCTCGACCCGGCCGTACGCCTCCGTCATCCCCGCCTCGACCTCGTCGAGGATCGCTTCCGGGTCCTCGCTGCGCGGGTTGTCCGAGGTCAGGATCGCCAGATCCGCCTGCTGCGCGGCGATCCGCCCCATCTGCGGGCGCTTCGTCCGGTCGCGGTCGCCGCCGCAGCCGAACAGGCAGATCACCCGGCCGACGGCGTGCTCACCCGCGGGCGTTTCGCTCTCCACCGTGTCGCCCGCGGCGTCCTCGACCAACCGCCGCGCCGCCTGGAGGACGTTGTCGAGCGCGTCCGGGGTGTGCGCGTAGTCGACGAGCACCGCGAACGGCTGCCCGGCGACGATCGACTCCAGCCGGCCGGGCACGCCCGAAGCCGACGCCAGCGCCGCGGCGGCGACGTCCTCGTCGACCCCCAGCGCGACGGCCGTGACGTAGGCCTGCAGCGCGTTGCGGACGTTGAACCGGCCGGGCATCGTCGTCCGCAGCTCACGGCCGGCGACGGTGAACGTGCTGCCGCGCAGGTCCGACCGGACGTCCTCGGCGCGGTAGCGCGCGTCGTCGGCGTCGATCGCCACGGTGAGCGCGTCGGGATGGCGCCCCGCCAGCTGCCGTCCGTGGTCGTCGTCGACGTCGACCACCTTCGGCACGTCACCGGCCGCGGCGAACAGCCGGGCCTTGGCGGCGAAGTACGCCTCCAGGTCCGGATGGAAGTCCAGGTGATCCTGGGTCAGGTTGGTGAAGATCGCCGCCGCCCAGTGGATCGCGTCGGCCCGCCCCAGTTCCAGCGCGTGCGACGAGACCTCCATCACGCACGCCCCGTCCCCCGCGTCGAGCATCGCGCGGAACCGCGGCTGCAGGTCGATCGCCTCGGGCGTGGTCCGCCCGGCGTCGAGCTCGCGCCCGCCGACGATCTGCGCGACGGTGCCGAGCAGGCCGGTCCGGATCCCGCCCGCCTCGAGCAGCTGCCGCAACAGGTACGACGTGGTGGTCTTGCCGTTGGTCCCGGTGATCCCGACCGTTCGCAGCTCGGCCGTCGGATCGCCGGCGAGCGCCGCGGCGGCCGGGGCCATCGCGGCGCGGACGTCCTCGACCACGATCTCGGGGACGCCGGAGTCCAGCGGATGGTCGACGACCAACGCGGTCGCCCCGGCGGCGACGGCCTTCGGAGCGAACTCGTGGCCGTCGCGGGTGAAGCCCCGGACGCAGAAGAACGCCGTGCCCGGAGCGACCTGTCGATCGTCGTAGGCCAACGCACTGACGTCGGCATCGGCCGCGTCAGGCGGTGCCTGGTGGAACAGGTCCCCGAGCCTCATGCGGAAGGGAGCGTAATGGTCGTTTCCCCGTTCTCGCGGCGCGGTGGCCGGACCGGCGGGATCATTCGCCGGTCGGCACCTTCAGGTACTGCAGAGCGTGGCGCGAGATCTCGGCGAAGGCCGGACCGGCGACGGTCGCGCCGTAGCCCCCGCCGGCCGGCTCGTTGGCCACCACGACGACCACGACCTGCGGGTCCTTGACCGGCGCGAAGCCCGCCACCGACGCCACGTTGCGGTTCTCGACGTACTCGCCGGTCTCGGTGTCGTAGACGTTCGACGTGCCGGTCTTGCCGGCCAGCGTGTAGCCGGGGACCTTGACCGCCGACGCGGTGCCGCCGGCCTCGAAGACGCCGGTCAGCATCTGCCGCAGCTCGGTCGCGACCTCGGGCCGGATGATCCGGGTGCCCGCGGCCCGCTTGACGGTCTGTCCGTTGATCGACCGCATGATCGCGGGTCGCCGCTGGATCCCGCCGTTGGCGATCGTCGCGTAGGAGTTGGCGATCTGCAGCGGGGTGACGAGCTGCCCCTGACCGATCGGCAGGTTGCCCATCGTCGAGCCCGAGTAGTCCTTCACGGCCGGCAGCAGGCCCTGTTCCTCGGGCAGGCCGATCTTGGTCTTCTCGCCGAAGCCGAACTTGCGCATCCAGCCGTCGAACGCGCCCTTGCCGTTCTTGGCGGTCAGCTGCTGGCCGATCTTGATCGTGCCGACGTTCGACGACTGCGCCAGGATCTGCCCCGGGGTCAGCGTCTCGACGCCGTGGTCGTGGGAGTCCTTGATCAGCCGGTCGGCGACCTGGATCTGCGGCGGGACGCTCATCGTCGTCTCCGGCGTGACCGCCCGGTCCTGCAGCGCCCCGGCCACGGCGACCGCCTTGAACGTCGAGCCGGGCTCGTAGGTCAGTCCGGCGGCGAAGTTCTGCTTCGCGTCGGCCGGCGATCCGCCGGGGTCGTTCGGGTCGACCCGCGGCCAGTTGGCCATCGACAGCACGGCGCCGTCGGGCCGCATCACGATCGCCGTCGCGTTCTTCGGACGGTACTGCTCACCCATCCGCTTGAGCACGTCCTCGGTCATCGCCTGGATGTGGCTGTCGAGCGTCAGCTGGACGTCCTGCCCGGGCTTCATCTCGGCCTCGCGGACGGTGCGCAGCGCGCTGCCGGAGCCGGCGGTGGTCTGGACCTCGCGGCCGTAGGTCCCGCGGAGGATGTCGTCGAGCGCGGTCTCGAGCCCGCCGAGCGCCTTGTCGTCCGTGCCGTAGCCGCCCAGCAGCTGCCCGGCCATCGGGCCGTTCGGGTACACGCGGCGGTTGCGCGGCTCGAAGCTCAGGCCGACGAGCCGCAGGCCGGCCTTGAGCGCCGCCTGACGCAGCTGCTCGACCTGGCGGTCCGGCACGGTCCGCTTGAGGTACTCGAAGCCCTTGCCGGAGGTCAGCTTGGCCAGCACGTCCTGCTCGGGCAGTTCGAGCGCGTCGGCGATCAGCGGGGCCAGGGCGGACGGCTCCTGCGGCGGGTTGGTGGTGCGCAGCTCGAGCACCTGCTTGGAGCTGACCGAGACGTCGGAGGCCGGTTCGCTGACGGCGAGCGGGACGCCGTTGCGGTCCGAGATCTGACCCCGCGGCGCCAGGATGTCGCGTCCGTTGGTCTGCTGGGACTGGGCGCGGACGCTGAGGCTGTCGGCCTTGGCGAAGGCGAACCAGACCGAACGCACCCCCGCCAGGGCGACGAGGGTCATGGAGATGATGAACAGCACGCGCAGGCGGCGATCTGCGTACATACCCGGACGTTCGCCGCCCGCGTTCATAATCCTGCCGCCCGTCGTGTGCGAAGCGGCCGATCCGACGCCGCCCGCGCGCGGGTCGACTCGTCCTGGGTCAGGGCGTTGCGCCGCCCGTCGCGCCGCCGCTCTCGGGGACGCCCGTGGTACCGGTCTCGGCGGCCGTCGGGGCACCGGTCGACTCGCTCGTGGTGGCCGCGCCGGTGCTCGGCGGGGTAACCGTCTCGGTCGGCGTCGCCGGGTCCGTGGCTTCCCCGGTTCCGGGCGCCGCGGCCTCACCGGTCGTGCCCGTGGCGGTCTCGGGAGCGACGGCGGCCGCCCCCTCCGTCCCCGCGACCGCGCCGTCGGGAACGCTGCCGTCGTCGACCACGGTGCCGTCGGGGTTCAGCGCGTCGCCGTTCTGCGTCGACGGGTTCGGCGCCGGCTGCCACGCGGCGGACGGCGGTCCGAAGGTCTTCGCGGCCTTCGCGGCCTGGGCCTTGCGGGCGTCCAGGTAGCCGATCCCCTCGGGATCGGGGAAGACCATCCCGGCCTCGCGCCCGACCCGGCTGACCCGGTCGGTCGATCCGAGCTCGGCGACCGAGTTGCGCAACGACGCCGTGCTCCGCTCCAACGCCGAGATCTCGACGTCGCGCTGCTCGATCAGCTGGTTGGTCTTGAGCGTCGCCGCGTGGATGAAGATCACGCCGCAGCCGAGCGCCAGGACCAGCGCCAGCCACGGACGTCCGCCGGTGATCCGGCCGAGCACCAGCCCGGCCAGGCGCAGCGGAACGAGCGCCAGCCGGATCGGCAGCAACGCCAGGCGCAGGGCCAGCGGCGCCGAGGCCTTCGACGCGGTGCCCGTGCTCGGACCCTTCTTGCGGGGACCACCCGGGCCGCCCTTGCCCGAACCGCCCGGACCCTGCGGCGGACGGCCGCCGGGCTTCCGTTCGCGCGGCGGCGTCGGACGCGTGGTGCCGCGCGACTTAGGAGCCTGCTGACGACCGGGACCGGGCGACGCGTGACGCAGCGCGCGCGGATCGAGCCGCGGCGCCTCCTCGTTGTCGGGGACGTACAGACGGGGAGCCGGAGCGCTCACTGCATCCGTCCGATCCGGCGCACCCCGCGCAGCCGCGCCGAGCGCGAGCGCGGGTTGGTCTCCTGCTCCTCGGGCGTCGGGGCGACCGACGCCTTGCGGCCGATCGTCTCGGCCTCCGGGGTCCGGCCGCAGACGCAGACCGGCAGCTCCGGCGGGCAGATGCAGCCTCGGGTCAGGCTGGCGAAGTACTGCTTGACCCGACGGTCCTCGAGCGAGTGGAAGCTGATCGCGGCCAGGCGTCCCCCGTCGTCGATCACGTCCCACGCCGCGGGCAGCGCCCGGTCGATCTGCCCGAGCTCGTCGTTGACGGCGATCCGCAGCGCCTGGAAGGTCCGCTTGGCCGGGTGACCGGCGGCGTAGCGGGCCGGGGTCGGCACCGCACGGGTGATCACGTCGACCAGCCGGCCGGTGGTCTCGATCGGCTCACGCTCACGTTCGCGCACGATCGCGCGGGCGATCCGGCCGGAGTAGCGCTCCTCGCCGAGTTCGCCGAACGTCCGCTGCAGCGTCTCGACGTCCCAGGTGGCGACGACCTCGGCCGCCGAGGTCAGCTCGGAGCCGCCGTCGCCAAGGCCCATCCGCATGTCGAGCGGGGCGTCGCGCGTGTAGGCGAAGCCGCGTTCCGCCTGATCGATCTGCATCGAGGACATGCCAAGGTCGAAGTACGCCCCGTCGGCCCGGAATCCTTCCGCCGAGAGCTGCTCGAAGGCGTCCGCGAACGGGGCCGCGATCACCCGCACCCGGCACGGAGCGGTGGCTTGGAACCGCTCCGCGATCTCCAGGGCGACGGGGTCGCGATCGACCACGACCAGCAGGCCCTCGGAACCGAGCCGCTCGGCGACCAGG
>JBAZOW010000186.1:0-7378 GCA_041648495.1 Patulibacter sp.
GTGCTACCGGCCACTGGCCACCGGGCGTGCGTCGTGCCGACCCCGCCGGTCGTCGGGGCGGCGCCCGGACGGCGACCCGACGACCGGTGGGTGACGGAGCGCACACGGACCCGACGGGCGGCGGGGTGAGCGCGACGCCGCCCGGGACGGCCGGGGGAACGGACCGGCCCTCCGGCTATCGTCTGGCGCGTGGCTGATCGCGCTCCCGACCTGCTCCTGATCGACGGGAACTCGCTCGCGTACCGCGCGTTCTTCGCGCTGCCCGAGTCGATCGCGACGTCGACCGGGGAGCCGACCAACGCGATCTTCGGCTTCGCGTCGATGCTGGTCAAGCTCTACCAGGACCTCGGCCCGGTGCCGACCGCCGTCGTCTGGGACGCGGGGATGTCCGGCCGCACCGAGGTCTACCCCGAGTACAAGGCCCAGCGCGCCAAGAAGCCCGACCTGCTGCGTCAGCAGTGGCCGTTCCTCTCGGAGATCTCGGCGGGCTTCGGCTACGCCAACGTGTCCTCCGAGGGTTGGGAGGCCGACGACGTGATCGGCACGCTGTCGGTCCACGCCCGCGAGCGCAACCTGCGGACGGTGATCGTCACCGGCGACCGCGACCAGTTCCAGCTGATCGACCCGGACGACATCGTCGGCGTGATGGCGACCGCCCGCGGGATCACCGAGACCAAGGTCTACAGCTACGCCGCGGTGATCGAGCGCTACGGCCTCAAGCCCGAGCTGATCCCCGACTTCTACGGGCTCAAGGGCGACACCTCGGACAACATCCCCGGCGTTCCCGGGATCGGCGACAAGACCGCGGCGGCGCTGCTCCAGCAGTTCGGCGACCTCGAGACCGTGCTCGCGTCGGTCGACGAGATCAGCGGCGCGAAGCGCAAGCAGAACCTGATCGAGCACGCCGAGAACGCGCGGATCTCGCGCGAGCTGGCGCGGATCCACGTCGATGTGCCGGTCGACTACGACCTCGACGCGCTGCTGGCGGCCAAGCCGGATGCCCAGGCGCTGCGCGAGAGCTTCATGCGGTTCGAGCTGCGCGACCCGTGGCGACGGCTCGAGCCGCTGCTCGAGTCCGACGGCCGCCCGGCGTCGTCCGGCGGTGGCAAGAGCAAGGCCGCCGATGGCCTGACCGTCGAGGCGCCGGTCCGCGAGCTCCCGCTGGACGAGCTGGCCGCCGTGCTGGCCGAGGCCACGGCCGACCTCGACGAGCCGGTGGCGGTCGCCGTGGTCGAGCCGGTCGCGGCCGAGCAGGAGGAGTCCGGTCAGCTGTTCGACCCCGACGCGACGGACGAGGCGCCCGACGCCGACGCGCCGCCGGAGTGGCCGCTGCGGTTCGCGGTCGCCCGGCTCGACGACCGGCGCTGCCCGGTCGAGCTGCTCGTCGGCGGCTGCGCGTCCGCGGCCGAGGTCCTGGCGGTGCTCGAGGGTCGCCCGCTGGTCTGCCACGACGGCAAGGCGCTGGCCGACGGCTCGGCCGCACGGGCCGGCGGGGCGGTCCCGGTCGATCGCGTGACCTACCGGGCCCCGCGGCTGGCCCACGACACGCTGCTGGCGGCCTACGTGCTGGAGCCGCAGCGGCGCGGCTACCCGCTCGACGAGCTGGCCGACGAGGCGGGGATCGCCGTCGCCGAGGCGATCGAGGATCCGGCCGCGGCCGCCGCGGGACGGGTCGCGCTGCTCGCCAAGCACCAGCGCAAGCTGGTCGAGGGCGCCGGCCTGACCGAGCTGCTGCGCGACGTCGAGCTGCCGCTGGTCGACGTGCTGCGCGAGATGGAGCGCGAGGGCGTGCGGCTGTCGGTGCCGCGGCTCGACGAGGTCGGCTCCGAGGTCCGCGCCGAGATCGCCGAGCTGCAGGAGAAGATCCACGGGCTCGCGGGGCGGCCGTTCACGATCGGCTCGCCGAAGCAGCTGGGCGAGGTGCTGTTCGACGAGCTCGGCCTGTCGAAGAAGCGCCGCGGCAAGACCGGCTTCTCGACCGACGCGCGGGTGCTCCAGCAGATCCGCGAGGAGCACGAGATCGTGCCGCTGATCGAGCGCTGGCGCGAGCTGTCGACGCTGACCAAGACCTACCTCGACGTGCTGCCGAAGCTGGCCGCCGCGGATCCCCAGAGCCGGATCCACACGACGTTCCAGCAGACGGTCGCGCAGACCGGACGACTCTCGTCGACCGACCCGAACCTGCAGAACGTGCCGGTCCGGACCCCGCTCGGGCGACGGATCCGCGGGTGCTTCGAGGCCGCCGACGACCTGATGCTGCTGTCCTGCGACTACAGCCAGGTGGAGCTGCGGATCCTCGCGCACTACGCCGAGGAGGAGACGCTGCGAACGGTCTTCCGCGAGGACGGCGACGTCCACACCGCCACGGCGGTGAAGGTCTTCGGGGTCGACGCCGACGCGCTCGATCCGGGCCAGCGCTCGAAGGCCAAGATGGTCAACTACGGGATCGCCTACGGCCTGACCGACTACGGCCTGGCCGAGCGGCTCGACATCCCGCGCGAGGAGGCCAAGGAGGTCATCGAGGCCTACTTCGCCCAGTTCGACGGGGTCAAGCGGTTCATCGACACGACGATCGAGCAGGCCAAGGAGGCCGGCGAGGTCCGCACGATGTTCGGCCGCCGGCGGATGATCCCCGAGCTGCGGGCGCGCAACCCGCAGCTGCGGTCGCAGGGCGAGCGGCTGGCGGTCAACACGATCATCCAGGGGACCGCCGCGGACATCATGAAGCTGGCGATGATCGGGGTCCGCAAGGCGCTCGACGCCGAGGGCGCGCAGTCGCGGATGGTCCTGACGATCCACGACGAACTGCTCGTCGAGGGCCCGGCCGACGAGATGCCGGACGTCCAGGCCCTGGTCGAGCGCGAGATGGTGGCCCCGTGGCACCATGACCCGCCGCTCAAGGTCGACGGCGGCGTCGGGAAGACCTGGCTGGACGCGAAGTAGGGCGGGGTCGGCGCTTTGGGTGCGCCTCAGGCGCGGCGGTCGGCCCGCGCCAGCCTGCGGCCGAGGAACGGCGCGATCATCAGCACGCTGAACAGCCGCAGGACCTGGATCGTCAGCACCAACGTGGTGTCGACGTCGTTCGAGGCGGACGCGGCAAGCACCGCGTAGAGGCCACCAGGGCTCGTCGCCAGGTAGGCGTCGAGCGCCGGGACGCCCGCGAGCGGCACCAGCAGCAGCCCGATCGCGGCACTGAGGACGATCAGGGCGACGATCATCAGCAGGACCGCCGGAAGGGTCCGCGCGGCCACCCGCAGGCTGGCGACGGTGAACCGCAGCCCGACGGCGAGCCCGATCGCCACGTAGGCCGGTTCCAGGATCGGGGCGGGCACCGGAGCGACGCCCGGGGCTCCGGCGGTCGACACGATCGCCGCGACGATCAGCGGACCGAGCAGCGACCCCACCGGCAGGCGCGTCACGCGCGCGAGGACCGTGCCGAGCACGATGCAGACCACGACGGTCAGCAGGCCGTGCCACCCGTTCCCGGACATCGGGACCGCGACGCCGCCGGTGCCGCTGCCGGCGATCCCGGCAACGACCGGAACGGTCACCGTGATCACCAGCACCCGCAGGTACTGCATCACCGCGACCTGGCGTTCGTCCGCGCCGAGGTCCCGGCTGATCGCGACGATCCCGGACGCCCCGCCCGCGATCATCCCGAAGGTCGCCGTGGGCCGGTCGATGTCCGAGATCCGGGTCATCACCGGTCCGGCGACGATCGTCACGGCGAGCGACAGCACCAGCACGACGAGGATCGGCGCCGCGTTCCCGCCGAGCTCGCGGAGCGTCTCGGGGGTGACGAGCAGGCCCAACGAGACCCCGAGGACCGACTGCGCCAGGCGCATCCCGACCATCGGAAGATCGAGTCCCCAGCGGGTGGCGAGCGCGACCGCCAGACCGACGGCCAGCCCCGCGAACAGCGCGGGGGACGGGACACCCAGGCGGTCGCCGGCCAGGCCGACGGCGGCGCAGGCGACCAGCACCGCGATCCAGCGCCCGACCGTCGGCTGCGAGCCGGCCTCGGGCGGCGCCGGGTCGGCGGAGTTGCCGCGCGACGAGCGCACCGCGGCGGCCGCGCTAGAACCCGGCGGGGTGACGGGCCACGAAGCCCGCGCTGCTGCGCATCTCGCTGGTCCAGCGGGTGCCGCCGCCGCGCAGCGCCGAGGTGTCGTAGCGACGACCGTCGACCACCATGTAGGCGTGGCCGGCGTTGGCGTAGACGGTGATCCGGCTGCCCTCGCCGGGCTCGCCCCAGCTCATGAACGGTCCGGAGGCCATCGGCGCGCTGATCAGTCCGCCGGCGGCCAGCGCGTAGCTGATCGACCCGGAGCAGTCGTAGCCGCCCGAGCTGCCGCCGTGGCCGCCGCCGTAGACGTACGGGGTCGAGGCGATCTCGTTGGCCGCGGCGATCACGCGGGCGACGATCGCGTCCTGGTCGCTGTTGCCGCTGGGGGCGGAAGGCGCGCCGCTGCTGTTGCTGCCGCCGGGGGCGGGGGATGACGAGCGGTTGCCGCTTGGGGCCTCGTCGGCGGCCGCGGCGGCGGTCCGGGCGGCGCGGGCCGCGGCGGCCTGCTCGCGCTCGACCCGCTGGATCCGGCCGCGGACGCGGTCCAGCTGGGCCTTCGTGCCGGACTGGGCCCGCAGCTGCTGCTCGCGGCGACGGAGGATCGCGTTGCGGACGACGTCGGCCTCGTCGCGGTGGCGGGCGGCCTCGTTGGCCAGCCGGGCGTAGGTCTTGCGGTCCGATTCGAGCTGCTTCTGTTGGCGCTCGACGGCCGTCTTGGTGTTGCGGGTCTGGTCGAGGATCGTGCCGTTGTGGCGGCTGACCCGCTGGTAGAAGTCGACCTTCTCGAGCAGGTCGCTGAAGCCCTTCGAGGCGACGATCACCGACACGATGTCGGGCTTGCCGGTCTGGTACTCGGTGACCAGGTTCTTCTCGAGGACCTTGGTCGCGCGGGCGGCCTTGCGCTCCAGCTGCGACAGGCGGATCCGGGCGCGGACGAGGTCGTCCTGGGTCTTGGTCAGCTGGCCGTTGCGGCGCGTGACCTGGGCGTCGAGTCGATCGAGCCGGCCCTGGGCCTCGGCCAGACCGGCGTTGGTCCGGGCGATCTTCGCCCCCTCGGCCGCCACCTTGGCCCGCAGCGACTGCGCGGCGGCGCGGTCGGCGGCGACGTCCGCGTTGCCCGACGAGGGCGCCCCGACTCCGGCGGCGACGACGAGCACGCTCACGCCCGTGACGACGGTTGCGCGCAGGGTGGGACGGCGGCGGGGAGTGGACGGCATAGGACCTCGTGATCGGCGCGGGAGCGCGCATGCCCGGACCGGACGGCAACGGTCGTGGGCGTCGAGGAACGCCCGCGAGGGGCGATTCGACGAGGGCGACGCTAGCAACGGCCCCGCCGATCACCTAGCCGAAACGCCTGCTGCAAGCGGAATTGCAGGACGGGGGTACGGGCGACGGCGGGCCGGGTGCGACCTGGTGCGCCGGGGGCGGCGGCATCGCACGCGGTTGGCGGACAACGCCGTAGAGGTTGAGCACGTAGTGCGTGCAGAACCTCGACGGGGTCGGGCGGGACCGCGACCGCCGAACGGGTTCGATCCTGCGCAGAGGCGGCCGGATCGCACACGGCCGCGTCGGTCGGTCGCCGCGTGCCGGCGACCGCTGCGATCATCCGTCGAGATGCCTCCGTCGCTGGTCGCCGACCCCACCGTCATCGGAACCCCCGGGTCGCCGGGTGCCGTGCGACTGGTGCTGCTGGGTAGCGGGGAGCTCGGGCGCGAGGTCGCGATCGAGGCGATGCGGCTGGGCTGCGAGGTCGTGGCCGTCGACCGCTACCCCGGCGCGCCCGCGATGCAGGTCGCGCACCGCAGTCACGTGGTGACGATGACCGACCCCGACGCGCTGCGCGCGGTGCTCGCCGCCGAGCGGGTGACCGGCGGCGTCGACGGCGCGCCGTTCGCGGGCCGGCTGCTGATCGTCCCCGAGATCGAGGCGATCGCCACGGCGGTGCTGCAGGAGCTGGAGGACGACGGGGTCCACGTGGTGCCGACCGCCCGCGCCGCGCGACTGACGATGGACCGCGAGGGGATCCGCCGGCTGGCCGCCGAGGAGCTGGGCCTGCCGACCTCGCCGTACCGCTTCTGCACCTCCGAGGACGAGCTGCGCGAGGCCTTCGCGGTCCTCTCAGCCGATGTCGGCGACGGCCTGATTCCGTGCGTGGTCAAGCCGGTGATGTCCTCGAGCGGCAAGGGCCAGTCGGTCGTCCGGACCGCCGACGACGTCGCGACCGCCTGGGCCTACGCGCAGGAGGCCGGCCGGACCGGCGCCTCCGACGTGATCTGCGAGGGCTTCGTCGACTTCGACTACGAGATCACCCTGCTGACGGTGCGCCACGCGGGCGGGACGACGTTCTGCGCGCCGATCGGCCACACCCAGCAGGACGGCGACTACCGTGAGTCGTGGCAGCCGCAGCCGATGAGCGCGGTCGCGGCCGAGCGGGCCGAGGCCGTCGCCCGCACGATCACCGACGCCGTCGGCGGCTACGGTCTGTTCGGCGTCGAGCTGTTCGTGCGTGGCGACGAGGTGCTGTTCAGCGAGGTCTCGCCGCGGCCCCACGACACCGGCATGGTGACGATGGTCAGCCAGGCGGCGAGCGAGTTCGCGCTGCACGTGCGGGCGATCCTCGGTCTGCCGGTGCCCCAGGACGAGCACGGCCGCGTGCCGCTGGCGACGCCGGGAGCGAGCGCGGTGATCCTCGGCGACGCCGCGATCGAGGCCCCGCGGTTCGGCGGGGTGGGGGACGCACTGGCGGTCGACCCGTCGGTCCAGGTCCGCCTGTTCGGCAAGCCCGAGGCGACCGTCGGCCGCCGTTTGGGCGTCGCCGTGGCGGGCGGCGTGGACGTCGACGAGGCGCGGAGCCGGGCGATGGCCGCGGCGAGCGCGGTCCGGGTCGGGAGCTAGTTCGCCGCCGACCGCTCGAACTTGAGTGCCAGGCTCGGGCAGCGGCCGATCACGGTCTCGAGCGCGTCGAGCGACGCGTGCTCGGGCTGGATCCACGGGCGCTTGGCGGTGTCGAAGACGTCGGGCAGGCCGCGGACGCACTCGCCGGCGTGCTCGCAGAGCGCGGCCTCGAAGGTCACCGCGGCGCCGTCGGCACGGGCGTAGCGGCGGATCGCGGGAGGATCCGGCGGGCGCGCGGCAGCCGAATCGGTCGCGGACGATGCGGTTGCATCCGTCCCAGCCGCATCCGTTCCCGCCGCGGCATCGGGTGGGTCGCCGGCGGAGCTGGAGGTCATACGAAGTCCTTCCGGATGCGCTCGTCCACGGGGCTCGACGTCATGCGAAGGCCTTGCGGATCCGCTCGTCCAGATGCGGCAG
>JBAZOW010000187.1:0-7304 GCA_041648495.1 Patulibacter sp.
GCTGATGAAACCACGACCGGACATGGCGGTCCTCCGCTGGACCAACGCCCAGCCGATCGGCACGCTCGCCGTGACGGCGATCAGCATGGCCGAGCTGACGTACGCGATGCGACGGATGTCCGATCTGGCGCGGGCGATCGACCTGCGGCAGGCGTTGGACGAGTTCGTCCACGACGACCTGGCCAACCGCGTCCTGCCGTTCGACGATCTGGCCGCCGACTACTACGCCGACTTCGTCTGGGAACGCGAGCAGGCCGACGTCCCGATCGACGTCGCGGACGCCCAGATCGCCGCGACCTGCCGTGCCTACGGCGTGACCTTGGCGACCAAGGACGCCGCCCCGTACGCCGACCTGGGGGTGAAGACGGTCGACCCGTGGACCGCGCCGCCGCCGAAGCCCGTCGACGTCCCGGTGCTGGTGCCGGAACCCGAGCTCGACCGTCACGGCAAGCCGATCCCGCCCCGGCGTCCCGGTGCGGCGCGCGGTGGCGTCGGCGGCAGCCGTCCGCCCCGCCCGCGGCGCCGTCGACGGACCACCAGCGGGACCAAGAAGCCGACCACGCCGCGTGGGTTCAAGACCCCCGAGAAGACGGCCCCGGATACGGCCGGGGCGACGCCGATCGCCGATCCGGACGCCGCGGCGGAGGAGCGCTTCGCGCAGTCGCGACGGGCCGCCGAGCGCCTGCGGCGGCACGTGGCCCAGGTCCAGGAGGAAGCCGCCGGTGCGGCGGCCAAGCGGTCGGCTGCGGCCCGGCGAGCGGCCGTCAAGGCCGCGCCGGTCGAGGACGTGGCCCCGGGACGCCGTGGGGCGCGTCTGCTCGGCCCGCTGGTCGACGCCGAAGGCCGTCCGGTCGAGCGGTCCGCCGACGGTCGGGTCCGGCGTCGCAAGGACCAGCCGGGGCCCACGCAGGCCCGCGGGAAGCCGTCGGCCGTGCCGGAGCCGCCGGCCCCCGGCGCGGGATCACCCGCGCCGAAGGCGCCTAGGACGTCCGACGACTAGCGGACCCGAGGGCCCTGGACGGTCACGGATCACGGTTCTCGGGACCTCGTGACCCATCCGCCGTCAGTCCGCGACGATCAGCCGTCCAGCGCCCACTCCTCGCGCGGGTTCGGGATCGGCTGCAGATTGGCCTCGATCGCGGCCCGCTGCGACTCCAGCCACGGCGGCAGGATCGTCTTGACGCCCCACTCCTCGCGCGGGTTGCGGGACTCGAATCCGGGTCCGTCGGTCGCCAGCTCGTAGAGCACGCCGCCGGGCTCGCGGAAGTAGATCGACTCGAAGTAGAACCGGTCGACCAGGCCGGACGTGCGCAGCCCGGCCTGCTCGACGTGCGGCAGCCACTCCTGGTACTCGCCGGTGCGGACCCCGAAGGCGACGTGGTGCACGGTGCCCGCGCCCTGCATCCCGCGGGCGTCGGGCACCGCGTCGAGCGACACGATGCCGCCACGGCGATCGCTGCGCAGCTCGAACCGAGCCTGCTCGTCGAACCCGCCCTCGGCGACGCCCTGATCGCCCCGGGCGTCGAGCGTCGAGGCGCCCAGCACGTCGGTCAGCACCACGCCCGACAGGTCGGGACGTCCGCTGAAGATCCGTACGCCGCCGAAGCCGCGCAGCGCAACCTCCTCGGGGATCTGCGGGTGCTTGGCGCGCAGCGGCGCGTCGGACGTGTCGTCGACGACCAGCTCGAAGCCGAGGCCCTCGGGGTCCTCGAAGAACAACGACGCGCCGATCCGCCGGTTGGCGAGGCCGTAGGTGGTCAGCCGCTTCGCCCAGAAGTCGAGCGCGGACTCGTCGGCAACCCGGAAGACGATCCGGTGGACCATGCCCGCGCCGGCCCGGCCACGGCTGGCCCCGCGGGCCTCGAACATCGTCAGGTCCGACCCCGCGCTGGCGTCCTCGTCCGTGAAGAAGAGGTGGTACATGTCCGGCGCGTCCTGGTTGACCGTCTTGGCGGCCAACCGCAGGCCGAGCACGCCCGTGACGAACTCCGTCGCCGAGCGGCCGTTCTCGGTCACGGTCGAGATGTGGTGGATGCCGTCGATCTGCATGGTCGCCTCTCAAGTAGTTGCAACAGCAACTATACCGATGGGGCGGGCGGAGTCAAGCGCCCCCGTCGAGCACGTAGCCGACGCCGCGGACCGTGGCGATCACGCCGCCGCCGAGCTTGCGGCGCAGGTAGCCGACGTAGACGTCGACCACGTTCGAACCCGGGTCGTGCTGGTAGCCCCAGACGTGCGAGAGCAGCTGCTCGCGGCTCAGCACCTGACCCTCGTGCCGCAGGAAGACCTCGAGCATCGTGAACTCGCGGGCACTCAGCTCGACCGTCCGGCCCTCGACCGATGCGGTCCGTCGTCGCAGGTCGAGCGCGAGCTCGCCGTGGCGGAGGACGGTCTCCTCCTTGGTGCCTTCGGTGCGCAGCCGGGCACGGACCCGCGCGAGCAGCTCCTCGAAGCGGAACGGCTTGGTCAGGTAGTCGTCGGCGCCCAGCTCCAGGCCGGCGACCTTGTCCTCGACCTCGTCTCGCGCGCTGAGGATCAGCACCGGCAGACGGCGGCCCTGACCCCGCAAGGTCCGCAGCACGGTCATGCCGTCGAGCGCGGGCAGGCCGAGGTCGAGGATCAGCAGGTCGAAGTCCTCGTCCCGGGCCACGGCGACCGCGGACGCGCCGTCGCCGACCACCGTCGTCGTGAACCCCGCGGCCCGCAGGCCCTTCTCGAGGAACGCACTCAGGCGCTGCTCGTCCTCGGCGATCAGGATCCGGTTCACCGTCGGTGCTCCTTCGTGGGGGCGTCGGGGTCGATGTCCGGCTCCTCGTCGAGCGGCAGGTGCAGGACGAACGTCGCGCCCCGGCCCGGTTCGGACGCGACCGAGACCCGGCCGCCGTGGGCGGTGGTGATCGCCTGGACGATCGCCAGTCCGAGGCCGGCACCGGACGTCCGGCGTCCGTGGTCCAGCCGCGCGAACCGCTCGAAGATCCGTTCCTGGTCCTCGGGCGAGATCCCCGGACCGTCGTCGGTCACCCACAGCTGCGCCTCGCCGTCGCGGATCCGCGAGCCGATCGCGACCCACCCGCCGTCCGCCGTGTGCTGCGCGGCGTTGGCGGCCAGGTTGAGCATCGCCTGCATCAGCCGCTGCCGGTCTCCGATGATCGTGGCCGGAACCGCGCCCTCGATCGTCCAATTGCGGTCTCCGAGGGCCGTCGCCCGAGCGTGGACCTCCTCGACGAACAGGTCCAGGTCGATCGTCCCCGGCCGCAGGAAGTTGCCGCGCTCGGCCTTCGCGAGCAGCAACAGGTCCTCGACGATCCGACTCATCCGCCCCAGCTCGTCGTCGACCAGCGCCAGCGTCTCCTCGCGCTCGGCCGGGTCGTCCCCCATCAGCTCCAGGTGGCCGCGCACGATCGTGATCGGCGTGCGCAGCTCGTGGCCGGCGTCCGAGACGAACGACCGCTGCGACCCGAACGCCTGCTCCAGGCGGTCGAGCATCGCGTTGAAGGTCCGGGCGAGCTCCGCGATCTCGTCGTCGCCGCGGACCGCGATCCGCCGTCGCAGGTCGGTCTCGGTGATCGTCCGCGACGTCGCGGTCAGCTCGCGCAGCGGCGCGAGGATCCGGCCGGTCAGCAGGTAGGCCACGACGATCGCCAGGAAGAGCACGACCAACGAGACGATCGCCGCGACGCCGACGGCCTGGTCGACCTCGTCGCGCTCGGCCTGCAGGTCCATCAGCGCGACGAAGACCCCGAGCGTCCGACCGCCGAAGCGGACGGGAACGGCCAGGACCGCGTTGTCCCGCCCGGCCACCCGCAGGATCGAGCGCTGCACGTCGGGAACCGCCCGCAGCCCGTGCAGCGCGCGCTCCAGCACCACGCCCTCGGCCGACGGCACGGTCGCGCGGTGCGGCCGTCCGTCGATGTAGGTCAGCCAGCGCTCGCGACGGTCCGGCACGTTGCGCGCCAGGTAGACGTCGAACATCGCCCGGACGTCGCGCCCGAACCGACGACCGGTGGTCGGGTCGCGACCGTCCTCGATCAGTCGGCGCAGCTCGCCGGCCTCCTGGACCAGCCCGGCGTCGACCCGGTCCTCGGCCCGCGCGGTCAGGACCTCACGCAGCAGCAGGGTCGTCAGCGCGGTGGAGCCGACGAGCAGGATGACGATCGCGGCGAGGATCCGGCCGCGCGCGCTGCGCAGACGGGGCAGGCGGAAGCGGCGGCGGGACGACCCCGGCTCAGTCGTCATCGTCGTCGCCGTCGTCATCTCCGCTGTCGTCGTCATCGTCGTCGAACCGCGACTGCGAGTCCGGCGCGCGCTGGGGCGCGGGGGCGAATCCCGACCCGGATGATCCCTCACCGGATGACGGCGGCGCGCTCGGCGTGGGGGCCGGCGTAGCGGCCTGCTGTTGCTGACGACGGCGTTCCGCGCGCCGTTGCTCGGCCCGGCGGCGTTGTTCGGCCTGGCGACGCTCGACCCGGCGGCGTTCCGCCGCCCGCTGCTCGGCCCGACGACGCTGCGTGGCCTGCTGCACCGCCCGCTCGCGGCGTTGCTGCTCGGCCTCGCCCGCGCGGACCGCGGTCTGCGAGAGCTCGATCGGGGCGACGGGCGCCGTGTCCTCGCGCTCGGTCACCCCGCGGACGCCGAGCACCGCCGCCACGACGGCGAGGGCGCCGAGCAGCAGCGCGATGGAGAGCTGGCGGGTCACGCCCACAGCGTCGCGGATGCGCGTGACGCATGCATGAGACCCCCATGAGAACGCTCTCATCGGACGTCTCCGCCGACGATGAGATCTCTCGCGCCCTTACCGTCGTCCCGGACCGCACCGTGCTGGCAGCAGGCCACGTAGGCGGATGCCGTAGAGGTTGAGCACGTACTGCGTGTTCAACCTCTACGGCGTCCCCGAAACGAAGCGCGGCGCCCCCAGGGCGCCGCGCAGAAGAACCTCAGTGGGCCGCCGCAGGCGGGGCCCTCATGTACGAGCCGCCTACCGGCGCCCCGACCGCCCTACTCGGCCGCCGCGACCTCCGCCGACTTGATCGTCGCGATCAGGTCGCCGGTGTTGATCGGCTCGCCTTCCTTGGCGGCGAGCGTCGAGATCGTGCCGGCCTTGTGCGCCGTGATCTCGTTCTCCATCTTCATCGCCTCGATGATGCAGATCAGATCGCCCTCGGCGACCTCCTGCCCCTCCTTGGCAACGACCTTCCACATGTTGCCCTGGATCGGCGACGGCAGATCGTCCGCACCGCCACCGGCGGCCTTCTTGCGCTCGGAGCGCTTCTTCTTGCCGGCCCCGTTGGCGGCACCCGCGGCCGCACCGGCCGCGACACCGACGGGCGCGAACGCCGCGCCGTGGACCTTGACGTCGAACAGGCGACCGGAGACCTCGACCTGGTAACCGCGGGTGACGGTCTCGTCCTCGTCGTCGGACTGGACCGGGACGACCGGCTCGGCCGGAGCGGTCGACTTCAGCCAGTCCTTGTCCTCCAGCAGCTCGGTGCAGGTCGACGCCTTGGCCCAGTTGTCCGTGGCGAAGATCGCCTGGTGGAACGGGATCAGGGTGGTCAGGCCCTCGATCTTGTACTCCGACAGCGCGCGGAGCATGCGCTGGGTGGCCTGCTCGCGGTCCGCGTCCCAGACGATCAGCTTGGCGACCATCGGGTCGTAGGCGGGCGAGACGATGCCGCCGGCGGCGACGCCCGAGTCGACGCGCACGCCCGGGCCGGTCGGCTCCAGGTAGCCACCGATCTCACCGGGGGTCGGGGCGAAGTTCATCGGCGCGGACTCGGCGTTGATCCGGGCCTCGATCGCGTGACCGCGGAGGACGACGTCCTCCTGCTTGTAGTCGAGCGGCAGGCCGGCGGCGGCCTTGATGCCCTGCTTGACGATGTCGATGCCGGTGACGGCCTCGGTCACGCAGTGCTCGACCTGCACGCGGGTGTTCATCTCGAGGAAGAAGTACTCCCCGTCCTGGAGCATGCCCTCGATCGTGCCGGCGCCGACGTAGTTGACGGCCTTGGCGGCGTTGATGCCGATCTCGCCGATCTCGGCGCGCAGCTTCTCGTCGACGACCCACGGCGGGGCGGGCGCCTCCTCGATCAGCTTCTGGTGACGACGCTGGATCGAGCAGTCGCGCTCGCCCAGGTGGATGCAGTTGCCGTGCTTGTCGGCGATGATCTGCACCTCGACGTGGCGCGGGTTCGGCAGGTACCGCTCCAGGTACACGGTGCCGTCGCTGAAGAACTTCACGCCCTCGCGGCTGGCGCCCTCGAACGCGTCCTTGAGCTTGTCCTCGGTCAATGCGACGCGGAAGCCCTTGCCGCCGCCGCCGGACGCCGCCTTGACCGCGACCGGGAAGCCGATCTCGTCATTGGCGATCCGCAGCGCGTCCTCGTAGGTGTCGACGGCCTCGGTCGTGCCCGGCACGATCGGCACGCCGGCCTTCTGCATCAGGTCGCGGGCCTTGGTCTTCGAGCCCATCGCGTCGATGGCGGACGCGGGCGGCCCGATGAAGGTGATGCCCTCGGCCTCGAGGCGCTCGACGAACGGCGCGTTCTCGGAGAGGAAGCCGTAGCCGGGGTGCACGGCCTCGGCACCCGAGTCGCGCACGGCCTTGATGATGTTGTCGACGTTGAGGTAGCTCTCGGCCGGCGACGCCGGGCCGATCAGGTAGGCCTCGTCGGCGCGCTTGACGTGGAGCGCGTCCCGGTCGAGCTCCGAGTACACCGCGACGGTCGCGATCCCCAGCTCCTCGCAGGCCCGCATCACGCGGATCGCGATTTCACCACGGTTGGCGATCAAGATCTTCCGGAACATAGGCCGCGTAAATCTATTCGATCGCTCGACCGGTTGGCCGCCCGGACAAGTGCAGTCCCGACGGTTGGAGGGGCGCGGGTCGGCTGGCAGCGGGACCGCCAAACTCGACGGAGGGCCGGCCGAGTGGGCGAGGCGTCCGGGTGAGGCGTCCGGGCGAGCGGGTCCGCGCCCACCCCGAAGCGCGAAGCGCGCGCCCGAAGACGCATCTCCCCGAATCGCCTACGACACGACCGGATGTGTCGAAGCCGCGCCGCCCAGAGCGTAGGTCAGATTGGTGAGGCCCGTACCCGAACCAAACGGAGCCCCGAGGCGACCGACGGCACCCGGCGGCACCAGCGTGCCCGGGCACGTACCCGCCGAGGTCGCCAGGCCCACCGCCGATACTCGGGCGATCACCGAGGCAGGGGTCGCGCCTGACGGGTTCACGTACGTGACATCAAGCGTTCCCGAAAGACGGAACGAGCAGCCCAAGAGGGGGAAGGTTCCCGTGCAATCCACGC
>JBAZOW010000188.1:0-7276 GCA_041648495.1 Patulibacter sp.
GCTCGTCGTCGCGACCGGGATCGCCAACATCTACCTGCGCGACGCCACGGTTGCCAACGCGGGGGCGAGGACGATCGCGGCGCTGCATCCGAACCGCTTCCTGCTCGGTCTCGGCGCCAGCCACGCGCCGGCGATCGACGCGATGACCCAGCGGACCTACGGCAAGCCGGTTGCGTCGATGCGCGCGTACCTCGATGCGATGGCCGAGACGCCGCTGCGGATCCCCGAGGGTCGCGAGCCCGCGCCGCCGGTCCTGCTCGCCGCGCTCGGGCCGAAGATGCTCGAGCTCGCTCGCGACCGGACCCAGGGCGCGCACCCGTACCTGGTCACGCCCGAGCACACCGCGATCGCGCGCGAGGCGGTCGGGCCGGACCGGCTGGTCGCCGTCGAGCAGGGCGTCGTCGTCACGAACGACCGCGAGACCGCGCTGCGCCACGCCCGCACGCACCTGGAGATGTACAAGGTGCTGCCGAACTACCGCAACAACTGGCTGCGGCTCGGCTTCACCGAGGAGGACGTCTCCGGCGACCTCAGCGACCGGTTGGTCGAAGCGCTGATCGCCTGGGGCGACGAGGAGACGATCTACGAGCGCGTTGCCGAGCACCAGGCCGCCGGTGCCGACCACGTCTGCCTGCAGGTGCTCGGTGACCGTCGCAGTGACGTGGCGATCGAGGGGATTCGGCGGCTGGCGCCGTCGCAGCGGGGGTAGGTCGCGGGCGACGGGGCGTGGTTTGCCCGCGCTGGGCGGGCAAACCAGCGTTTCTCGTCGGCGCGCGCCCGACCGCTACCGCACGAACTCCGGGGGCTCGAGCGGGGGCTCGCCGCCGGAGGAGCGTCGGGGACCGCGCGAGCCGGACGAACCCGATCCCAGCTGCCGCGGGGCGTTGGTCTGCCGGGCCACTGAGACGCGGTCGAGCGTGGCGATCAGGGCGGCGTGGCTGGCGCGGACGTCGTGGAGGATGTTGCGGGCGTTGGCCTCCAACGACTGGCCGAGGTCGTTCAGGTTGCGCGCCAGGGTCTCGCCTTCGTGAAGCACGTGCATCGCGGTCTCGCGCGCGGCGGTCAGCTGGACCTGGGCGCGGCGGCGGGCCTCGTCGTTGGCCTGCTCGGCGTCCTGCTCCGCCGAGGCCCGGGCGGCGTCGGCCGCGCGCAGCGCCTCGGTCCGGGCGAGCGTGGCCTCGGCGATCATCCGGTCGGCCGTCTCCTGCGCCTCGCGGAGGATCTCGGCGGCCCGCGACTCGGCCTCGCCGACGGCCGACGCGCTGCGCCCCTCGGCCGCCTCGCTGACCCGCTTGGCGTGGATCTCAGCGTCGCGGCGGACCTGCGCTGCTGACTGCTCGGCCGCCGTCCGTTGGGAGACCACCCACGCCTGCAGGTCGGCCTGGGCCTTCTCGTACCGGGCCTGGGCCTCGGCGCGGGCGTCGGCGATCGTCTGCTCGGCCTCGGCCTGCGCGGTGGCGACTGCCTGCTCAGCCTGCTCCGTCGCCCGCTCGGCTCGCTCACGAGCCTCGGCGGTGAGGGCCTGCGCCTCGCCGCGTGCCCGGGCGACGGTGGCGTCGGCACCCTCGCGCGCCTTCGCCGTCAGCGCCTCAGACTCGATGCGCGCGCGATCGGTCAGCTCGTCCGCATCGCTCCGCGCCCGGTCGACCAGCTCGGCGGCCCGTTCCCGGGCCTCGGCCGCGGTTCGGTCGGCCTGCTCGCGCGCCGTCTCGACGCGCTCGCGGGCTTCGGTGACCAGGTCGACGACGTCCTGCTCGGCGGCTTCGACGCGCATGCGGGCGGCGCGGTCGGCTTCGGCGATCCGGTCGTTGGCGCGGCGCTCGGCGGCGGCGATCCGCTCGTCGGCCCGCTGTCCGGCGTCGCGCAGCAGGGCGTCGGCCTCGCGCTGGGCATCCTTCCGCAGCTGCTCGGCGGCCTGCTCGGCCGCAGCGACGATCGATCCGACGCGGTCCGCGGCGGCGGAGCCGTTCGATCCCGCGGCGGGGGAGGACTGCGCTCGCGGGTCGGCGGCCATCCCGCTGAGCATAGGTTGTCCACGGGCACCCGCGGGCGGATGCCCTACCGACGGGAGGAACGTTGCAGTGAGCGGCCTTCGTCGCGTGACCCACGGCTCGTTTCGTCACGGGGTCGGTCAACCGCGCCGAGCGCCTCACCGCATCGGCCTGGAAACCCGCACTACCGGGGAGAACCTGTGCCAGGAAGGACGTAGACTGGGCGGTCGCTCATGGACGACCGGTACGACCCTCAGCAGATCGAGCCCCGCTGGCAGCAGGTGTGGGCGGACGAGCGTACGTGGGAGGTCTCCAACTCCGCGCTCCAGGACGCCGATGCGGACCCGGTCTACGTGCTCGAGATGCTGCCCTATCCGAGCGGCGAGCCGCACGTCGGGCACCTGAAGAACTACGCGATCGGCGACGCCGTCGCGCACTTCAAGCGCCGCCACGGCAAGACCGTGCTGCACCCGATGGGCTTCGACTCGTTCGGGCTGCCCGCCGAGAACAACGCGATCAAGACCGGCGAGCATCCGCGCGATGCGACCGAAAAGTCGATCAAGTCGTTCCAGCGTCAGTTCCGTGAATGGGGCGTGTCGATCGACTGGTCGCGCGAGATCGCGTCGCACCGTCCCGAGTACTACCGCTGGACCCAGTGGCTGTTCCTGCAGTTCTTCAAGAACGGCCTGGTCGAGCGGCGCAGCGCCGCGGTCAACTGGGATCCGGTCGACGAGACGGTGCTCGCCAACGAGCAGGTGATCGACGGTCGCGGCGAGCGTTCCGGCGCGCTGGTCGAGATCCGCCAGCTGGAGCAGTGGTTCCTGCGGATCACCGACTACGCGCAGCGGCTGCTCGACGATCTCGACACGATCGACTGGCCCGAGCACGTCAAGACGATGCAGCGCAACTGGATCGGCCGCTCGGCCGGTGCCGAGGTGCGGTTCCGCTGCGACGAGCTCGACACCGAGTACGAGGTCTTCACCACCCGTCCCGACACGCTCTTCGGCGCGACCTTCTTCGTGATGGCGCCGGAGCACCCGGACGTGATGAAGCTGGTCGAGGGCACCGACCGCGAGGACGAGGTCCGCGCGTACGTGCAGAAGGCGCTGACCGCCGACCGCACCGAGCGCGGCGCGGCCGACAAGCCGAAGACCGGCGTGGCGCTCGGCCGCGAGGTGGTCAACCCGGTCAACGGCGAGCGGCTGCCGATGTACGTGGCCGACTACGTGCTGATCGACTACGGCACCGGCGCGATCATGGCCGTCCCCGGTCACGACCAGCGCGACTTCGACTTCGCGCAGGCGTACGGCCTGCCGGTCAAGCGCGTGATCGTCGGGGCCAACGACGACGCTCCGGACGACTTCGCCAGCGACGCCAACGCCTGGGCGCTGAGCGAGGAGGCGCTGCCCTACGTCGGCGACGGTCCGCTCGTCAACAGCCACGCCGACTTCGACGGTACGCCCAACCGCGACGCGCTCGCCGCGATCACCGCCTGGCTGAACGAGCAGGGCAAGGGCGAGGAGGCGATCAACTTCCGCCTGCGCGACTGGCTGATCAGCCGTCAGCGCTACTGGGGCTGCCCGATCCCGATCATCCACTGCGACAGCTGCGGGATGGTCCCGGTCCCCGAGGACCAGCTGCCGGTCGTCCTGCCCGAGATCGAGGACTACAAGCCGAAGGGCAAGTCGCCCCTGGCGGCGGCCGAGGACTGGGTCAACACGACCTGTCCGACCTGCGCCCGCCCTGCGCTGCGCGAGACCGACACGCTCGACACCTTCGTCGACTCCTCCTGGTACTTCCTGCGCTACACCGACGCGCAGAACGACCAGGCCGCGTTCGATCCGGCCGTCGCCAACCGCTGGATGCCGATCGACCAGTACATCGGCGGCGTCGAGCACGCGATCCTCCACCTGCTCTACGCGCGGTTCTTCTGTAAGGCGCTGACGGACATCGGCGTGCTCGACGTGAACGAGCCGTTCCAGGCACTGTTCACGCAGGGCATGATCACCAAGGACGGGGCCAAGATGTCCAAGTCCAAGGGCAACACGGTCGCCCCGCGCGAGATCGTCGACAAGTTCGGTGCGGATACCGCCCGGACCTACGCGCTGTTCCTCGGCCCGCCCGACCAGGACGCCGACTGGTCCGACGAAGGCGTCGAGGGCGTGTACCGGTTCCTCTCACGTCTGTGGCGCTTGAGTGCCGAGGCTGCGGAGCAGATGGTGCACGCCGCTCCGATCTCGGAAGGTGCCTCGGCGGGCTCGTCCGCACCGCATCCCGCGGGCGCGACGACGCCGGACGGCTGCGAGGGCGACGACCTGGAGCTGATCCGCAAGGCGCACTGGGCGATCGACAAGGTCACCGGCGACATGGGCCGGCGGTTCGCGTTCAACACCGCGGTCGCCGCGGTGATGGAGCTGACCAATGCGATCTCCGCCCGGCGCAACGCGCTGGTCGGCAACGGTGCGTCCTCGCGCGCGGCGGAGGCCACCGACGAGGGCGGCACGTTCGTCAACGACCAGGTGGTGGCGAACCTGGAGGGCTGGGCGGCGATCCGCTTTGCGCTGGCGACCGCCAACTCGCTGCTGCAGCCCTTTGCACCGCACCTGACCGCCGACGCTTACGAGCGGCTGACCGGCTGCCGGGTCTGGGAGCAGGCGTGGCCGGCTGCGGAGCAGCAGTACCTGGAGCGTGACGAGTTCGAGCTGGTCGTCCAGGTCCAGGGCAAGGTCCGCGACCGCGTGACGGTTTCGGCCTCGGCGTCCCGCGAGGAGCTGGAGGCCTTGGCGATGGGCCGCGAGAAGATCCAGCCGTTCCTCGAGGGCAAGACCGTGGTCAAGGTGATCGTGGTCCCGGGCAAGCTCGTCAACGTGGTGGTGCGGTAGGCGGGTTCGGGGCAGGTCGTGACCGGCTCACCGGTCGCGACCTCTTGCGTCACGGAATCGGTGCTGTTCGGGCACTGATTCGGGGTCACATGTAGGACGACGATCCATAGCGTTCGGCCGGTGCTCGACCAGCCGTGGATCCGTCTCGTGCTTGGCGCCGCCGCGGCGGTGCTGCTGGGGTTGATCGCCGTTCGCGTGATCGCCTCGGTGCCACGAGATGACGACGGTCGAGTCACACCCTCCGGAGCCGTCGTGGAGCGGTCGACCAAGGCAGCAGGCGGAAGTACGACCGGCGGCGTCGGGGAGGACGCCGACCGGGCCGCGCCTGAGGTCTCGGGAACGACCGGCGAGGCGGGGGACGCCGAGCCCCCGACGGTCTCCGGAGGAGTTGGTCTGACGGTCCACGTCACGGGCGAGGTCCGGCGCCCCGGCGTCTACGCGATGCCGGACGGCTCGCGGATCGTCGACGCGGTCAAGCGCGCCGGCGGCGCCACGAAGGACGCGAACCCGCACGGCGTCAATCAGGCGGCGGAGTTGCGGGACGGGCAGCAGGTGGTGGTGCCCGATCGCCAGGCGCTTAAGGGTGGGGCCGCGGGTGGGGCGGGATCGGGCGGCGGCGCGGGTGCCGCTGCGACGGGTTCGGGTGGTGCCGGCGCTGGGACCGCGGGCGCCGGAGCGCCGGGCCCTCCGGTCGACCTCAACACCGCCACGCCTGAGCAGCTCGATCAGCTTGACGGCGTAGGTCCGACCACCGCCGAGAAGATCATCCGGCTGCGCGAAGAGCGGGGCGGGATCGGCACGGTCGAGGACCTGGCGGAGATTCCCGGGATCGGCCCGAAGAAGCTCGAAGCGCTGCGGAGCCAGCTGGAGCGGTGAGCGATGACGGCGCGCTGGCCCCAGCACCACCTGGTCGCGGCGATCGTCGCCGCGCTGATCGCCGGACCCCGCTGGGCCTGGCTGGTCCCCGTCGTCGCGGGGGCGGCGTGGCTGAGCCAGCCGCGGACGGGGTGGGCAATCGTCGCGGTGATCGCGGTCGGGCTGGCCGCGGTCGGCGGCAGCTTGCGCATGGCGCAGGCGTGGAGCCACGCGCAGGGGCCGATGCGGGACGGCGCGACCGTGCGGCCGAGCGAGACCGTCGAGGTGCTGCAGCCGCCCGAGCAGACGCTGACCGGCGGATGGCGGTTCGACGGGCGGCTGCGGGGCGCGACGGTTGACGTCCGCACGCCGGTGGCGCGACGGGGACCGGGCCTGCGGACCGGAGCGCTGGTCAGCGTGCGCGGGACGCTGCGCGAGCTCTCGCCGTCGGCGGTCGGGACGCGGTCGCGGGGGATCGCGCTCGGGCTGGACGCGACGGTGCTCGGCGTGACCGGCCAGCGTGGCGGGTGGCGGGGCGCGGTCGACCGGCTGCGAGAGCGGGCCGAGCGGACGCTGACGTTCGGGGGCGGGCGAGATGGCGTCGCAGCTGGCGCGGCCAGGACCCATGCGTCGGAAGAGGAGGGACCCGACGGCGGGAAGCCCGACGAGTCGCAAGTGCCGGACGGTCCCGACCCGCGCACCGCCCTACTGCGCGGGATGGTGCTCGGTCAGGACCACGCGTTCGGGGCCGAGCAGGAGGACGCCTACCGTCGCAGCGGGTTGGCGCACCTAGTGGCCGCAAGCGGGCAGAACGTCGCGCTGGTCGCGGCGATGGTGATCGGGATCGGCGCGCTGATCGGGGTGCGGCGCCCGTGGCGGCTAGCGGGAGCGATCGCCGCAGTCGCGGTCTACGTGCCGCTGGCGGGGGCCGGGCCGTCGATTCGACGGGCGGGGGTGATGGGCGTGCTGACCTTGCTGGCGCTCTTCCTCGGCCGGATCGCGGATCGCTGGTGGGCGCTGCTGCTGGCGGCGCTCGTGACCGTGCTGGTCGATCCGTTCTCGCCCGAGCAGCTCGGCTGGCAGTTGAGCTTTGCCGCGGTGATCGGCCTGCTGCTGCTCGTCGACCCCCTGGCTCGGCTGGCCAAGCGGATCGGACTGCCGGCCTGGGTCGGGATGGCGTTGGCGGTCCCGGTCGGCGCGGGGCTCGCGACCGCACCGGTGTTGGCGGTATCGGTCGGTGACGTCTCGCTGACCAGCCTGCCCGCCAACGTGATCGTTGAGCCGCTGGTCGCGCCGGTCACCTGGTTGGGGATGGCCGCAGGCGTGCTCGGTCCCGAGGCGCACCCCATCAGCGGCTGGATGGTCGGCGCGGTTGGGCCACTGCTCGACTGGGTCAACGGGGTCGCCGTCTGGGCGGCGGAACCGCAGTGGGCCGTGGTCCGGCCGGGAGCGTGGCGGGCGACGATCCCGTTGCTGGTGGTCGGTGGGCTGCTGGTCGCGGTGGCTCGCCCCGCGTGGACGGTGCGATTCGGGGATCTGCTGCGACGC
>JBAZOW010000189.1:0-7216 GCA_041648495.1 Patulibacter sp.
ACGCACGGAGGCGCACCGCCCGGAGCGACCAGATGCATGGCTCGCGCCCGACGCGTGCCGCCGCCGAGCCCGTCCCGCCCCGATCCGCCCCGGCCCGCCAACCCGCCCGCATCCCCCCGGCCCCGGACTGCGGTGACCACCCGCTTGATGAACCTGCGCGATCTCACCGCGGCCCGCCCGGGATCCCCGATCCCCGTTCACACCATCCACCGCCACCACGCGGTACCGTCGGTCCCATGAAGATTCGCGCGGCGGTCCTGGAAGAGTTCGGCGAGCCGCTGGCGGTCCAGGAGGTCGACCTGGCCGAGCCGCAGCAGGGCGAAGTGCTCGTCAAGCTGCACGCCTGCGGCGTCTGCCACACCGACCTCTACACCGCCTCGGGCGCCGACCCGTCCGGCTACGCGCCCTGCGTCCTGGGCCACGAGGGCGCGGGCGTCGTCGAGAAGGTCGGCCCCGGCGTCAGCTCGCTGACGGTCGGCGACCACGTCGTCACGCTGTTCGCCCCCGAGTGCGGCGAGTGCCTGCACTGCAAGAGCGGCCGCACCAACCGCTGCCTGGCGATCCGCGACCAGCAGAACATCGGCTACCTGCCCGACGGCACCACGCGACTGTCGCGCGACGGCGAGCCGATCCGCCATTTCATGGGCACCTCGACCTTCGCCGAGTACACGGTGATGCCCGAGATCGCCCTCGCCAAGATCGACAAGGCCGCCCCGTTGGAAGGCGCTTCGATCTTCGCCTGCGGGCTCTCGACCGGCGTCGGGGCCGCGCTCTACACCGCCGAGGTCGAAGAGGGCGCGACCGTCGCCGTCTTCGGCTGCGGCCTGGTCGGGTTGGGCGCGATCGCCGGAGCCCGGATCGCTGGAGCGGGCCGGATCATCGCCGTCGACCTGGCCGAGAACCGGCTCGACATGGCCCGCCACCACGGCGCCACCGACGCGATCCTCGCCGGCCCGGGCACCGACCCGGTCGAGGCGATCAAGGCGCTGACCGACGGCTTCGGCGCCGATTACACCTTCGAGGCGACCGGCAACGTCGGCGTGATGCGCCAGTCCGTCGAGGCCGCGCGCGAGGCGTGGGGTCTGGCGACGATGATCGGCGTGGCGGGCAAGGGCGAGACGCTGGACATCGTCCCCCGCTTCCTGATCACCGGCCGCCGCGTCACCGGCTCGTCGTTCGGCGGCGTTCGCGGGCGGACCCAGGTCCCGCTGCTGATCAACCGCTGGATGGAGGGCGACATCGACGTCCCCTCGATGCTCTCGCACCGGATCACGCTGGACGAGGTCAACAAGGGCTTCGACCTGATGCACCACCAGGACGGCATCCGCTCGATCATCGAGTTCTAGCGGCGCGAAGGACGCGCCGTTGCTCTCCGACGCGCGCGTACGTCGCACGAACGAATCTCCAAGTCCTCGTCGAAAACGGCGAGGCTCGTTCGACGTCGAGACCGAACGACGCTGTCCGCCCCTCCCGACGAACTCGTGAGAACTCGTTGTCGAGAACGGCGCGGCTCGTTCGACATCAAGGCAGAACGAACGAGACGGGCTCCGGACGAGCCCGTCACCCGAAGGAGATTCCGATGCGATTCATGGTTCTGGTTCCCGGCGACGCCGACACCGAGGCGGGCGTGATGCCGACGACCAAGCAGCTCGAGGAGATGACCGCCTACAACGAGGAGCTCGTCAAGGCCGGGGTGATGATCGGCGGCGACGGCCTGCATCCGACCAGCAAGGGGGCCAAGGTCCGCTTCGACGGCGGGACGAAGACCGTCACCGACGGACCGTTCACCGAGGCCAAGGAGCTCGTCGCCGGGTACTGGCTCTGGGAGTGCGCGTCTCGCGAGGAAGCGATCGAGTGGCTCAAGCGGGCACCGTTCGACGGCGGCACCGAGGTCGAGATCCGCCAGGTCTTCGACATGTCCGACTTCGACGACCAGATGACCCCCGAGCTGCGCGAGGCCAACGAGCGGCTCGTTGCCGGCGAGACCGCCAACCGCGAACGGCCGGGTGCCTGAGCGCCGGCGCGGAGAGTCCCGTGACGACCCCGGCCACCCGAGCGACGATCGACGCGATCTGGCGGATCGAGTCGGCGAAGCTGGTGGCCGGGCTCACCCGGAGCCTGCGCGATGTCGGGCTGGCCGAGGAACTCGCCCAGGACGCCTTCGTCGCGGCCCTGGAGCAGTGGCCGACCGGCGGGGTCCCCGACGAGCCCGGAGCGTGGCTGATGACCGTCGCCAAGCGTCGCGGGATCGATCAGCTGCGCCGCCGCACCACGTTCGAGCGCAAGCAGGAGCAACTGATCCATGAGATCAGCGTGCTGGAGCGGCTCGAGGACCCCGCGTTCGCGGCGGCCGAGCAGCCGGTCGAGGACGACGTCCTGCGGCTCGTCTTCCTGACCTGCCATCCCGCGGTCCCGGTCGAGGGTCGCATCGCGCTCACGTTGAAGATCGTCGGCGGACTGACCAGCGCCGAGATCGCCCGGGCGTTCCTGACCCGCGAGCCGACGATCGCCCAGCGGATCGTCCGCGCCAAGCGGACGCTGGCCGCGGTCCGCGCCCCGTTCGAGCTGCCGAGCGGCGACGAGCTGCAGCAGCGGCTCGCCCCGGTGCTCGATGTCGTCTACCTGGTCTTCAACGAGGGCTACGCGGCCAGCCGCGGAGACGATTGGATCCGCCCCGAGCTCTGCGGCGACGCGCTGCGGCTGGCGCGGATCCTCGCGGCGCTGCGCCCGAACGAGCCTGAGGTGCTGGGGCTCCAGGCGCTGCTCGAGCTGCAGGCGTCACGGCTGCACGCCCGGTCGACGGCCGACGGCACGCCGATCCGGCTCGAGGATCAGGACCGCGCCCGCTGGGACCGGCTGCTCGTCCGCCGCGGGCTGGCCGCGCTGGACCGGCTGACCGCGCTCGAGACGCCGCTCGGTCCGTACGGCCTGCAGGCCGAGATCGCCGCCTGCCACGCGCGGGCGACGAGCGTCCCGGCGACCAACTGGCCGCGGATCGTCGCACTCTACGACGCGCTCGCGACGATCACCGGGTCTCCTGTGGTCGAGTTGAACCGCGCGGTCGCGGTGGCGATGGCCTTCGGCCCGGACGCGGGCCTGGAGCTGGTCGACGCGCTCGCCGACGATCCGCGACTGGCCGGGTACCACCTGGTCGACACGGTCCGGGGCGACCTGTTGGAGCGCGCCGGTCGCACGGTCGACGCCCGCGCCGCGTTCCTGCGGGCGGCGGAGCGGTGCGAGAACGGGGCCGAACGGGGCGTGCTGCTGGCGCGGGCGAACGCCTGCGTCGACTGACGTCCGGTCGTCGCGAAAGCATCCGCCGGGATGACGTCCTCGCCCGCCCCGCAGCCGATCGACCTCGCGTCCCACGTCCCGCCGCCGTGGCGCCCGTTCGTCGACCGCCCCGCGCTCGCCCACGTCGAGACGTTCCTCGGCGGCGAGGTCGCGGCCGGCCAGCGGGTTCAGCCGCTCAAGGCCCAGGTCTTCCGCGCGCTCGAGCTGGTCGCCCCCGATGACGTGCAGGTGGTGCTCTGCGGGCAGGATCCGTACCCCGGAGCGGGCGTGCCGATGGGGCTCGCGTTCTCGGTGACGCCGGAGGCCGCGATCCCCGGGTCGCTGCGCAACATGTTCACCGAGCTCCAGCAGGACCTGGGGATCGACCCGCCGCCGACCGGCGACCTGACGCCGTGGGCCGGCCGCGGCATGCTGCTGCTCAACGCCTCGCTGACGGTGCGGATGGGCGCACCCGGGTCCCACGGGCCGGCGCAGTGGCCGGCCGTCACCTTCGAGCTCTTGCGGCGGCTGGCCGAGCAACGTCGGGGACTGGTCTTCCTGGCGCTCGGCCGGGCCGCGCAGGGCGTGGTCAACCGGTTGCCGCTCGACGGGCACCGCGTGGTCGAGGCCGCGCACCCGTCGCCGATGTCGGTGGCGGCGTTCCGCGGATCGCGGATCTTCAGCCGGACCGACGCCGCACTGGTCGAGCTGGGGCACGAGCCGTTCGACTGGCGGCTGGCGTAGTCCGCGCCCGGCGGCTCCGCGTCGATCCCTGTCGATTAGTTCGACACACGTCGACGCGCACCGGCCCTCGACCGGCCCGTCAACCAGTTCTAAAACGACGAACGGCGCGCCGAGTGCCCGCGGCGCGCCGTTCGTCCCTCAGCGGCTCGGGGTGGACGACCCCGAGCCGGTCATGCCGGACCTTCTCAGGCGTTCAGCGCGCTCTTCAGCGCGTCGAGCTGCGCCCGGACCTCGGCGGGAAGCCGGTCGCCGAACTGCTCCAGGTGCGCCTCGATCTGCGGCAGCTCCGCCTTGACCGCGTCGTTGTCGACGGTCAGCAGCAGCTCCAGGTCCTCGGCGCTGATGTCGAGGCCTTCGACGTTGAGGTCCTCGGCGCGCGGAACGAGGCCGATCGGGGTCTCGGTCGCGTCGGCCTTCCCCTCGCAGCGGCGGAAGATCCACTCCAGCACGCGCGAGTTCTCGCCGAACCCGGGCCAGATGAAGCTGCCGTCGGCGTCCTTGCGGAACCAGTTGACGTAGAAGATCTTCGGCAGCTTGGCGCCATCGGTCTTGCCCAGCTTCAGCCAGTGGGCCATGTAGTCGCCCATGTTGTAGCCGGCGAACGGCAGCTGGGCGAACGGGTCGAAGCGCAGCTGACCGACGGTGCCGAAGGCGGCGGCGGTCTGCTCCGAGCTCATCGTCGCGCCGAGGAACACGCCGTGCTCCCACGACGTCGCCTCGCGGACCAGCGGGATCACCGAGGCGCGGCGACCACCGAAGAGGAACGCCGAGATCGGCACCCCGGCCGGGTCCTCCCAGTTCGGGGCGATCGACGGCGCCTGCGACGCGGCGACCGTGAAGCGCGAGTTCGGGTGCGCGGCCGGCGCCTCGCTGTCCGGCGTCCAGTCGTTGCCGTGCCAGTCGATCAGGTGGTCCGGGGCCTGCTTGGTCAGGCCCTCCCACCAGACGTCGCCGTCGTCGGTCAGCGCGGTGTTCGTGAAGATCGTGTCCGACTTGATCGCGGCGATCGCGTTCGGGTTGGTCTTCTCGCCCGTGCCCGGGGCGACGCCGAAGAAGCCGGCCTCGGGGTTGATCGCGTAGAGCTGCCCGTCGTCGCCGAACTTCATCCAGGCGATGTCGTCGCCGACCGTCTCGACGGTCCAGCCCGGCAGCGTCGGGATCAGCATCGCGAGGTTGGTCTTGCCGCACGCCGACGGGAACGCGCCCGTGACGTACTTGACCGTGCCCTCGGGCGACGTCAGCTTGAGGATCAGCATGTGCTCGGCCATCCAGCCCTCGTCGCGGGCCATCACCGAGGCGATGCGCAGCGCGAGGCACTTCTTGCCGAGCAGGGCGTTGCCGCCGTAGCCCGAGCCGTAGGACCAGATCTCACGGGTCTCGGGGTAGTGGACGATGTACTTCGTGTCCGCGTTGGTCGGCCACGGCACGTCGGCCTGGCCGTCGGCCAGCGGAGCGCCGATCGAGTGCACGCACGGGACGAACTCGCCGTCGGTGCCGAGCACGTCGAGCGCCTTCTTGCCCATCCGGGCCATGATCCGCATCGACACGACCACGTAGGGCGAGTCGGTGACCTGCACGCCGATCTGGCTCTTGTCGGAGCCGAGCGGACCCATCGAGAACGGCACGACGTACATCGTGCGGCCCTTCATGCAGCCGTCGAACAGGCCGTTCAGCTCGGCGCGCAGCTCGGCCGGCGGACGCCAGTTGTTGTTCGGGCCGGCGTCGATTTCCTTTTCGGCCGCGATGAAGGTACGGTCTTCCACGCGCGCCACGTCGGACGGATCCGACCAGGCGAGGTAGCTGTTGGGCCGCTTCGCGTCGGAAAGACGACGGAAGGTGCCGGCGTCAACCAGCTCTTGACAGAGCCGGTCGTACTCCTCGGCCGAGCCGTCGCACCAGGCGATCTGGTCCGGCTGCGTCAGTTGGGCGATTTCGTCCACCCAGGCCAGCAGCTTGCGGTTCTCGGTGAGCACTGATGTGTCGGGCACTAGAACATCCTCCTGAGGTCCAACAGGGAATTCGAAGGATTCAACCGGATGGCGGCGAGACGCGCGTTCTGCATCGATCATGTATGCCCTGTGCAGCACGTTTCGGCGTCGCCTGAGACGATGTAGCGGTGCCTCCGCGGCTGCCCCCCGAGCCGGTCCTGGAAACCGTCCTGATCGAGGACGGACGGATCCGCCTTCTCCACAGCCACCTGCTGCGCCTGCACCGCGCCGGGGCGAGCCCGTCGCAGATCGAGGCCGTCCGGGTGCTTGCGCACACCTGGTCGCGGACCACGACCGAACCGACCGTGGTGCGGTTCGACGTGACTCCCGATGCGATGGTCTCCAGTGCGGCGCGCGCCCCCGCATCGACCGATCCCGTCCGCCTGGTGACCGTCGGCGGCTACGACCCCGAGGATCGCGCCCGCGAGCAGAAGCGGGCGTCCCGCAACTGGGCGATCGAGGCCGAGGCCGAGGCCGCGCGTCGCGACGGCGACGAGCCGCTGCTGGTGTCCGCATCCGGTCGCCTCGGCGAGACCACCCGCGCCAGCCTCTTCCTGATCGACCATGCCGGCGGGATCGCGACCCCTCCGGCGCGCGGGATCCTGCCGGGCGTGACCCGCTCGTGGGTGCTCGGCGGCGACGCCCGCGACGATCGACCGCTGCACCTCGACGACCTCGAGGCGGTCCGGTCGGCCTTCATCACCTCCGCGGGTCGCGGGGTCGTGCCGGTCGCCACGATCGACGGGCGCCCGCTGGTCCGCGACGCCGCGGTCGACGCGCTGGCCGCCGACTGGTGCGCCCTCGTCTGAGGTCCGTCCGCGGGCCCCTGGAGGAGGAGAAGCCCTCCTCCCCCGCGTTTCGCTCAGACGGCGTCGGCGACCGGCTCGACCGGCGACGAGACGCTCTGCAGCAGTTGCGACAACAGCCGCGCGAAGAGGTCGTCCGCGATCACGCCGGGATCGGACAGCCGCTGCCGGGCGACGCCGTCGGCCAGCGCCTCGACCGCGACGGCGATCTCCTCGACCGGCATCGTCAGCCGCAGGCCGAGCTCCCGGGCCCCGGCGCTGAGCAGCCGGCAGAGCGACGCGCGGACCTCGGCGTAGTACGCCGCGACCCGCGGCCGGACCTCGGGGTCGCGAACCGCGAACGCCCAGAACTCCGTGTGCAGCAGGATCATCTCGGGGGTCCGCTGGATCAGGGCCATCCAGTGC
>JBAZOW010000190.1:0-7177 GCA_041648495.1 Patulibacter sp.
CGACGGCGTCGTGATGTCGAAGCTCGACGGCGACGCCCGAGGCGGCGCCGCGCTGTCGGTCAAGGCCGTCACCGGCAAGCCGATCCTGTTCGCGTCGACCGGCGAGAAGCTGCCGGACTTCCAGGCGTTCCATCCGGACCGGATGGCGCAGCGGATCCTCGGCATGGGCGACGTGCTGTCGCTGATCGAGTCCGCCGGCAAGCAGATCGACGAGTCCGACGCCAAGGACCTCGAGCGCAAGCTGCGGCGCAACGAGTTCACGCTCGAGGACTTCCTCAAGCAGATGAAGATGATCCGGCGGATGGGTCCGCTGTCGAAGGTGATGGGGATGCTCCCCGGCGTCGGCTCGCAGCTCAAGGACGCCAACATCGACGACCGCGAGATGGACCGCGTCGAGGCGATCATCCTCTCGATGACCCCCAAGGAGCGCCGTCACCCCGAGCTGATCAAGGGCGGTCGCCGGCTGCGGATCGCCAAGGGCTCCGGGACCTCCGTCCAGCAGGTCAACCAGCTCGTCAAGAACTTCCAGCAGATGCGGAAGATGATGAAGCAGATGTCCAAGGGCAAGATGGGGGACCTGGGCGCGCTGATGGGCGGGGCCGGCGGGGCCGGGATGCCCGCGGGACTGCCGCCGGGAATGGCCGGAGCGGCCAAGGCCGCGGGCGTTCGCGGCGGCAAGCGCGCCGCCAAGCGACGCAAGCGCTGACCACCCGCGTCGACCGCTCCGCATGTCGCACGACGGCACCCGGGGCGATCACGCTAGGCTTCATGACCTTCGGCGCAGGAGCTTTCCTGCCCTGCGCCCATCCGAGACCGTGACTGAAGGACGTTCGTGGCTGTTCGACTGAGGCTTACCCGCGTGGGAAGCAAGAAGAACCCGGTGTGGCGCGTTGTCGCCACCGATTCCCGCAACCAGCGTGATGGCCGGGTGATCGAGACCATCGGTCAGTACAACGCGCAGACCGAGCCGTCCACCATCGTGCTCAACGAAGAGCGCGTGCAGCACTGGCTGTCCGTCGGCGCCCAGCCGTCGGGCACCGTCAAGAAGCTCCTGCGCACGCAGGGCATCCAGGCGCGCTAGACCGCTTCCCGCCGTGACGACCCCCGAGGCCGAGCCCAGCGTCGTCGCGGCGCTGCTCGCCGACGTGACGCGTGCGATCGTCGACGAGCCGGACGCCGTGGAAGTCACGGAGCTGCCGGAGGACGACGAATCCAGTGTCGTCTTCGAGCTGCGGGTCGATGCGGACGATTACGGCAAGGTGATCGGACGGGGTGGGCGCACCGCCTACGCCCTCCGCACCGTGGTCAAGGTCGCTGCGGCGCACCACGACCAGCGTGTCCTCGTCGACATCGTCGACGACTGACCGTGGCTGACTCGAACGATCCGCCCGCGACCGACGCGGCCGAGCCGCAGCTGTCGGCCGGCTGGATCGGCAAGCACCACGGCCTGGACGGCATGTTCCACGTGACCCGCCCGCGCGGACCGCTGCTGGTCGCCGGTACGACGGTCACCGTCGACGGGGTCGCTCGTAAGATCACCCACCGGGGCGGCACCGACTCGCGGCCGTTGCTTCGGCTCGAGGGCGTCGACCACATCACGACGGTCGAGCAGCTCCGCGGGAAGGACCTGTTCGTCCCGCGCTCGATGCTGCCGCCGTTGGAGGACGACGAGTTCTGGCCCGACGAGCTGGTCGGCATGGCCGTGCACTCGACCGGCGGCGCGCTGGTCGGCGAGGTCGCCAACGTGCTGGTGCTGCCGTCGTGCGACGTGCTCGAGGTGCGTCGCGCCGACGCTGCGGACCTGCTGGTGCCGATGCACCGCGAGGCCGTGCCCGAGATGGACGCCAAGGCCGGTCGGATCGTGATCGACCTGGCCTTCATGGGCGAGCCCGAGTCGGCCGAAGCGACGTCGGCCCCCAACGAGGGGTAGCGCGTGGAGATCGACGTCCTCACGTTGTTCCCCGAGTGGTTCGGCTGGTTCGACGACCAGCGCCACGTCCGCAACGCGGCGGAGGCCGGACACCGCGTCCGGACCTTCAACCCGCGGGACTACACGACGACCACCGCCCGCCAGGTCGACGACACGCCCTACGGCGGCGGCGCCGGGATGGTGCTGCGGGTCGACGTGATGGAGCAGGCGCTGCGCGGGGTCTACGAGGAGGACCCGGTCGAGCTGCGCAAGCACCGCCGGGTGATCGCGCTGACCCCCGGGGGACGCGTGCTCGACGACGCCTACGTCGACGAGCTGGCCGCCGAGGAGGAGGGCATCACCCTGCTCTGCGGTCGCTACGAGGGCTTCGACGAGCGGATCGTCCAGCACTTCTGCTCGGACACGCTGTCGATCGGCCAGTACGTCCTCGCCGGTGGCGAGCTCGCGGCGATGGTCGTCTGCGACGCGGTCCTGCGCAAGCTGCCCGGGACGCTCGGTCACGCGCACTCGGCGGTCGAGGAGAGCTTCAGCGTCGCGCTCGACGGCGATCCCGAGTACCCGCACTACACCCGGCCGGCCGAGCATCGGGGCTGGAAGGTGCCCGACGTGCTGCTGTCGGGACACCACGCCGAGATCGACGGTTGGCGTCGTGCCCGGAGCCGTGAACGCGGCGACGCCGGCTCGCGGCTCGGTCGCGAGTAGCCACGCCGACCTCGCGATCCGACGGCGGCGGACCCTCAGCGCGTGGCGCCGCCTGCTTCGCTAGATTGTTCATCTTGCCCGGATCACGCGTTGGTGCGTGTTTTCCGACCTCCCGGGCCCCTCGCTAATGACGACCGTGATCGAGAAGCTCGAGCGTGAACAGCTCCGCTCGCAACCCGACTTCCAGCCTGGTGACCGCGTCCGCGTGCACTTCCAGGTTGTGGAGGGCACGCGTCGCCGTACGCAGGTCTTCGAAGGCATTGTGATCAAGCGCCAGGGCCACGGAGCTCGCGAGACGTTCACCGTCCGCAAGCAGTCGTTCGGCGTTGGCGTGGAGCGTACGTTCCCGCTCAGCTCTCCCAAGATCGAGAAGATCGACGTCGCGGCTCGCGGCGACGTTCGGCGCGCCAAGCTCTACTACCTGCGTGGCCGGGTCGGTAAGGCCGCCCGCGTGCGTGAGAAGCGCTACGTCGCTCCGGAGAAGGGTCCCGCCCAGACGGCGGCCGCTCCGGTCGACGAGGCACCCGTGGCGGAGGCTCCGGTCGCCGAGACCACGGCCGACGCCTCCACGGACGCCGAGTCCTAGCGGCTCCCGCTCGTGGCCGCCGACGCGACATCCCCTCGGCCCGACGCCGGGGGGGCGGGGAAGAAGTCCAAGCGACGGATTCACCCGCTCGTCGAGCTCGTCGGCCTCGTCGTCCTGGCGCTGCTGCTCGCGCTGGGCATCCAGAAGTTCCTGGTCAAGCCGTACCAGATCCCCAGTGGCTCGATGCTGCCGACGCTGGAGATCAAGCAGCGCGTGCTGGTCAACCGGATCGCGCACCGGCTCGGCTCCGACCCGAAGATCGGCGACATCGTCGTCTTCCACCCGCCCCGCGGCGCGGAGCCCGGCGACTCGGGCCTCGAGCCCGAGGCCGGCTCGACCGCGGCCGGCATCTGCGAGGACCGCGACAGCATGCCGGACGGCAAGCCGTGCGCGAAGTCCGTCGGCGGCACCTGGACGGGCGAGAACTACATCAAGCGCGTGGTTGCCGGTCCCGGCGACCTGATCGCGGTGCGTGAGGGTCGCGTGATCCTCAACGGCAAGCGGACCAACGAGCCGTTCATCAGCGACACGTGCCAGGGCCAGACCACGTCGGGCAGCCCGTGCACGCTGCCGCGCGCGATCCGCGTGCCGGCCGGGCACTACTACATGATGGGCGACAACCGCGGGGAGTCGAACGACTCGCGGTTCTGGGGCCCGGTGCCGCGCGACGCCGTCGTCGGCAAGGCGTTCGCCACCTACTGGCCGCCCAATCGCATCGGTGGGGTCTAGGCCCCACTCGGCCGCCGGTCCGGCGCGTACCCTCGGGGTGTGCGCATGAGTCGCGGCCGAACGCTGGTCGAGCACGACCGTAGGACCGGCGCCCGCTGGGTCGTCGGCGCCGACGAGGCCGGCCGCGGCTGCCTCGCCGGCCCGCTCGTCGCGGGGGCGGTGCTGCTCGACCTGCACCGGATCGGCCCGGCCGAGGTCCGCGCCCTCGGGGCGCTCGACGACTCGAAGAAGCACACCGAGGACGAGCGCGAGCGGTTGTTCGGGGTCGTCCTGCGACTGGCCGTCCGGGTCGGCGTGGCGAGCCGCTGCGTCGAGGGCCTCGACGCGCGCGGGCTGCACGTGACGAACCTCGAAGCCCTCGGCACCGCCGCTCGCACGGTGGCGCGACCGGGCGCGCTCTGCCGGATCGACGGCTTCCGCGTGCTGGACATCGGCTACGCCCAGGAGCCGGTCGTCGGTGGCGACCACCTGAGCGCCGCGATCGCGGCGGCCTCGATCGTCGCCAAGGTCACCCGCGACCGCTTCATGCACCGCGCCCACGAGCGGCTGCCGGAGTGGAACTTCACGCAGCACAAGGGCTACGGCACCGCCGCGCACCAGGACGCGATCCGCACGCACGGGATCAACGACCTGCACCGCCGCTCGTTCCGCTCCGTGGCGTACGCCGGACTGGTCTGAGGGGCGGGTCCGCGCGGCGCTGGGCGGGGCCCGCGAACTGCTCGGCGACGGGCGGGGTCCCGCGAACTGCGCGACGACGGGGCGGTCAGCGAACAGCGCCGCGCCGGGGCGCGGTCCAGGGCGCGCACGGTCAGAACGCCCCCTCGATCTGCTCCAGCGAGCGCAGCCCGCCCTCGCGATCGACGGTGACGAGGATCGCGTCGAAGCGGAGCTCGCTGGTCCGCGGACGGTCCTCGTGCTCGCTCAACCAGGCGACGGCGAGCCTCCGGACCTGCGCGCGCTTGCGGGCGTGGAGCGACGTCCAGGGCGTGGTCCCGTTGCGGGCGACCCGGGTCTTGACCTCGCAGAAGACGAGGGTCGGTCCGTCGACGGCGATCAGGTCGATCTCGCCGTGGCGGGTGCGCGCCTGGGCGGCGACCAGGCGGTAGCCACGGCGCTGCAGGTGGTGGCGAGCGTGCTGCTCGCCGAGCGCGCCGATCCGGCGGCGACGGTCGGTGCTGGATGCGGTCGGTGCGGAGCCTGACATCGCTCTGACGCTAGGCGGCGGCGCGTTGCGTGGGGTAGTGTTCCTGACACGCGAGGGCACCGGTTTCGCGCCGACTTCGTGACGGGCCCACGGCGCGCTGAACCGTCGCGATCTTGGCGCGTTCTCGGCGTGCTTCACGGGCAGAGTCGCAACGCAGACGAGACCTAGCGTGGCGGCCATGTTGGCGCGTGTGGAGACGTTCACCATCGACGGCCTCGACGCTCGGCCGGTGACCGTCGAGGTCGACGTCCGGCCCGGGCTTCCGGCGTTCACGATCGTCGGCCTGGGGGACCTGGCGGTGCGGGAATCGCGCGAGCGCGTGCGCTCGGCGCTCGGCAACCAGGGGTTCGAGCTGCCGCAACGCCGGATCACGGTCAACCTGGCTCCGGCCAGCCTGCCGAAGGGCGGTCCGGGATTCGACCTGGCGATCGCGGTCGCGGTGCTCGCGGCCAGCGGCCAGGCGCCGGGAGTCGACCTGGACGGGGTTGCGATCGTCGGCGAGCTGTCGCTCGGCGGCGTGGTCCGGGCCGGGCGCGGCGCACTGGTGGTCGCTGAGGGCGCGCGCACCGTCGGCCTCGGCCGCCTGGTGCTGCCGGAGGAGCAGGTCGCCGAGGCCCGGCTCGCCTCGGCCCTGACGATCCGTGGCGTCCGGACGCTGCGCGAGACGCTGACGGCGCTGGCCCGCACCGACGCCGAGCCACCCCCGACGCCGACGCTGGAGCGCGACCACCCGGTCACCCCGCCGGACGGCCTCGACCTGGCCGACGTGCGCGGGCAGCAGCTCGCGCGACGGGCGCTGGAGGTCGCGGCGGCCGGCAGCCACAGCCTGCTGCTGATCGGGCCGCCGGGATCGGGCAAGACGATGCTGGCCCGTCGACTGCCGGGACTGCTGCCGGCGATGCGCACGTCCGAGGCGCTCGAGGTCACGCGGATCCACAGCGTCAGCGGCCTGCACGACGGCGGGGGCCTGATCACCGCTCGGCCGTTCCGGGCGCCGCACCACGGCACGTCCGCCGCCGGCCTGGTCGGCGGTGGATCGGTGCCGCGTCCGGGCGAGATCACGCTGGCCCACCGGGGCGTGCTGTTCCTGGACGAGCTGCCGGAGTTCCGACGCGACGCGCTCGAGGCGCTGCGGCAGCCGTTGGAGGACGCTCGCGTCGCGCTGGTCCGTCAGGGGCGGACGCGGACCTTCCCGGCGCGCACGCTGCTGTTGGCCGCCGCCAACCCGTGCCCGTGCGGCTACGCCGGGTCGGCACGCTGCCGTTGCAGCGATGCCGACCTGGACCGCTACCGACGCAAGCTGAGCGGGCCGCTGCTGGATCGCGTCGACCTGCACGTCCACTGTCCGCGGCCGACCCCCGAGGAGATCGCCGGTCCGCCGTCCGGGTCGACCGCGGAGGCTCGAGAGCGGGTGGCCGCGGCCCGGGAGTTTCGGAGCGCGCGTCACCGCACCGTCGGCCCCCGGCCGCTGGAGGCCGACCTGGACGACGCGGCGGCGGACGTGCTGAACCGCTGCTACGTCCGGGGCGTGCTGTCGGCCCGCGGGCGTGCGCGGGTGCTGCGGTTGGCCCGCACGATCGCCGATCTCGACGGCCACGGCACGATCGGTGCCGGCCATCTGGCCGAGGCCCTGCACCTGCGCCAGCAACTCGAGGCCGCGGACGGGGCGGTGGCGGCATGAGAGCGTGCGTCGACTGCCTGCGCCGGACCCGGCTGTTGGGCGACCTGAGCCCGGCGATCGATCGCCGGTTCCACCGACGGCGGCCGTCGGGACTGTTGACGCTCGACGATGCCGCGCTGGTGCGCGCCCTGGCCGAGCCCTCGGGTCGTCGGACCGCGGTGCCGCCGCCCTACCGGGACGACGAGCTGCTGGAGCGATGCGCCCGCGACGCGCACGACCACGGGGTGGAGGCGATCTGCCGGCACGACGAGGCCTACCCGCCGAAGCTGCTCGAGCTGGCCGACCCGCCGGCGGTGTTGCACGTGCTCGGCGGGTTGGAGCGTCTGCGGGCCGTGCTTGGTCCTG
>JBAZOW010000191.1:0-7110 GCA_041648495.1 Patulibacter sp.
GCCGACCGGGGGCCGGGTCGGTGCGCCGACCGAGGATCCGCACGACGGCGGGGAAGGAGTGGCGAGCGCGACGGAGAACCAGCGACCCGAAGGATGTACGCCCGCGGGCTCGTCGGACCGGATCGACGACGCGCCGGGCCGCCGCACCCCGCCCCACCGAACGCAGCAGAAGGACGCCCGCCGATGACCCGCGTGATCGCCGTCGCCAACCAGAAGGGCGGCGCCGGCAAGAGCACCGTGACCGTGAACCTGGCCGTCGCCCTCGGGCAGGCCGGTCAGCGGGTCCTGGTCGTGGACGCCGATCCGCAGTTCGACTCGACGGCGATGCTCGGCTGCGCCCCCGAGGACGCCCCGCACACGATCGCCGACGTCTTCCTGGGCGAAGCCGAGGCCGGGGCCGCGCTCCGCACCGCGGTCGCCCCCAGCGTTGACCTGCTGGCCGGCGACGGCCGGATGGCCGACGTCGAGCTGACCCTCGTCTCGCAGGTCCGCCGCGAGGAGTTCCTCGCCGAGGCCCTGCGCGACGTCCTGCCGAGCTACGACTACCTGCTGATCGACTGCCCGCCCAACCTGGGCCTGCTGACGGTCAACGCCTTCGTCGCCGCCGACGAGGTGCTGATCCCGATCTCGATGATCGATCGCAACGCCTACAAGGGCGCGGCGACCCTGCTGTCCACCCTGAAGACGCTGCGCAGCCGTCGGGTCAGCGTCGAGACGCTGGGCCTGCTGCGCAACAACGTCGATCCGCGCCGCAACACGTTCCAGACCCTGGACGACGCGTTGTCCGCGCTCGGCGCCCCGGTCCTCTCGGCCCAGATCCCGATGCGGTCCGGCTTCCACGACGCGACCACCGAAGGAATCCCGCTGATGCTGCGACGTCCCGACTCCCGCGAGGCCGAGGCCTTCCGCGAGCTCGCCACCGAGATCGCCGGCGGCAAGCTGCCCCTGGTCGTCCCCGACTCGGCCGACGGAGCGTTCACCGCGACGCGCAAGACGGCCCCGGCGGAGGTGGCATGATGGCCCGCCTGACGCTCTCCCCCAACGGCCTCAAGAGCCCGCTGGACCTGCCGACCGCGGCCGAGCCGCGCGTGGCCGTCGTCGAGCCGGTCGTCGAGGCGCCCGCCCCGGCCGTCGCCGAGGCCCCGGGACCGGCCCCCAGCGCCGCGGCGCCGACGGCCACGACCGAGGCCCCCACGGTCACGCCGCAGCCGGCGGCCGCCCCGACGACGCCGTTCGCGGTGATTCCGGACCTCGACGCCGCTCCGCCGGTCGGCGACGACGCCGCCGCCTCGCCGGTCGCCAAGCCGGTTTCGGCTCCGGTCGCGGGCTCGCCCGCATCGGCCGAGATCACGGGTGATCTGCCGGCCTGGGCGACGACGCTCGACGCCGCCGCGCTGCAGCCCGAGCGGCTGCTCGGCCGGCCGAAGCAGACCGCGCTGATCCTCGATCGCGAGCTCTCGTCGCGGGCGGACGAGCTGGTCGCCGCGACCGGTCCGCGGGTGACCTTCGCCGCACTGGTGATCGCCGTCCTGCACTTCTACCTGCCCGCCGACGGTACCGCCGCCGCCAAGGCGATCGGCGGCTACCGCCGGCGCAAGCTCGAGTCGCTCGACCACCCGTGGGAGGAGCGCAACGCCCGGCTGCCCGAGCCGTTGCGTGCCGAGCTCGACGACGTGGTCAGCGGCGCGGTCGGCCGAGTCGCCGCGGTCCGCCGCTCGACGCTGGTCAACGCGCTGCTCGACGCCCACCTGCCGACCACCGCGGACGACGCGGCGCGGCTGGTGACGCGGATGGAGATGGTCCGCGGCGGCGCCTTCCTGGCCTAGCGGCCGGAGCAGCGCCTCGGGACCGGGGCGGCGCCGGCTCCGGGCGACTCAGCCGTCGCCCGGCCCGCCCGGCATCGGCTCCGGCTACGGGCGAGCCGACGCGGTGCGCCGCAGCAGGACCAGCGTCGCGAGGGCGATCGCGGCGACGATCACGCTGAAGATCTCGCTGGCGCCCTGGCGTCCGACCAGGACGCCGAGCACGCCGACCCCGACCACGGGCACCGAGAGCGCGACGTAGGCGACCACGAAGTACGCCGACGCGACCTCGCCCCGCTGCGACGGCGGCGAGGCCCCCGTGACCGCCGCCATCCCGGCCCGGAAGCTCAGCCCCTGGCCGGTCGCGGCGATGATCCCGCCGGCCATCAGCAGGGCCAGCGATTCGGCGACCACGCCGAGGCCCAGCACCAGGGCCCCGCCGCCGAGCGCCGCGACGCCGAGCGACTGCGCACGGCCCGCCGGCACGAGGCCCAGCGTGCTCTGCCCGACTGCCGACGCGGCGAAGACGAGGAAGACCACCAGCCCGGCGATCACCCGACTGGAGATGTCCAGCTCGAGCACGAGCAGCGACGGGACCACGGCCGTGTAGAGGCCGAGCACCGCGAAGCCCGCGAACGCGCTGAGCGCGGCCGGGAGGAACAGCGGTCGGACCGCCGCCGGCACGCTCAGCCGTTGGGGCGCCAGCCGCGGACGCGCGACCCGCTTCCCCGGCTCCGGGATCAGCGCGACCAGCACGATCAGGACCGCGACGACCGCCAGGTCGACGACGAAGACGACGCGCAACGGGTCACCGAAGGCCTCGGAGAACGCCCCGGCGACCAACGGCCCCAGCCCGAGCCCTCCGGTGTTGACCGCCGTCGCGAGCAGGGTCGCGCGGCCCTGACGTCCGGGCGCCGCGAGGTCGATGATCGTCGCCGTCGCCGCGCCGGTGAACAGCCCGGCCGAGAGGCCGGACAGCACCCGGCCGACGAACAGCAGCGGCAACCCGTCGGCGACCAGGAAGACCGCGGCGCTGAGCGCGGAGATCGCCAGGCCGCCGAGCAGGATCGGCTTGCGCCCGATCTGGTCGGAGAGCCGGCCGAAGAGCAACAGGGCGCCGATCACGCCCAACGCGTACACCGCGTAGACGACCGTCACCATGAACTCGGAGAAGCCGATCTCCTGGCGGTAGAGGCCGTAGAGCGGCGTCGGCAGCGTCGCTCCGAGCATGGTCACCGCGAACGCCAGGGCGACGATCAGCGTGGTGGTGCGGCGCCCGATCCGCGGACCCGAACCGGCGACAGAGGTGGTGCTCACCGACGACACGCTGCCAGATCGACGCCGCGTCCCCGTGCGTCAGCGGAGGACGTCGGGCTCGTCGGCCGCCCAGACGATCCGGGCGATCTGCGCCGGCGGCGGATCCTGCTCCCGTGGCAGGCTGAGCGCGATCTCGCCGACCGGCTCGGGGTCGGGGACGCCGGGCAGCAGCATCAGCACCGTCAGCACCGGCGCGGCCCAGCCCTCGACCTCGTCGAACGACTCGACGCGGAACCGCGTGCCCCGCGGCAGGAAGACCAGTCCCGCGGCGTCCGGTCCGCCGGTCCACCAGAGCGGCATCATCCGCGCGCCGACCGGCACCAGGATCCGTACCAGCGTGTGGTCCGCCGTCGCGATGCTCATCGCGTGGCCCTGGAACAGGCTGCAGTCGCAGAACCCGAGGTCGCGGATCAGGTCGCCGACGAACAGTCCGCCACCCGGAATCCTCGCGACGTCGGTCGCCCAGACCCGCCACAGCTCCATCGGCTCCTCGATCGGCGGCTGCCTGGCGAGCGCGCCGTCGAGGGCCGTGATCGCGCGCAGCAGCTCGGGCGGGGCGGAGATTCGGCGGTCGTCGGACGGGGAAGCGGTCATGGCGATGGCGTTCGGGGTCGGGCGCGGGACGGATCCGCGGACGTGGTCCCGACGGTACCGGGCCGACGTTCCCGCCCGCCGCCCGCCGACCCTCCCGCGGTGCCCGCGGAGCGTCCACGGTCGGACCCCACGGGCCGCGCGGCGGCGGTACGGTGGGCGGGTGACCAGCTCGCTCTTCCGCCTCGTGTGCGGCCCCGCCGTCCTGACGACCGCGCCCGAGGGCTGGGCGACCGAGATGCTGCGCGACGGCGAGGTCGCGATCGTGCCCGACGCCGACGGACTGACCTCGGTCCACGCCGTCGCCCGCGCGCTCGACGCGACCACGGTTGCGGTGGTCCGCGGCGAGGCGGATGACGCCGCGCAGGAGCGCACGGTGCAGGCCCACGCCGGGACGCTCGCGTTGGTCTGGGTCGCCCCCGGATTCAGCGACGAGGCCCGCGCCTGGGCGCAGAAGCGCGCCCCGATGACCCTGCTGATCGACGCCGACGGCGCGCTCCCGCCGGACGAGCGTCGCCGGGTCGAGCGGTTCGTGGCGATCCTCAGCGGTCAGGCCGCCTGAGCGTCCCCCTCCGCCGCCGGGCGAGCGCCGGAGACCCGGCCGCCGCCCGTCCTCGGCGGTGCGGCGGGACGTGCGTCCAGGTCGGCGCCGATCACCGCCATCCAGCGCAGGGCCAGACCGCGGAACGCGACGTAGCCCGACCCGTGGTCGTCGGCCGTCCCGAGCAGGTCCGTCCGCTCGATCGCCCGCAGCACCCGGTGCCGTGCCTCGGCGACCGGCAACGGACGGAGCAGTCCCGCGAGCGGCTCCTTGGCCGGGGCGTTTCGGAGCGCCGCCCCGACCCGGTCGAACGCGTCGAAGATGCTGACGCTGACGGCGACGCCCCCGGCCGTGGCGTCGGTCAGCACGCCGAGCGTCATCCGGCTGCCCCGCCGCTCCAGTTCGATGAAGACGATCCGCGTCCGGTGCGCGTCTTCCGGGCCGCTCATCTCGGCGGCACGGACCGCCCGGAGGCCGCAGACCTGGCGCCACCACGGCGGGTCGGCCACCCCTCGCCCGGCCATCCGCGCGGCGGTCGGGGCCACCGCAGCGGCGATCGCCGGCGCGCCGCCCACCTGCAGCGCGCGCAGCGCCGCGAGCGCGTCCTCTCCCCCGCGGAGATCGAGGGCCGCCGCGTAGGCGTAGCCGATCCGCCGCTCCAGATCCGCCCCGGGCGCTCCGTGGACGCCGCTGGGCATCCACCAGATCCCGGATGCGTCGGACCCGAGCGCCTCGGCCACCAGCGGATCGGTGGCCGCCACGGCGGCCTCGCAGAGCGTCTCGACGCTCGACGTCAGCACCGCGTCGACGCACGGCGGAACGAGCAGCGAGGGCGTTGAGGACAGCGCGTCTCCGGGGCCCGGAGACGCACCGGCGTGGTCGGGATCGAACGGTCGGGCGGACGTGCGAAAAGGCATGCCCGCAGCATCGATGCAACCTCTGAGACGGGCCTAGGCCCAACCTGTGACGGGTGAGGACCGGAGTTGCGTCGGGGTCGTTGCGTGCCCGGACGCGGAGCCGCTCAGCGCCGTTCGTCCCGGCGGACGTGCTCGTCGATGCCGGCCTGCATCCGAGCCGCGGCGAACCGACGCAGCACCGCGCTGAACGCGAGCACCGCCCCGATCGCCACGCCAGCCCAGACATTGACGATCAGGGTGCCGACCACCATCCCGATCACGAAGGCGACGAGCGCCGGCGCGATGAACGCGGGGTCGAGCAGGGACGGGGACTTCGACGGCGGGGCCATGCGGCGCACGATACCCGCGAGGCACGCGGTGGATCGACGTCCCGGACCCGAGCGCCGGACGTGCCGCAGCCCACGGGCCGACGCGGCCCGGTCCTCCGCGTGCCTCGTACTCGCCGTTCGACGGCCGACCCCACCGATCACCGGGGCGCTCGCGCCACCCCGTACCGCACCGTCACCGATCCCCCGTCGACGTTCGCGTCGAGCTGCGTCAGCGCCGGTCGTGCCCCGTCCGGGCTCAGGAAGCGCGTGCCACCGCCGAGCAGGATCGGAACGACGTTGACGATGATCTCGTCGAGTCGGCCCGCGACGAGCAACTGGTCGGTGACGGACGCGCCCAACACGTTCACGACGCCGTCGGCGGCCTCCCGCTCGGCCAGCTCCACCGCCGCGTCGAGCGTCGTCGCGAACCGCAGCTCGCCCTCCTTGGTCACCGTGACCTCGCCGGCCCCGGCGGGCGGCCGGTGGGTCAGCACGACCACCGACCCGCGCCACTCGCCGCCGAACGCGCCCTCCTTGTCCGGGTCGCCGCGGTTGGGGTCGTCGCCGAAGAACGTGGTCGCCCCGCAGAGCAGGGCAGTCGTCTCGGCTTGCAACCGCTCGAGGATCGGGTTCGGATCGGCGGGGTGGGCGGGGTCCTCGCCCACGAACGGCGCCAGCCACGACATGTCGCCGCCGGGACCCGCCAGGTAGCCGTCGGCCGACACCGACGCGGCCGCCACGAACCGCACGCTCATCGCGTGGCTCCCGGCGCTGCCGCTCCGGTCGTCGACGGCGGGTCGCCCGGCAGCATCCTGCGGTGCTCGATCTGCGTGTAGTCGAGGTACTGGATGGGCCCGGCGTGCTCCACGACCTCGAAGTCGCGCAGGTGCAGCGAGTACAGCGCGCGTCGCGACGCCTCGTTCCAGTACTTCGTATCGGACCCCTGGAGCTCGAAGCCGTCGTACTGGTCCCCGTCGGGCCGGCCGCTGGTGTCGCTGAGGATCATCCCGTAGCGCTTCAGCGCGGTCGCGATGATCCCTGCCTGTCGGGGCAGGTGCTCGATCGACACCGACGCCTTCAGGCGGATCCGCGACCCCATCGGCAGAAGCCCGGGATCGGTCGTCGCGCCGTCGGTGTGCGACGCCGGGTACACCCAGCCGCGCTGGATGTACGGCAGCGTGAAGTTCAGCGCGTGCGTGATCTCGCGGCGCCGTGCGTCGCGGACGTTGAGCAGCCCGGCCGTCATCGGCGTCCCGGCCGCCACGGCCGACACCACGTTCGGGGGCAGCACCTCGTTCTTCGTCGTGTCCCAGATGGTCGCCTGTCGCGCCCGCCAGCGGCCGTTCACCCGGTGCGCGCCGTACAGCTCGTACAGCCGGCAGGTGCCCCGCTGCAGGATCAGCATGTGCGCGTCCGCCGAGGGCTGGATCTCGGGCGAACGGGGAATCGGATAGTCCCCCGGCGCGGTCCACTGGTCGATCTCCGGCAGACGCACGGTCGGCTGAGAGGGACCGACGACGTTGATCGGCACCCCCCACCCGCGCTGGCGTCGGAAGGAGGTCGAGAGGTTCCGGTCCGCCCCGGACCGACGGATGTACTCGTCGGAACGCGCGTCCACCGGCGCCGCGTCGACC
>JBAZOW010000192.1:0-7059 GCA_041648495.1 Patulibacter sp.
GAGCACGGCGCTCGACGGCTCCGGCGACCGCGTGCCGATCGCGGTGCTGCACGTGGCGGGCCGCCGCGACCACCCGCGACTGGTCGACCGTGTCCCCGCGGACGGCGATTACCAGCTGTTCGACTACCTCTCGCCGCTGAGCCCGGCGCTGGCGGCCTGCGATCTGGTCGTCGCGCGCTCGGGCGGATCGATCGCCGAGGTCACCGCCCACGGCAAGCCCGCGGTGCTGGTGCCGTACCCGCACGCGTCCGCCGACCACCAGACCGCGAACGCGCGCTGGATGGCCGATGCGGGGGCGGCGACGGTGATCGCCGACGGGGACCTGACCGCCGAAGGGCTGCGTTCAATGGTCGGCGAGCTGCTCGGCGACTTGACGGAGCTGCGGCGGATGGCGGACGTGTCCGCCTCGCTAGCCCGCCCCGACGCGGCCCGCACGATCGCCGACGAGGTGCTGGCGGCGGCCGAAGCGGGTTGAGCGGCCGCGGCGGTTGTACGCCGCCGGATATCGGGAGACCTTCTACGGCTGACACCCGGTCAACGCCTCCCGATGCGGGTTGAGTCGACGAGGGAGCCGAGTGCCGCCGGCTATCGGGAGAGTTTCTACGGCTGACACCCGGTCAACGCCTCCCGATGCGGGCTCGCGTAGCCTCCGATCGCGATGACCGCGCAACCCTGGGCCGGACGGCGACTGCACATCATCGGGATCGCCGGAGCCGGGATGAGTGCGCTGGCCGTGCTCGCCCGAGGGCTCGGTGCCGAGGTCACCGGGTCGGACCGTGGTGAGAGCCGCTACCTGCCCGGCGTCCGCGAGGCGGGTATTGCCGTCTCGATCGGCCACGACGCGGCGAACCTGCCCGAGGGCGACGTCGAGGTCGTCTCGTCGACCGCGATCCCCGAGGACAACCCCGAGCGCGCCGAGGCTCGCCGCCGCGGGCTGGCCGATCGGTCGCGCCATCAGCTGCTGAACGACGTCTGCTCCCAGTACCGGGTGATCGCCGTCGCCGGCGCCCACGGCAAGACCACGACCTCGGCGATGACCGTCCACGCGCTGCAGGGCGCGGGGGAGGATCCGTCGTATCTCGTCGGCGGGATCCTCGGCACCACCGGCCGCAACGTCCACTGCGGCACGTCCGAGTGGCTGGTGGTCGAGGCCGACGAGTCCGACCGGAGCTTCCTCGAGACGCAGCCGGAGATCGCGGTGGTCACCAGCGTCGAGCTGGACCACCACGGGACCTACGGATCGAAGGCCGACCTGGACGCGGTCTTCCGCGAGTTCCTGGCCGGCGCGCCGCAGCGGATCATCTGGGACAACCCGGCGCTGGACCCGATCGTGCCGCCGACCGAGGTCGAGGGCACCGTCCGCTACGGCCTCAACCCCGACGAGGTCGCCCCGACCGACGCGGGCGGCGTGCGGTTCGTCTGGGACGGCCACGACGTCACGCTGCGCCAGCCGGGGATCCACAACGCCTGGAACGCGACCGCCGCGTTGACCGCCGCGGCCCGCAGCGGCGCTGACCCGCAGTCCGCCGCCGCAGCGATGGCGAGCTTCGCGGGGACCGGTCGCCGGTTCGAGCAGGCCGGGACCAGCCCCCAGGGCGCCGTGATCATCGACGACTACGCGCACCACCCGACCGAGGTCGCACGGACGATCGAGGCCGCGCGGACCCGCGGGCCGAAGCGCGTCGTCGCGGTCTTCCAGCCGCATCTGTATTCGCGGACGCAGCTGCTGGCCGACGAGTTCGGCCGCGCGCTGGCGCTCGCCGACCTGGTCTGCGTGCTCGACGTCTACCCGGCGCGCGAGCGGGCCGAGGACTTCCCCGGCATCAGCGGCCTGACGATCGCCCGGGCCGCCGCCGACGCGGGCGACGGTCGCACCGTGGTCTGGCTGTCGTCGATCGAGGAGGCGCTGCGCGAGCTGCCGGGCCTGCTGCGCGACGGCGACCTCTGCCTCTGCATGGGGGCCGGCGACGTCGACGCGGTCGCCCACGGTCTCGTGGCCGACTGATCGGTCCGCGTAGGGAGCCCGGCGCCACGCCGGCCGGCCGAATGACGACCGGTCGTCATTAGACGTCCGTGGGGTGTCGAACGTCGACCGGTCGTCGTTGACCCGAGCGACGTGGGGAGGGGAACGCGGTCCGGCGGCGAACGGAGCCGTGTGCCGCTTCTGTCGACCACCGCGCAACGCGGGGCTCCGAAGTCCGCCTCGTTGCCGCGCGTGACCCGTCGAGACGGATCGTTCCGTCGGACGGGCGTGGTCGCGGCGGTGCTGCTCGCCCTGCTCCTGATCGCGATCTACGTGGTCGTTCGCTCGACCTCGCTGTCGGCGGTCGAGAACGTCACGATCGTCGGGGTCGAGGGGCCGCAGGCGAGCGAGACCCGCAAGACGTTGGAACAGGCCGCGGTCGGGCAGAGCACGCTCGGCTTCGACGCCGGCGCGCTCCGGGAAGCCGTGGCGCAGATGCCCAGCATCACCGGGGTCGACGCGCACGTGCGGTTCCCGCACGGGGTCCAGATCGAGGTCCATCAACGGGTCGCGGTCGGTGCGCTCTCGGTCGACGGTCGCAAGATCGCCGTGGCGACCGACGGCACGCTGCTCCCCGAGTGGGACGCGGCCGGCTTGCCGATCGTCAACGGCGGGCGCGCCACCGGCGGACGGCTGGTGGCCGAGCACCGAGCGGCCGCTCGCCTGCTGGCCGCGGCACCCGAGGCGCTCGCGGCCAAGGTCACGCGCGTCGACAAGACGACGATCGTCCGTCTGAACGACGGACCCGCCCTGCTCTTCCACGACGGCCAACGCGCCGCCGCAAAGTGGATGGCCGCGACGGCCGTCCTGGCGGACCCGTCGTCGGTCGGATCGACGTGGATCGACCTGCGCGTTCCCGAGCGTCCGGTCGCGGGACGCGGCGCGCCGCCGGCGGTCCCCGGACCGAGCGAGCCGGCGCGCGATCTGCAACCCGGGGCGACCGAAGCGCCCGCGGCGAACAGCACCGCGACGTCGGAAGGGATCACCGATCCGCCGGCTGCGGGCACCGCGGAGGCCGCCGGATCGGTCGGCGGCGAGGTCCCAACGGGGGAGAGCACCACGCCCCCTACGACGCAACAGCAACCCTGAAGTTTAGCCTTAGGCTAGGCTGGTTGAGGCTGTTGTTGACGTCGAGAGATCGCCATGCAATCCCTGTTGCGTGGCTACAATTGCGGTTGACAGTACGTACCCAGCCACCTAGCTTGGCCCCCCTGGGCGCTTGTTCGCGCGGCACCTGCTGCCCATAACGTTCAAGCGCACCCCGAGGACCGGAGACACAAGACTCATGGACGCGACCGGCAGTTACCTCGCCGTCATCAAGGTCGTCGGCGTTGGCGGCGGCGGCACCAATGCGGTGAACCGCATGATCGACGCGGGCCTCCGCGGCGTGGAGTTCATCGCCTGCAACACCGACGCTCAGGCGTTGGCGATGTGCGACGCCGACATCAAGATCAACATCGGCAGCGAGGTCACCCGTGGCCTCGGCGCGGGGGCCAACCCCGAAGTCGGCCACGCGGCCGCATCCGAGTCCCGTGACGAGATCCGCGACGCGCTCAAGGGCGCCGACATGGTCTTCGTCACCGCCGGCGAGGGCGGGGGCACCGGCACCGGTGCCGCGCCCGTGATCGCCGAGATCGCCAAGGGCGAGATCGGCGCGCTGACCGTCGGTGTCGTCACGCGGCCGTTCTCGTTCGAGGGCACGCAGCGGATGCGCCAGGCGGAGGACGGGATCAACCGCCTGCGCGAGGTCGTCGACACGCTCGTCGTAATCCCGAACGACCGCCTGCTCGGCCTGGTCGAGAAGCGCACGTCGATCCTCGACGCCTTCCGCTCGGCCGACAACGTGCTGCGCCAGGGCGTCCAGGGCATCACGGACCTGATCACGATCCCGGGGTTGATCAACCTCGACTTCGCGGACGTCCGGACGATCATGCACGACGCCGGCACCGCACTGATGGGGATCGGTCAGTCGGCCGGGGAGACCCGCGCCGGCGAAGCCGCCAAGGCCGCGATCTCGAGCCCGCTGCTCGAGGACAGCGTCGAGGGTGCGACCGGCATCCTGCTGAACATCACCGGCGGCACCGAGCTCGGACTGTTCGAGGTCAACGAGGCCGCCGAGATCGTCCAGGCCGCCGCCGACGGCAGCGCCAACATCATCTTCGGCGCCGTGATCGACGAGAGCCTCGGCGACGAGATCCGCGTCACGGTGATCGCGACCGGGTTCGACAAGACCCGCGGCGCGCGGGCCAAGAGCAGCGGCACGCCCGCCCGGCAGAGCCGTCAGCCGGAGCGTCCACGCCGGTCCGCCGAGCCCGACCGCACCCCGCGCGCCGACCGTCAGCGCTCGTCGCTGGAGATCGACGACGACGACATCGACATCCCGGCGTTCCTCCGGTAGGACGAGGGACCGGCGGCGCGTCGCTCGACGCGCCGCTTCCGCCTGCCGGCCAGGCGCGGTTCGCGCCTGGCCCATTGGTAGGCTGGCGCAGTGACGACGGCTGAGGATCTACGGCGGACCGCCCTTCATGAGCGGCATGTTGCGGCGGGTGCCCGGCTGGTGCCGTTCGCCGGCTGGGAGATGCCGGTCCAGTACGTCGGCGTCAAGGACGAGCACCTGGCCGTCCGCAACGACTGCGGCGTGTTCGACGTCTCGCACATGGGCGAGATCCGCACGTCCGGTCCGCAGGCCCTGGAGTTCCTCCAGCGGATCCTCTCCAACGACGTGACGAAGATCGCCGTCGGCGGCGCCCAGTACTCGGTGCTCTGCAAGCCCGACGGCGGGATCCTCGACGATCTCTTCACCTACCGGCTGTCGGACGACGTCTACCTGACGGTCACCAACGCGTCCAACCACGCCAAGGACCTGGCCTGGTTCCGGCAGCACGCCGAGGGCTTCGACGTGACCGTCGACGACGCCTTCGACGACTACGCGATGCTTGCCGTCCAGGGCCCGAACGCCCGCCGGATCGTCGGCGAGCTGCTCGACGCCGAGCTGCCCGCGCCCTTCCGGATCGCGGCCATGAGCTGGGAGCCCGCTCACCCCGCCGACTCCGCGGATCAAGACGTCCCGGTCGAGCTGCTGGTCGCCGGCACCGGCTACACCGGCGAGGACGGGGTCGAGCTGCTGGTCGCTCCCGAGTCCGCCGCGGCGCTGTGGGACGCCGTCGTCGCCGCGGGGGCCGCGCCCGCCGGGCTCGGCGCGCGCGACACCCTGCGCCTGGAGGCCTGTTACCACCTCTACGGCAACGACCTGTCGGAGGACCGCGACCCGATCGGGGCCGGCCTCGGCTGGGCGTGCAAGGAGGACACCGGGTTCCTCGGCTGCGACGCCGTCCGCGACGTGCGCGCGCAGGGCAACGGCGCGCACCCGGACGGGCTCAAGCTCGTGCCGTTCCGCTTCACCGACAAGGGCATCCCGCGCCCCGGCAACGAGGTCGTCGGCGGTGGCGTGGTCACCAGCGGCACCTTCTCGCCGACGCTCGAGGTCGGCATCGGCCTGGCCTACGTGCCGGTCGAGCACGCGACCCCCGGCACGCCGATCGAGATCGACGTCCGCGGCCGCGTGCGCCCCGCCGAGGTCGCCACCCGTCCGTTGTACAAGCGCCCGGCGTAGCGCCGACGCACCTTCCCTTCCTCACCACCACGTTCCGTAGGAGACGACATGGCTGACGCTTCGTACCCCGAAGATCTGAAGTACCACCCCGAGCACGACTGGGCGCGGATCGACGGGGACACCGCGGTCTTCGGCATCACCTGGTTCGCCCAGGACGCCCTCGGCGAGGTCGTCTTCGTCGACCTGCCCGAGGTCGGCTCCACGGTCACCAAGGACCAGTCCTACGCCGAGGTCGAGTCGGTCAAGGCGGTCTCCGACGTGATCGCGCCGCTGTCCGGCGAGATCGTCGCGATCAACGACGATCTCGAGGGCGGACCCGAGGCCATCAACGAAGCGTCGTACGATGGGGGATGGCTCGTCAAGGTGCGCCTGAGCGAGCCGGCCCAGGTGGACGACCTCCTGGACCGCGACGCGTACGTCGCGTCGCTCGACTAGATCCCCAACCTTCGTGGGGCGCCTCGAGCGCCCCGCACCGCACCGGGAGCGGACTTGGCGCCGCGCCGTCCGCTCCCACCGATCCGTTCGAAGGGCCTGCCTGTCGTGACCCGCTACACCACCGCCACCGACGCCGACCGCGAAGCGATGCTCGCGGCCGTCGGCGTCGGCTCGATCAAGGATCTGCTCGCTGAGCAGATCCCGAACGCGCTGCTGCTGCAGGACCCGCTCGACCTGCCCGAGGGGCTGTCGGAGCAGGAGGTCTACACGCACCTGGCCGAGTTGGCGGCGGCCAACACGTCGGCTGAGGACGAGGTCACCTTCCTCGGCGCGGGGATGTACGACCACTACGTCCCGGCGATCGTCGACATGCTGCTCGGCCGGTCGGAGTTCCTGACCCCCTACACGCCGTACCAGCCCGAGGTTTCGCAGGGCGGCCTGCAGGTGATGTTCGAGTACCAGACCGCGATCTCGGAGCTGACGGCGCTGCCGGTCTCCAACGCGTCGGTCTACGAGGGCCCGAGCGCGGTCGCTGCGGCGGCCTACCTGGCCAAGCTGGTCAACAACCGCAAGCGGATCGTCGTCTCGGCGGGCGTCCACCCGCACACGATCCACACGCTCGAGACCCTGGCCGTCGGCTATGGCCAGCAGGTCACCGTCGTCCCGCTGAAGAACGGCGCGACGGACGCCGAGGCGTGGGCCGCCGCGATCGACGGCGAGACCTCGACGGCAATCGTCCAGCAGCCGAACTTCCTCGGCGCGGTCGAGGACGTCGCGGCGCTCAGCGAGGCCGCCAAGGCCGAGGACGCCGGCGGTGACAAGCTCGTGCTGGTCGGCGCCTACGACCCGATCACGCTCGGCGTGCTGGCGCCTCCGGGCGAGGTCGGCGTCGACGTCGCGGTCGGCGAGGGCCAGACCCTCGGCAACCGCCTGGACTTCGGCGGACCGTCGTTCGGCTTCTTCGCGGCGCGCGAGGCGTTCCTGCGGC
>JBAZOW010000193.1:0-6969 GCA_041648495.1 Patulibacter sp.
TCGACTTCGGGTCTCCCGATCCGGTGTAGGAGCGGATGATCGACTTGATCGCCCAGGCGATGATCGGGTTCTTGCTGCCGAGGAACCGCTCGGCGTCGTAGATCCCGCAGTGCAGCAGCACGCCGCGCAGCTGTTCCGGCGTCATCTTGGGGGACAGGCCCAGCTCACGGGCGTAGTCCGGGCTGGTGATCGCGGTCGCGACCTGGCTGGTGATCTGGGCGCCGGCGGAGTCCCCGGCCATCACGGTGCGGTCGGGGTCGATCCGCAGCCGCTCGCGGTTCTTCACCAGGTAGCCCAGCGCGTCGTTGACCTGGTGCAGCGGCAGCGGGTACTTCTTGCCGGGCGCCAACCCGTAGCGGACCGAGACGACGGTGAAGCCCTGCGCGGCGAACTGCGTGAAGTACGGCCCGGCCTCCTCGGGCGTGCCCGCGACCCAACCGCCGCCGTGCGTCCAGAACAGGACCGGCTGGACCTCGTCGTCCGGCGCCGACGCGGAGCGGTAGATGTCGATCGTGGCGTTGGGACCGTCGTCGTACGACTCGGTGGTGACGGCGACGTCGGCGATCCGGTGCTTTTCCAGCGACTTCGCGGTCTTCTCGCCGCCATAGACGAAGAACGCCCGGACGATCAGCGCTCCCGGGGTCGGCCACAGCACGAGCACCGTGATCAACGCGACCCCGGCCGCCCCGACCACCGCGCAGACCCGGCGGCAGCGTCCGCGGCGGCGTGGTTGGGGCGGCGTGGGGGAGTCCGACATCTTGCGCCCATCATTACCGCTGGGCCGACGCGCGTGCGGCCGGTCATGCGCCTCGTCGCAAACGGCAGCGGCTTGCGACCACCGACAAGACCATCATGCGCCTGGTCGCAACCGACTCCCGGCTGCGACCACCGGCATGGTGCCTACCCCTCCTGCGCCCGCTGCTCCTCCAGCTGCCGCAGCTCGATCCGGCGGATCTTGCCGGTCAGGGTCTTCGGCAGCTCGTCGACGAACTCGACCTCGCGCGGGTACGCGTACTTCGAGTGGCCGTCGCGGACGAAGGTCGAGATCTCCTTCGCCAACTCGTCCGACGGGGAGTGGCCGTCCGCGAGGATCACGAACGCCTTGACGATCCAGCCGCGCCGCTCGTCGGGCTTGGCGACGGCCGCGGCCTCGGCGACTGCAGGGTGCTCCAGGCATGCGGACTCGACTTCGAACGGCCCGACCCGATAGCCGGCGGTCAGGATCACGTCGTCGGCGCGACCCTCGAACCAGACGTAGCCGTCCTCGTCGATCCGCGCCGCGTCCTTGGTGTGGAACCACTCGCCGCCGAAGTCCTGCTCGGTCGCCTCGGGGTTGTTCCAGAACCGCAGCGGCCAGGTCGGGCTCGACTCGCGCCGCCAGCAGATCTCGCCGCGCTCGCCGACCGGCACGGGGTTCTCGTCCTCGTCAAGGATCTGCACGTCCCAGCCGGGCATGACCTTGCCCATCGAGCCCTCGCGGACCTCCATCCCGGGGAAGTTGGCGCACAGCGGGTAGCCCTCGGACAGCCCGTAGAAGTCGAGCACGGTGACGCCGAACTGCTCGCGGAACCACTTGATCGCCTCGGGGTTCAGCGGCTCGCCGGCCGAGCACGCGCGGCGCAGCGGGATCGGGAACCGCTCGCCCGCGTTCTCGACGCTCATCAGCGAGCGCATCGCGGTCGGCGTGGTGAACAGGTTGCTGATCCGGTGGCGGCTGAGGAACTCCAGCTCGCCCTCCGCGGAGAACCCGCCCTTGCGCTGGTGGACGTAGTGGACGGCCCCGGTTCGCCAGGCCCCGAGCAGCGGGTTGATCCCGGCGGCCCACGCCCACTCGGCCATCGAGCGGAATCGCTCTCCGTCCTCGATCTCGTGGCAGAGCTCGAACTCCTCGTGGGCGAGCACGAAGCGGTGCGCGTGGACGATCCCCTTGGCCAGCCCGGTGGTCCCCGAGGTGTAGAACAGCTGGGCCGGGTCGTCGCACGAGGTGTCGACGGTGACGAAGGACGGCGAGGCCTGCGCCAGCAGCGCGGGGGACAGCACGAGCAGCGTGTGCTCGTCCGACCCGACCAGGCCGTTGCGGCCGCCGCCGACGTCCCAGCCGGGCAACCCCTCGATCGCGCGGGTGATCTGGCCGGCGTGCTCGTCGTCGGTGACGACCAGCTTGGCCCCGGAGTCGCGGATCCGGTGGCGGATCCCCTCCTCGCCGTAGAGCACCGACATCGGCAGCAGGATCGCTCCGGACTTGTAGACGCCGAGGAACGCCGCGGCGGCCTCGGGCGTCGGCGGCACGAGCATCGCGACGATGTCCTCACGCTGGACCCCGTGCTCGCGCGCGAGGTTGGCGAACCGGTGCGAGAGGTTGCGGATCTCGCCCCAGGTCAGCTCGCGGATCACCCCGTCGGGGTCCTCGTGGACCATCGCGAGCTTGTCGTCGGGGTGCTTGTCGCAGACGTCGGCGGCCAGGTTGTAGCGCTCGGGGACGTTCCAGCGGTGGTTCGCGACGAGCTGATCGTAGGTGGGGGAGGTCATCAAGGCCGACCCTCCCATATCCACCGGACCCGGACTGCCGGCTCGCCGGAGCTGGCGCGTTGCCGCTGGACGGGCGTAACGCCTGGCGGCTCGCGGGGACGATTCGCGCGCCGTCGCAGACGGTCGAGTGGACCTCCGTCACACGACGCGGGAACGGGTCGCCGACGGCCGATCGTCCCTAGGATCCAGCGCATGTTCGACGTCGCGACCGCCAACGCTCAGCAGACCAAGGGGCGCCTCAAGATCATCGGTGCGCTCGCCGCGGTCGACGTGATCCTGCTGGTCGCGCTGCTGCTCGGCTACCTCGACATCGTCAACAGCGACTCGTACCGACCCGTGGTCGGGATGATCCACGGCTTCACGTTCATGGTGCTGGCGGCGCTGACCGCCTGGGGCGTGATCGAGAAGCGCTGGAACTGGAAGTTCCCGGCCCTGGTTATCGGCGCCAACGTGATCCTCTTCGGCGGCCTCAAGGCCGTCGGCGATGCGAACGACCCGAGCGTCGGCGTGCTGATCCCGGTCGTCGCCGTGCTGCTCGTCTTCATCGTCACGCCGCTCGCCGCGGACCTGAAGGTCGGCCGCGAGCTGCGGGCCAAGATCGGACGCGCGTAGCGCTCGGAAAGGCCGCGCGCCGCTAGGCGGGCCGACCCAGGCTGATGCGGATACGTATCGCGTGGCGATACCAATCCGCATCAGCTGTGGTCAGGTCGCGGGCAGCACCCGCGGCGCGCCGAACGGCACCAGGCACTCGGGCAGGACGATCGTGCCGTCCTCGCGCTGGCCGTGCTCCATCAGCGCGATCAGCGTGCGGCCGACCGCCACGGCGGTGCCGTTCAGCGTGGCCAGCGTCTCGGGCTTGCGCGGCGGCGTCGCCTGGCTGTCCTTGATCCGGATCTGCAGGCGGCGGGCCTGGAACTCGGTGGTGTTCGACGTCGAGGTCAGCTCGCGGTACTGCTGCTGCGACGGCAGCCACGCCTCGCAGTCGAACTTGCGGGCCGCGGACGCCCCCAGATCGTCGACCGCGATGTCGACCACCTGGTAGGGGATCCCCAGCTCGGTCAGGATCTCCTCCTCGATCGCCAGCAGCCGCGCGTGCTCGGCCTCGGCCTGCTCCGGCGGGACGAAGCTGAACATCTCGACCTTGTCGAACTGGTGGACGCGGAACAGCCCGCGATCGCTGGCGCCGGCCGCTCCGGCCTCGCGGCGGAAGCACGGCGAGAAGCCGGCGTAGCGCAGGGGCAGCTCGGCGGCCTCGAGGATCTCGCCCTGGTGGGTCGAGGCGAGGGCGACCTCGCTGGTGCCGACCAGGTACAGGTCGTCGTCGGGCAACCGGTAGATCTGCTGCTCGGTGTCGGGCAGGAATCCGGTCCCGTAGAGCGCCTGCTCACGGACCAGCACCGGCGGGATGACCGCCTCGTGGCCGTGGTCGCGCAGCTTGCTGAGCGTCCACTGGACCAGCGCCAGCTCGACGAAGACGAGGTCGCCGCGCAGGTAAGCGAAGCGCGACCCGGAGAGGTTGGCGCCGCGCTGCATGTCGACGCGCTCGCCGGCCAGCTCCAGGTGGTCGCGGGCCTCGGTCGCGATCGGGGCGACATCGGCGATCTTGGCGCGGGCGTCGAGCCCGTCGATCCGCGGCTCGCCGACGGTCTTGAGGACGGTGTCCTGGAGCGGCGCGTCGGGGTGGGGCAGGTTGGGCAGGCGGGCCTGGGCCCCGTCCAGCTCCTCCTCGGCCTGGGCCAGCTCCTCCTGCAGCGCCTTCGCGCGGGCGGAGACCTCGCGCATGTTCGCCACGGCCGCGTCGGCGGCGCTGCTGTCGCCGGACTCCTTGGCGGCCTTCTTGGCCTGCGCGATCGCCTGGTTGGCGGCGTTCTGCTCGGCCCGCAGGGACTCGAGCTGCGGCAGGATCTCGCGCCGCCGCTCGTCCAGAGCCAGCACGCGGTCGAAGGTCTCCGCGTCGCTCCCACCCCGGCGGGCGAGGGCGGTGCGGGCGGCGTCGGGATCGCGGCGCAGGGCCTTCAGGTCGAGCATCACCGTGCAGGGTATCCCGCGTGGGGCGCCGGTGAGGGCACGCGCGCCCGCATGCGCGAGGTGACAACGACGATCACAAGAGTGGGTGCCTACCAGGCGATGTCGACCCACCCGCCGGCGGGTGCGAGACGTCACCGCACTCCGGCCGGGCGGTTGCGCCGTGACGATCTGCATGCCTTGCATGCGTCTGGTCACCGCACCCGCCGACGGATCGAGTGGGGTGACGTTCTGCATGCTCTGGGCTGCGACCTCACGCATGCCGGTCATGTCCGAGGTCGCAACGCGCGCGGGTGGTTGGGCAGGCTGCGACCTCACGCATGCCGGTCATGCCTGAGGTCGCAACGCGTATGGGTCGGTGGCCGGCCCGCTGCGACCCGACCCGCGCCCGTACCCTGTCCTGCGATGTCGTCGCCGATCGAGCCCCGTCAGCGGAAGGACCGCTGCATCACCGTCTACGGCCGGCGGGCGGTGCTCGAAGCGCTCCGCGACCCCGACCTCGAGGTCGCCGGCGTGACGGTCTCCGACGCGGGCGGCGCCGTCGTCAACGAGGTCAAGAAGTCGGCCCGGGAGCGCGGCGTCGAGCTGCGCGAGGCGTCGGGCCACCGGGTCTCGCTGATCTCGGGCAACGGCCGGCAGGACCAGGGCGTCGTCGCCGACGTCGTCGCTCCCGAGATGCGGGCGCTGACCGACCTCCTGGCCGAGCTCGAGCGCGATCCGTCGCGCGGGCAGCGGCTGCTGCTCGTCGACGGCGTGACCACGCCCGGCAACCTGGGGCTGATCATCCGCTCGGCCACCGCGGCCGGGATCGACGGGATCGTCGTGCCGCGCCGCGGCACCGCCGCGATCGATCCGCAGGTGGTCAAGGCCTCGGCGGGCACCGCCTTCCGCTCGCCGATCCTGCGCACGCCGAACGCGCCCGACGCGTTGTCCGAGCTGACCGACGCGGGGTTCTCGATCGTCGGCCTCGAAGCGGGAGCGACCACGTCGCTGTGGGAGATGTCGCTGCCGGACCGCCTGGTCTTCCTGGTCGGAGGCGAGCACGAAGGCGCGTCGGAGAAGGCCAAGGCGTTCGCGCACTCGTGGGTCTCGGTGCCGATGCCCGGCGACGTCGAGTCGTTGAACGTGGCCTGCGCGACCACGCTGGTCGCGTTCGAGATCGCCCGGCGGGGCTAGAAGGCCCGCACAACGAAAAGCGCGACGGAGAACCGTCGCGCTGAGGCACTGCGGGGCCGGGCGGCAGGCCGCCCGGGTGCTGCGGCGCCGCTAGTTGGTGGCGCTGTCGCTGCCGACGGAGTCGTCGTCGACGCCCTGGCCGGCGGGCTGGTCGTCGTCGGTGTCGGCGCTCGAGTTCTCGTCGGTCGGGTTGGACTCGCGACCGGGGGCCGGCGGCGTGTCCTCCTGGCACCGCTCCTCGGCGGGCTTGACCTGCTGCACGCCGGCCGGGGCCGCGGCCTTCAGGCCGGAGTACTTGCAGAGGAAGGCGGCGATCGCCTCGGCGTCCTCGCCGACGGCGATGTTCTGCGGCATGATCGCGCCGGAGAAGCCGCCGTTGCGAAGCGCGTAGAGCACGGCGCCCTTGGTCTCGGCCCGGAGGTCGAAGTCGGGACCGTCGCTGCGCTCGCGATCCTTGATCTCGGTCGCGCCACCCTGCGTGCCGGCTGCGGCGAGGGTGTGGCACCCGGCGCACCGCTCGGAGAAGAGCTCGGCCCCGCGGAGGACTACCGGATCGGTCTCCCCCTTGAGTGGTCCGTCTTTGATGTTGGTTTGGACCGACTCGGACCCACAGGAGGCAAGAACGAGGGTTGCCGCCAGGGCCGCCAAGGTCGTGAGGACTCGACGCTGCATGAGGGTCCGAATCGTAGACGACCGTCTGCCTTGAAGGGGCGCGACTCGTCCGAAGTTGGCGCATAGGCACCGTACGCGAAGACCAACCGTCGGTCGCTCGTCGTGCGATCCCGGTCGGCGACGGGAAATCTCGAGATTTCGACGAATTTCGGGAAGGAACGTGCGAATCGGTGGCGAACGTGGTCATCGCCCCCCGGTACTGGCCACGAAGACCTGATCGCATCGCGCACGTGATGCCCGCGACTGGTCTTTTGACGGCGGCAACCATTTGGCCGGCGCCGGGGGGCGCGCCTTCCGCGGCTCCGCCGCCCGACCTCTGCGCTCGCCGGCCCGCTCTGCGGACCGCGGGGTGGAGGCCTAGATCCCGCCGCGCTCGACCATCACGCGCAGCGCGAGGAAGCAGATCACGAACGCCGACGCGGTCATGATCCCGACCTCGCGGCGGACGATCTCGCGCACCACGCCGCGCTGTCCGGCGGCGTCGAGCCGGCCGACGTCCGCGGCGCCGTCCAGCCCGCGGCGCTCGAGGACCTGCTCGGCCGAGATGATCCGCAGCTGCTCGGCGAT
>JBAZOW010000194.1:0-6953 GCA_041648495.1 Patulibacter sp.
GGCGACCAGCGTCTGCTCGACGCGCCGCACAGCGACCTGCGCCGCGCCCGCGCCGCCGCGACCAACCTGATCCCGGCGTCGACCGGTGCCGCCAAGGCCGTCGGCCTGGTGCTGCCCGAGCTCAACGGCAAGCTGTCCGGCTTCGCCGTCCGCGCCCCCGTCCCGACCGGTTCGGTCGTCGACCTGACCTTCGAGGCCGAGCGCGAGACGACGGTCGAGGAGATCAACGCCGCCCTCAAGGCCGCTGCCGAGGGCCCCATGAAGGGCATCCTCGAGTACACCGAGGACCCGATCGTCTCCAGCGACATCGTCGGCAACCCGCACAGCTCGATCGTCGACTCCCAGCTGACCGCCGTGATCGACGGGACGATGGTCAAGATCGTCTCCTGGTACGACAACGAGTGGGGCTACAGCAACCGCGTCGTCGACCTCATCGGTCGCATCCTCTAAGCACGCACGCAAGCCCTAGATCGCGTCGTTCACCCGATGAGCCCCGAACCGACCGCCACCGCTCCGGCCCCGATCCGCACCCTCGACGACCTCCAGGTCGCCGACAAGCGGGTCTTCGTGCGGGTCGACTTCAACGTGCCCCTCGGGGATGGCGATCCCACCCGCCCCATCACCGACGACACCCGGATCCAGGCGGCACTGCCGACGCTGCGCCGCCTGCTCGACGAGGGCGCGGCGCTGATCCTGGCCGCGCACCTCGGTCGTCCGAAGGGCGTCGATCCCGCGCTGTCGCTGGGCCCGGTCGCGGTCCGCCTCGGGGAGCTGCTGGGCGAGGATGTCCTGCTCGCTCCCGAGGTCGTCGGCGCGCGCTCGTCGGCCCTGGCCGAGGCGCTCAAGCCCGGCGTCGCGGGCAGCCGGATCCTGATGCTCGAGAACGTCCGCTACGAAGCGGGCGAGACGAAGAACGATCCCGAGCTGGCCGCCGCCTTCGCCGGGCTCTCGGACGGGGTCTTCGTCAACGACGCCTTCGGGGCCGCGCACCGCGCGCACGCCTCGACCGCGGGCGTCGCCGAGCAGGTCGAGCAGAAGGCCGCCGGCCTGCTGCTCCAGGGCGAGGTCGAGACGCTGGAGGGGATCCTGGCCAACCCCGGCCGTCCGCTCGTGGCGATCGTCGGCGGGGCCAAGGTCACCGACAAGATCGGCGTGATCGACGCGTTCCTGGACCGCGCCGACACGATCCTGATCGGCGGCGCGATGGCGTTCCCGTTCTTCAAGGCGCAGGGCCACGACGTCGGTTCGTCGCTGTGCGAGGAGGCGGGCGTCGAGCCGGCCGCCCGCGCGCTGCGCGACGCCGAGGCCAAGGGCTGCCGCCTGCTGCTGCCGGTCGACCTGACCGTCGGCCAGGCGTTCTCGGCCGACACCGAGGTCGAGCACGTCGACGGCGTGGACACGCCCGACGGCTGGATGGGCCTGGACGTCGGTCCGAAGACCGCCGCCGCCTACCGCGACGAGATCCTCTCGGCCGGCTCGGTCTTCTGGAACGGGCCGATGGGCGCGTTCGAGCTGGCGCCGTTCTCGCCGGGCACCCGCGCGGTCGCCGAGGCCGTCGCCGAGACGCAGGCGACCACGGTCGTCGGCGGGGGCGACAGCGCCGCGGCGCTGCAGCAGTTCGGCCTGGGCGATCAGGTCACCCACCTCTCGACGGGCGGGGGCGCGTCGCTCGAGCTGATCGAGGGTAAGACGCTTCCGGGCGTCGAGGTCCTCCGCGCAAACTGAGCCTTCGGTCGGGCGGCGCACGTCGCCCGACCTTTCCGTCGGCCCGCCCAGGCGACCCGGCACCCGCAGCACCCACCAGAAGCACCACCAACCACCCGAGGTCCTCGATGTCGCGCACCCCGTTCGTCGCCGGTAACTGGAAGATGCACAAGACGATCGAGGAGGCCGAGGAGTTCATCACCGGCCTGCTGCCGCTGGCCGGGGCGATCGACGACGTGCAGATCGCGGTCTGCGTGCCGTTCACCGCGATCCAGGCCGTCGTCGACTCGACGCGCGGCTCGTCGATCGAGACCTTCGCGCAGAACGTCCACGAGGCCGATCACGGTGCCTACACCGGCGAGGTCTCGATCGCGATGCTCGACGAGCTCGAGGTCCACGGGATCGTCGTCGGGCACTCCGAGCGCCGTCAGTACTTCAACGAGACCGACGCCGCGCTGCGGGTCAAGGTCGCGAAGATCCTCGCCGCCGGCCTGGAGCCGATCCTCTGCGTCGGCGAGTCCGACGCCCAGCGCGAGGCGAACGAGACCGAGGATGTGCTGCGCGTCCAGGTCACCGAGGGCCTGGCCGACGTCGCCGACGAGGACCTGGCGAAGGTGACGATCGCCTATGAGCCGATCTGGGCGATCGGCACCGGCAAGGTCGCCACGCCGCAGCAGGCCCAGGACGCCTGCGCGTTCATCCGCTCGCTGGTCGCCGACCGCTCGGCGGAGGCCGCCGAGGCGATCCGGATCCAGTACGGCGGGTCGGTCAAGCCGGAGAACGCCAAGGAGCTGCTCGGGCTGCCGGACGTCGACGGCGCGCTCGTCGGCGGCGCGGCGCTCGACCCGGCCTCGTTCGCCGGGATCATCGAGGGCGCCCGGGCATGAGCGACGCCGGCAGCCACCGCACCGTCGTCGCGTCGGGCGACGAACCCGTTGGGCAGCAGGTCAACGGCGCCGGAACCGGCGAGCCCGAGACGACGCCGCTGCCCGCCGAGCCCGGGTCGCTCGCGCAGTCGCTGACCGCCACGGTCGGCGTCACGCGCGACGACTGGGCCCCCGGTGTCTGCCTGGTGATCCTCGACGGCTTCGGCCTGGCGCCGGACGGCCCCGGCAACGCGGTCAGCCTGGCCCGCAAGCCGACCTTCGACGCGCTCTGGACCCGCTACCCGCACGCCCAGCTGATCGCCTGCGGTCCCGCGGTCGGGCTGCCCGAGGGGCAGATGGGCAACAGCGAGGTCGGGCACCTCAACCTGGGCGCCGGCACGGTCGTCAAGCAGGACCTCGCGCGGATCGACGACGCGGTCGTCGACGGGTCGATCCGCGACGTCGCGGCGCTGCGCGAGGCGTTCGCCACGCCCGACGCCGAAGCTGCGACGGCCACCGGAGCCCGCCGCGTCCACCTGGTCGGTCTGGTCTCCGACGGCGGGGTGCACTCGTCGATGGACCACCTGAAGTCGCTGATCGACACCGCCGTCGCGGCGGGGGTCGACGACGTGGTGATCCACGCCTTCACCGACGGTCGCGACACGCTGCCCAAGGGTGGGGCGGGCTACCTGGAGACCGTCGCCGGCTGGTGCGCCGACGCCTCCCGGGACGGCCGTCGTGCCCGGATCGGCACGGTCATCGGCCGCTACTTCGCGATGGACCGCGACTCGCGTTGGGACCGTGTGCAGCAGGCCTACGACCTGCTCGTGCACGGTGCGGCTCCGCACCGGGCCGAGACCGCCGTCCAGGCCGTGCGCGACGCCTACGACCGCGACGAGACCGACGAGTTCGTCACCGCGACCGCGGTCGGCGACGAGGCGACGATCCGCCCCGGCGACAAGGTCGTCGTCTTCAACTTCCGTCCCGACCGGGTCCGCGAGATCACCCGCGCGCTGGCCGAGCCGGGATTCCTCGAGGTCGATCGCCAGGCCGCCGCGGCGCAGCCCGAGCTGGTCGATCCGGTCGTCCCGCCCGTCGCGACGGCCGACTACGTCTGCATGACGCAGTTCAAGGCCGACTGGCCGTACCCGGTCGCGTTCCCGCCGCGAAACCCGGACGTCACGCTCGCCGACGTGATCGAGGCGACGGGCGGCGCGCAGATCCACGTCGCCGAGACCGAGAAGTACCCCCACGTCACGTACTTCTTCAACGGCGGGATCGAGGACGAGCACCGCGACGAGTTCCGCGACGTCGTGCCGAGCCCGCGCGACGTGCCGACCTACGACCTCAAGCCGCAGATGTCCGCGCGCGAGGCGGCTGACGCGTTCGTCCGGCTGTGGAACGAGCACGGCCCGACCTTCGGGATCATCAACTTCGCCAATCCGGACATGGTCGGCCACTCGGGATCGATCCCCGCGGCGGTGCAAGCGATCGAGTTCGTCGACGGCTGCCTGGCCGACGTCGTAAAGGCGGTGACCGACAGCGGTGGCGTCTGCCTGGTCACCGCCGACCACGGCAACGCCGACCACATGCTCGAGCCGGACGGCTCGCCGAACACCGCGCACTCGCTCAACCCGGTGCCGTTCATCGTGACCCGCGAGGGCCTGACGCTGCGGGACGAGGGCATCCTGGCCGACGTCGCGCCGACGGTGCTCGATCTGCTCGGGGTCGAGCAGCCCGCGGCGATGACCGGTCAGTCGATGATCGCCGGCGGCTGACCCGCATCACGGGTCAGACCGTTGCAAGTGCAACAATAGGCGCATGGCTGCCGAGCGATCCACCCCGGAGTTGCTGAACCGCCAGGAGCTGGCCGCCTGGCGGGGCATGCTGCGGACCTACACCCTGCTGCAGCGCGAGCTCGAGACGCGCCTGGAGGCCCGCGATGGCCTGCAGAACTCCAGCTACGAGGTGCTGATGCACCTGTCGGACGCACCCGAGGGGCGGATGCGCCTGTCGGACCTGGCGGCGCTGGCGATCCTCAGCCGCAGCGGCCTGACGCGCCTGATCGACCGTCTCGAGCGCGAGGGGCACGTCGAGCGGGAACGTTGCCCCGAGGACGCCCGTGGCTACTTCGCGGTGCTGACGGACGAGGGACGTGCGCGCGTCGATGCGGCCCGCGGTGAGTACCTGCAGGACGTCCGCACGTTGTTCCTCGAGCAGATGACCAGCGAGGAACGGGACGTGCTCGGGTCGGTCTGGGCGCGCGTGCTCGCCGAGCTCGAGCCCGGCCTCGAGCCCTGAGCGGTCCGCGCGGGGCCTCCGCGGAGGCCCCTGCGACGGGTCCGAGGACACCGGGAGCACGTACGATGGCCCGTGCATGACCGCACCCGCAGATCGTTCCGCGCCCGACCTCGACGCGCCGCCGCGCCCCGCCGCCGAGCGCCCGCGGGAGGTCTTCCGGATCGAGGCGACGGCCGAGGCGGACGGGCTGCAGGCCCGGGCGGGCGTGATCGAGACCGCGCACGGACCGATCCGCACGCCGGCGTTCGTCCCGCTCGCGACCAAGGCCACGGTCAAGGGCATGCTGCCGACCGAGGTCGCCGACCTGGGCTACGACATCGTTCTGGGCAACACGTTCCACCTGATGCTCACGCCCGGGCACGAGCACATCAAGGGGCACGGCGGACTGCACCGCTACATGCGCTGGGACGGCCCGATCATCACCGACTCGGGCGGATTCCAGGTCTTCTCGATGGGCCACGGCACCGTCGCCGACGAGATCAAGGGCCGCCGCCGCGATCCGAAGGGTCCGCAGGCGACCAAGTCGCACGCCCGGATCGACCGGATCGAGGAGGGTGGCGTCGCCTTCCGCTCGTACCTGGACGGCTCCAAGCAGTACCTGTCGCCCGAGGGATCGATGGAGGTCCAGGCGGCGCTCGGCACCGATCTGGCGGTCGTCTTCGACGAGTGCACCCCGTTCCACGTCGATCGCGAGTACACGGCCCGGTCGACCGAGCGGACCCACCGCTGGCTGGAGCGCTGCCTGACCTGGCACGAGCAGCACGCGCCGAACTGGCAGCTGGTCTACGGGATCGTCCAGGGCGGTGTCTACGAGGACCTGCGGACCGAGGCGACCGAGCACGTCGCGTCGTCCCGCGTGGACGCGATCGCGATCGGCGGGTCGCTGGGGGAGAACAAGGACCAGATGAACGAGGTCGTTGGCTGGACGACCGCGCGACTGGACCGGGTCGCCCCGCAGAAGCCCCGGCACCTGCTCGGGATCGGCGAGATCGACGACCTGGTCCGCGGCGTCGAGCAGGGGATCGACACCTTCGACTGCGCGATGCCGACCCGCCTCGGCCGGCACGGCATGGCGCTGGTCCCGGAGCCGGCGAAGCGCTGGCGCGTCGACCTGTCGCAGGCGAAGTGGAAGACGAGCGACGAACCGATCTGCGACGGCTGCCCGTGCCCGGCCTGCGCCCACGGCTTCACGCGCGGATACCTGCGCTACCTGGTGCACGCCAACGAGCTGCTGGCGATGCGGCTGCTGACCCAGCACAACCTGGCGTTCGTGGCGCGGGTGATGCAGCGGCTGCGCCAGGCGATCATCGACGGCCGCCTGCCCGAGGAGGCCGCGGCGATCCGCGGCGGCCTCTTGCCCTAGAGCCGGCGGAGACCGCGGCCGTCCGGCGCGACCCGCGCCGGACGGCGACTACTTGACGTTGTTGCGGATCAGCTCGTCGAGCTTGTTGCTGACGTCGTTGACCGTGTCACCGGCAACGTCGTTCAGCCGCGGCGCGACCTGCTGGCCGGCCACGTAGTAGATCGCGCCGCCGACCACGGCCGCGAGCACCGCGGCGATCAGCAGCACGCGGAGCACCCGTCCGGCGGCACCGCGGCGCTGGGGCGGGGCGGCGGCCGAGTTCTGGACCCAGCCGCCGGCGGGGGAGACCGGTCGGGCCGCGGCCTCGCGCGGGGACCGGCGGACGGCCGGCTGCATCAGCGTGTGATCGGCGGTGTCGTCGAAGTCGCGCTGGATGTCCTCGATCTGCTGGCGCGGGACGATCGCGGTCGCGCCGGTCACGGGGTGGACGACGCGGGTGCTGTCGTCCTCGCTCGGGCCGATCCCGGCCAGGCCGTCGTCGAGCGCCTTGGCGTAGGCCTCGGCGCTGGCGTAGCGCGCGCCCGGGTCCAGGCTGAGCGCGCGGTCGACGACCAGCGCGATCTCGGCCGGCACGTCGGCGTTGAGCTGGTCGAGCAGCGGCGGCGCCTCGCGCTGCTGCTTGAGCGCCAGCGCGGTCAGCGACTCGGCCTCGTAGGGCAGCCGGGCCGCCAGCATCTGGTACGAGACGACGCCGAGGGCGTAGATGTCCGACGCGGGAC
>JBAZOW010000195.1:0-6933 GCA_041648495.1 Patulibacter sp.
CGAGGTCTGACCGCTCTGCAGCTGCGTCTCGATCGTCTGCAGCGCCGCGATCCGCTTCTCGGTCGGCGGGTGCGTCGAGAAGATCGCCGAGATGCTGTTCTTGACCTTCGGCGGCACGATGTAGAACGCCGCGGAGGCGCCGACCGCGCGCAGGTCCTCGTTCGGGGTCCGGCTGATGCCGTCCTGGATCCGCACGAGCGCCGACGCCAGGGCGCTGGGCCGGCCGGTGACGATCGCCGCACCGCGATCGGCCGCGTACTCGCGGTAGCGCGAGAGCGCCCGCAGCAGCATGAAGCTGATCGCGTAGACCGCGGCCGAGACGGCGATCACGACGAGCAGGCTGGGACCGCTGTCGCGGTTGTCGCGGCCGCCGCCGAACCAGATCGCGTTCTGCATGATCATCGCGGCGAGCGAGGCGAAGAAGCTGGCGACGGTCATCACCAGCACGTCGCGGTGGGCCACGTGGGCCAGCTCGTGGGCGAGCACGCCCTCCAGCTCGGCCGGCGGGAGCAGGTCGAGCAGGCCGGTCGTGACGCAGACCGTGGCGTTCTTCTGCGAGCGACCGACGGCGAAGGCGTTGGGCATCCGGTCGTCGGCGATCGCGACGTTCGGCTTCGGCAGGTCGGCCTGCAGGCAGAGCCGGTCGATCATCGCGTGCAGCTCGGGAGCCTGCTCCGGCGTGACCTTGTGCGCGTGCATCGAGCGCAGAGCGATCTTGTCCGCCGTGAAGAACTGGAACAGCAGCATCGCCAGGCAGATCGTGATCACGAGCCCGGCGCTGCCCTTGAGCGCGGCCATCAGGACCGCCGCGAAGACGACGTAGAGCAGACCGAGCGCGAACAGCGTCCCGACCATCCGAGCCTGTAGGCCCGAGTCTTTCCCGAACGATGCGCCACGCGACATGGACGTATGGTCTCACACCCACGCGGGTTCAGCGACGAAATCCCCCGGTCTTATGCGGGATTTAGCTGATCTCGAAGCCCATGTCGAGACCGCCCGCGACCGGCGCACGGCGGATCGTCGCAACGGGGCTTGCACCGCTGGTCACGGCCGGGCGGCGTCCGTACCTTTGGCAATCCGTGTCTCGGTGCCGCCGTACCCGTCCGTCCTCGACGCTGCTCGCGTTCGGCCTCGCCGTTCTGCTCACGGTCGGTCTCGTGATCGGGGCCGGACCGCTCGCCTCCCTGCAGCACGCCGAGGCGAGCACGCAGAGCGAGCTGAACCAGCTCAAGAACAAGATCGGCAGCACCAAGGACAAGCTCGGCGCGCGTCGCAGTCGGGAGCGCAAGCTCCAGCAGGACGTCCAGGGCTACTCGTCGCGGATCGCCGAGCTGCAGCCGCAGATCGACCGCCTGCAGCAGCGCCAGGACGCCGTCCAGGCCGACCTCGACGTCAGCGCGCAGCGACTCGGCAAGACCCAGAGCGACCTGCGGTCCGAGCGCAAGCGGCTGGTCCGGCTGCGCGCCAAGCTGAACGAGTCGCGCGAGGTGCTCTCCGCCCGGCTGGTCGAGCTGTACCAGGCGGACAAGCCGAGCATCGTCTCGGTCGTCGTCAACAGCAAGGGCTTCGCGGACCTGCTCGAGCGGGGCGAGTTCCTCAACCGGATCGGCCAGCAGGACCAGCGGATCGTCCGCGGCGTGAAGGCCGCACGCGTCGAGGCGATCGCGACCGAGGCCCGGCTCGATGCGCTCGAGGCGCGGCAGCGGACGACGAACGCCCGGATCGAGTCGCGCCGCGACGAGGTCGCTCAGGTCAAGGCCCGGCTGGTCGGCGCACGGAGCACGATCTCCGAGGCTCGCCAGAGCCGGTCCAAGCTGCTCGGCAAGGTGCGGGTCGACCGCAAGGAGCTGGAGAGCCACCTGAAGGGCCTGGAGAAGGAAGAGTCGAAGATCCAGGCCAAGCTCTCGGGCCTGCCGTCCGGCGGCGCGGTCCGCCAGGGCAGCGGCAACCTGGTCTGGCCCGCCAACGCGCCGCTGACGTCGCCGTTCGGCATGCGCTGGGGCCGCCTGCACGGCGGGGTCGACCTGGGCGTCCCGACCGGCACCCCGGTCCACGCGGCCGACGACGGCACCGTGGCGATCGCCGGCTGGGTCGGCGGCTACGGCAACTACATCTGCATCGACCACGGCGGCGGATTCTCCACCTGCTACGGCCACAACTCGCGGCTCGGCGTGCAGGTCGGCCAGCGCGTGAGCAAGGGCCAGGTGATCGCCGCCAGCGGCAACACCGGCAACAGCACGGGACCGCACATCCACTTCGAGACGCGCGTCAACGGCGTCCAGCGCGACCCGATGGGCTACCTCTAGGAGGCAACGCCGCGCGGGCCGCCGCTGGCATCATCCCGACGGATGACCGCCGACCCGCTCGCCGTCTATCCCCTGGGCTCCGCGCTGAGCGACGAGGGGCACCTGCTGCTCGGCGGCTGCGACGCCCGCGAGCTGGCGGAGCGGTTCGGCACGCCCGCCTACGTGGTGGTCGAGGACGACCTCCGTGCCCAGGCCCGCGCCTACCGTGAGGCGTTCGACCGGCACGCGCCCGGGGCCCACGTCTCGTTCGCCTCGAAGGCCTGCCCGTGCACCGCGGTCCTGCGGGTGATCGAGTCCGAGGGTCTGGGCTGCGACGTGGCGTCGCGCGGCGAGCTGGCGATCGCCCTGCACGCCGGCTTCGCGCCCGAGCGGATCCACGTCCACGGCAACGCGAAGACCGAGGCCGACCTGGCCGCGGCGGTCGACGCCGGGGTCCGCCAGGTCGTGGTCGACGGGCTCGACGAGATCGACCGGCTGGCGCGGGTCGCCGCGGAGCGCGGTCGGGTCCAGGCGGTGGCGATCCGGGTCACGCCCGACGTCCGCGGCGAGACCCACGACGGGATCTCGACCGGGCAGGCGAACTCGAAGTTCGGCTTCGGGCTCGACGACGCGCGCGTCGCGATCGACCGGATCCGCCGCGAGCCGTCGCTGCGGCTCGACGGCCTGCACTTCCACATCGGCTCGCAGCTGCTCGAGCTCGGCGTCTACCGGCGCGCCGTCGCCGCGGTGGCCCCGCTGATGGACGGCCTCGAGGAGCTCAACCTCGGGGGCGGGCTCGGCGTCGCCTACACGGCCGACCAGGTCGCCCAGCTGCCGTCGGTCGACGCCTACGCCGCCGAGAAGGCCGCCGCGGTCCGCGAGCTGATCGGCGACCGGGTGCGGATCGCCGACGAGCCGGGACGCTCGATCGTCGGTCGCGCCGGCGTCACGCTCTACACGGTTCAGACGGTCAAGCGCAACGTCTCGACCTGGGTCGGGATCGACGGCGGGATGGCCGACAACCTGCGGCCGATGCTCTACGACGCGGTCTACGAGGCCCAGGTCGTCGACCGCTTCGTGGCCCCCGACGGCACCGTCGTCGGCGGGGCCGGGCGGCACGCGGGGGAGGCGGCGGACGGGGACGTGGTCACCGCCAACCTGACCGGCATGCACTGCGAGTCCAGCGACGTGCTCGTCCGCGACGCGCGGCTGGCGAGCCCGCGGGCCGGCGACGTGGTGGTGACCCCCGTCACCGGGGCCTACGGCTACGCGATGTCCAACAGCTACAACGGCGTCCTGCAGGCGCCCGTGGTCTTCGTCGGCGGCGGAGCGGCGCGCGAGGTCGTGCGCCGTCAGCGGATCGACGAGCTGTGGGCTCGGGACATCGACTGATTCGGCTCCCGGCCCGGGTGGGCCGGGCGTCGCAGCGCCGCTGATACGAAGCCGAGGGTCACGTCGCGGCAACCCCCAAGACCCCCGTCGGATGCGATGATGCCGAGGCGATGACGACGGACGACACTGCCCCGTTCCGCGTCGGTCTGCTCGGGCACGGCACCGTGGGTTCCGCGGTTGCCGAGCTGCTGCCCGACCGCGCCGACGCGATTGCCCATGTCACGGGGCTGCGTCCCGAGATCTCGGGGGTGCTGACGCGCAGTCGCGGCGACTTCGCCGAGATCCTCGCGAACAGCGACCTGATCGTCGAGGTGATGGGCGGCACCGACACGGCGCGCGACCACGTCGTCCGGGCGCTGCAGGCCGGCAAGCACGTCGTCACGGCGAACAAGCAGCTGCTGGCCGAGCACGGCGAGGAGCTGTGGGGGCTGGCACGCGAGAACCAGGTCCAGCTGCGCTTCGAGGCTGCCGTCGCGGGCGTCGTGCCGGTGATCCGGGTGCTCCAGGAGTCGCTGACCGGTCAGCACATCGAGCGGCTGCACGGGATCGTCAACGGCACCACCAACTACATCCTCACCCAGATGGCCGCGACCGGTGCCTCGTACGAGTCGGCGCTCGCCGACGCGCAGCGGCTGGGCTACGCCGAGTCCGACCCGACCGACGACGTGACCGGCAAGGACGCCGCGGCCAAGATGGCGATCCTCGCCCGGCTCGCGTTCGACAGCCCGGTCCACCTCTCGGACGTGCCGTACGAGGGGATCGAGCACCTGACCGGCGAGGACATCGAGTACGCCCGCGACCTGGGCCTGTCGCTGCGGCTGATCGGGTCCGCCGAGCGGCTCGACGGCAAGCTCGCCGTGCGCGTCCACCCGGCGTTCCTCTACGCGGGCCACCCGCTGGCCTCGGTCGACGGCTCGTTCAACGCCGTCACGATCGAATCGCCCTCGATCACCGAGATCACCCTCTCCGGCCCCGGCGCCGGCGGACCGCAGACCGCGACCGCCGTGATCGGCGACGTGATCAGCGCGATGATCCCGCCCGCCCAGACCCCGCCGACCCAGCACCGGCTGGGCTTCGTCGACGACGTCGTCTCGAGCTTCTACCTGCACGTCGAGGTCGCGGATCGTCCCGGCGTGCTCGCGCAGATCGCCCAGGTCCTGGGCCTGCAGGGCGTCTCGGTCAAGAGCGTGGTCCAGAAGGGGACCCGGAAGAGCTCCGCCGCCGGCGAGCCCGGCCAGTCCCGCCTGGTCCTCGTCGTCCACCCGGTGCTCGAGTCGCGGTTCTACGGCGCGGTCCAGCTGATCGCCGCCAAGGACTTCGTCACGGCGCCCCCGCGAGCGATCCGCGTGATCGACGAGGAGTTCTCCGCATGACCGGCCCCGCGAGCACCGACCCGCGCCTGGCCCCTCCGAGCGGGCGTGGCCTCGACGGCGCCGCCGAGGGCGGTCATCGTCTGCGCGGCACCGATTCGGTCCGGCGGATGGGCCTGATCGAGCGCTACATCGACCGCCTGCCGTTCGCGCCGAGCGATCCGATCGTCAGCCTCAACGAGGGCTCGACGCCGTTGATCCACGCGCCGCGGTTGAGCGAGCGGGTCGGCGCCGACGTCTACCTGAAGTACGAGGGGCTCAACCCGACGGGGTCGTTCAAGGACCGCGGGATGACCTGCGCGGTCTCGGCCGCCGTCCGCGAGGGCGCCGAGGCCGTGATCTGCGCGTCGACCGGCAACACCGCCGCCGCGCTCGCCGCCTACGCGGCCCGCGCCGGGATCCGCGGCGTGGTGCTGGTGCCCGACGGCAAGATCGCCGCCGGCAAGCTGGCCCAGGCGTTGATGCACGGCGCCGAGGTGATCGCCCTGCGCGGCAACTTCGACGAGGCGCTGCAGCTGGTCCGCCAGATCGCCGACGCCCATCCGATCGCGCTGGTCAACTCGGTCAACGACTTCCGGATCGAGGGCCAGAAGTGCGCCGCCTTCGAGATCCAGGAGGACCTCGAGGGCCAGCTCGACGCGCTCTGCATCCCGGTCGGCAACGCGGGCAACATCACCGCCTACTGGAAGGGCTTCCGCGAGCTGCACGCCGAGGATCCCTCGGTATCGCTCCCGCGGATGATCGGCTTCCAGGCCCGGGGCGCCAACCCGCTGGTCCGCGGCGAGATGGTGGCGAACCCCGAGACGGTCGCCTCGGCGATCCGGATCGGCAACCCCGCCCGCTGGGAGGAGGCGATGACGGCGATGACCGGCTCCGGTGGATCGGTCTCCGACGTCACGGACGAGGAGATCCTCGACGCCTACCGCTTCCTCGCTCGCGAGGAGGGCGTGTTCTGCGAGCCCGCCTCGGCGACGTCGGTCGCCGGCCTGCTCAAGCACGGCGCCGGGATCGAGCCGGGCAGCGACCGCCAGCGGATCGTCTGCGTGCTCACCGGCCACGGGCTCAAGGACCCGCAGACGGCGATGGACGAGTCGACGCCGGTGATCCCGTGCGAGCCGTCGCTGCAGGCGCTCGAGAAGGTCTTGATCCGCTAGGTCCCGCGGGCCATCCGGACCAGCTCCGACGGTGTGGTCGACGGGTTGACCCGCACGCGCGGCAGCAGGTAGGGGTCGTCCGCGCGCGCGGCCAGGCCCGGATCGACGGTGGTCGCCCCGAGGTAGCCGGCCGCCGCGACCGCCGCGCGGGAGCGGGCGTCGCTCTTGCCCGCCGGGTAGCAGAAGAACCGCACCTCGACCCCGAGCCGCTGCGTGATCCGCTTCCGCGACCCGGCCAGCTCGCGGGCGAACCCGGCCTCGTCGAGGGTCGTCACGTCGGGGTGGCTGACGGTGTGCGAGCCGATCTCCCAGCCCTGGCGGATCAGTCGCTTGGCGCCCCACATCGGCAGGCCCTTGGGCCCGAGGTTGTCGACGGTCAGGTTGAGCACGCCGGGCCAGCCGACCTTCTGCAGCACCGGGGCGGCGTTCATCGCGTGGCTGATCTCGCCGTCGTCGAAGCTCAGCACGACCGGGTGCTTCGGCAGGCGTCCGCCGTCGTGCCACGCGGCCCACAGCTCCTCCATCGTGATCGCGGTGAAGCCCGCCTCGCGGAGCGCGTCGACCTGGGCGGCGAACCGGTCCGGACCGACCCACAGGTCGGGGTAGGCGGTGCCCGCCGGGGCGTCGGCGATCACGTGGTACATCAGGATCGGCACCCGCGCGCGGGTCGCCGCCGCGCCGTGGACCGGCCACCCGGCGCGCTCGGTCGCCCGCTGCGCGGCGAGCTGCTCC
>JBAZOW010000196.1:0-6912 GCA_041648495.1 Patulibacter sp.
CCTCGGCGGCCGCCAGGTTGACCACGCGGCCGCCCGCCAGCAGGTGCAGGCGGTTGCCGCCCACCACGTAGCGCTCGACCAGCGGACGGACCTCGACCGCGGGGCCGTCGGAGGCCGCGGCCAGGTCGGCCAGCGAGATCTCGACGTCGAAGTGCCCGGCGTTGGCGAGGATCGCGCCGTCGCGCATCCGGGCGAAGTGCTCGCCGGTCAGCACGTCGCGGTTGCCGGTCACCGTGACGAAGATGTCGCCCTTCGCCGCCGCGTCGAGCGACGGTGCCACGTCGAAGCCCTCGAGCTTCGCCTCGAGCGCGCGGATCGGGTCGACCTCGCAGACCGTCACCGCGGCGCCCATGCCCCGGGCGCGCGCCGCGACGCCGCGCCCGCAGGAGCCGTAGCCGACGACGACCAGGGTGCGGCCCGCGAGCAGGACGTTGGTCGCGCGGAGGATCCCGTCCAGCGCGGACTGGCCCGTGCCGTGCCGGTTCTCGACCACGCGATGGGTGTCGGCCTCGTGGACGGCGAGCACCGGCACCGCCAGCTCGCCACGGTCGGCCATCGCGCGGAGCCGCAGGGCGCCGGCGGTGGTCTCCTCGGTCGCGCCGAGGAGGTCCGGGGCGGCGACCAGACGGCGGCGCACGCGATCGGTGGCAGCGACCCCCGCCGCATCCGCCGGGCCGCCCGCGTCCTCGACCCCGTCCGCGTGCAGCAGCCCGAGCAGGTCTCCCCCGTCGTCCATCGTCAGGTGGGGACCGGGTCCTCCGCACGCGGCCACCGTCGCCTGGTGCGCGGTGTAGGTCGCGCGATCGGTGCGGCGGCGAGCGTGGACCGCGACGCCGTCGGTCACCACCAGCGCCGCGGCGACCTCGTCCTGGGTCGAGAACGGATTGGCCGAGGCCAGCCAGACCTCAGCGCCCCCCGCCCGCAGCGTGCGGACCAGGTTGCCGGTCTCGGCGGTGACGTGCAGACACGCTGCGACCCGCAGGCCGTCCATCGGCCGCTCCTTCGCGAACCGTGCCCGGACCTGGGCCAGCACCGGCATCTGCGCGTCGGCCCAGTCGATCCGCGCCTCCCCCGCCGTGGCCAGACTCAGGTCGGCGACGTCGTGGGACGGGCGCCGACGGCTCGGGCGCTTCGCGGCAGGAGGCATCCCGGTCGATGCTAGTCGGTCACGTTCGGGTGGTTCGGCGGCACACCTACGCATCCGGCCGATCCGGGGTGTCGTCGTTTGCCCGTGCTGAGCGGGCAAGCCGGCGTTTTGCCGACGGGCTGACCGCCGAACGGCACCCCGGCTCTGCTACGTTCGAAAGAGGCCCTCGGGGCCGCTCCCATGCGCCGCTGACGAACGACCGCCGCCACGACTGACCGACCGGTGACCCCACCGGTCGTCGCCGCGGTCCCTGTTCGCGCCGTCCGCACGACCCCGCGTCGTGCATCCGTCAGGAGCCCCGTATGCCGTCGTCCCTCGACGTCCGTCAGGTCACCGTCCACCACGGTTCCCGCACCGTGCTGCGCGACATCGACCTGTCCGTCCACCCCCACAGCCGCATCGGCCTGATCGGCCCCAACGGGTCTGGTAAGTCGACCCTGCTCCGGATCCTCGCGGGGCTCGATCGCCCCGACTCCGGGACCGTCACCCGGACCGGAACCATCGGCTACCTGCCGCAGGTGGCCGGGACACCGATCCACGATCGGCCCGTCGACCGAGAGGACCACGGCCGGGCGGCCGACCCTGCCCCGAACGCGGACCGGCAGGACGAAGGTCCGCCGCCTGACCTCGCACTCACCGGGCGCGAACTGATCCGTCGGCGCACCGGCGTCGCCGAAGCCAGCCGCGCGCTCGAACGCGAAGCCGCGCGACTGGCGGCCGGCGACCTCGAGGCGATCGACGCCCACGCCGCCGCCCTCGACGCGTGGATGGCGCTCGGGGGCGACGACCTGGACCCGCGGATCGCGATCGCCGCCGACGAGGTCGGACTCGACGACGCGCTGCTCGGCCGACCGTTGACCCGGCTCTCGGGCGGCCAGGCTGCCCGGGTCGACCTGGCCGCGATCCGGGTCAGCCGCCACGACGTGCTGCTGCTCGACGAGCCGACCAACCACCTGGACCACGAAGGACTCGCGCTGCTGCGGCGGATCATCGCCGAGCACCACGGCGGGATCGTGCTGGTCTCCCACGACCGCGCGATCCTCGACGACGCCGTCGACCGGCTGGTCGTGCTGGGCGACCCGGACGTCCCGGCGGGCTCTGTGGTCGAGCACACCGGCGATTACGCCGCTTGGGAACGGCGTCGCGACGAGCAACGCCGGCGAGCCCACGCCGAGCACGACCAGGCGGTCGACGTCCGCGACCAGCTCAAGGCCGCCGAGGAGGAGGCCCGTCGGCGGGCAAGCGCCGCGCAGCGCAAGGCCGGTCGCGGCGGCCGCGGGCTGCCCGACCCCGACAAGCACAACCGCGAGTGGGTCAAGTCGCGTGCCGACGGCGTCCAGCGCCGGGCCAAGGTGATCGGGGGCCGCGCCGCCACGGTGGAGGTCCCCGACAAGCCGCGGCAGGTCGCTCCACTCCAGCTGCAGCTGACCGCCGCGGAGCAGCGCGGCGGCACCCCGATCCGGCTGGACGGCGTGCGGGTGACGCGTGGCGAGTGGTCGCTCGGTCCGCTCGACCTGGCGCTCTCCTACGGCGACCGGGTGCTGCTGACCGGCCGCAACGGCAGCGGCAAGTCGACGCTGATCGGCGTCCTGACCGGCCGGATCGCGCCGGAAGACGGACAGATCACCGTGGCCCCGGGGACGGTGATCGCCGAGCTGGGGCAGGCGCGGGATCGGTTGATCGGCCACGGCGAGGCGCATGACCGCCTCGTCGGCGACCGGCGGGCGGACGACGGGCAAGCCGACAGCCGCACGGCGCGGGATCGGACCACCGTCGACGCCGTGCGCTCACTGACCGGCCAGAGCGTGACCGACGCCCGCACCGCACTGGCGACCTTCGGCCTGTCCGCCGAGGTCGTCGAGCGGCCGCCCGCAACGCTGTCTCCGGGCGAGCTGACGCGCGCCGAGCTGGCGGTCCTGGCCGCCACGCGAACCACCTGCCTGGTGCTCGACGAGCCGACCAACCACCTGGACATCGCATCGCTCGAAGCGATCGAGGCGGCGCTCGCCGCGTGGCCCGGGGCTCTGGTCGTCGCCAGCCACGACGCCCGCTTCCGCGCCGCGCTCGAGGTCAACCGGACGGTGGAGCTGGGGCGGTGATGCCGGCCGCCGACGCGCTCACCCTTCGGCCACGTTCTCGAGTGCGCCCGGGCGGGCTATTCGAATAATCGACTAATGCGCTCCGCGGCCCCGTCTGTGGACGTCCGCGGCCCGTCTCGCGATACTCGAACGATGGACCTCGGACTGCAGGGCAGGGTGGCGCTCGTGGGCGGCGCGTCAGCGGGAATCGGGCGGGCGACCGCGGCGATGCTGGCCGCCGAAGGCGCCAAGGTTGTCGTGACGTCGCGCGACCAGGAACGGATCACCGCCGCGGCCGAGGAAATCGGCGCCGTCGCCGGGATCTCCTGGGACAGCGACGACCTCGAGGCGATCGACCCGTTGATCGACCGGGTCGAAGCCGAGTACGGCCCGGTCGAGATCCTCGTCGTCAACACCGGGGGCCCGCCCGGCCACCCCGACCCGCTGTCGTTCACCGACGAGCAGTGGGAGGCCGCGCACCGCTCGCTGGTCCGCTCGCCGATGGCGCTGCTGCGCCGAGTCCTGCCCGGCATGCGCGAGCGCGGCTGGGGCCGCGTGATCAACGTGATGTCCAGTTCGGTCCGCGAGCCGATCCCCAGCCTGATGCTGTCCAACGCCGAGCGGTCCGCCGCGCTCGCGGCGTTCAAGACGCTCGCGCGCGACGTTGCCGGCGACGGAGTGACGCTCAACTGCCTGCTGCCCGGGAAGATCGACACCGCCCGACTGGCGTCCAACTACGGGTCGCGGGCCGAGGCCGAGGAGGCCGGCCGGACCACCGTCCCCGCCCGGCGGCTCGGACGCCCCGACGAGATGGCGTCCGCGGCGGCGTTCCTCTGCTCCGACCACGCCGCCTACATCACCGGTGTCGCGCTGCCCGTCGATGGTGGCTTGCTGCACGGAATCTGACGCAGGCCGACGCTGCCGGCGCGCGGCGGACGACCGGACCCCGCGCGGGCCGCCTCCCTACGGCTTCAGCGCTCGCGCGTTGCGCAGGTTGGACCGCGCCAGGTCGACCATCTTGCCGACGCCGCCGCCGAGCACGGTTTTGCCGGCGGCGGTCGCGAAGCCCCGGATCTGCTGCTTCGAGACGTGCGGCGGCATCGACAGTGCGTTCGGGTCGGTGACGACGTCGACCAGCATCGGGCCATCCGTCGCGAGCGCCGTCGCCAGGCCGTCGCGCAGCGCCGCCGGGTCCTCGATCCGGATCGCGTCGATCCCGACCCCGCGGGCGATCGTGGCGTAGTCGATCGGGTCGTGGTCGGTGCCGTAGTCCGGCAGCCCCTCGACCAGCATCTCCAGCTTGACCATGCCGAGCGAGCTGTTGTTGAAGACCACGATCTTGACCGGCAGGCCGTGGCGCCGAACGGTCAGCAGCTCGCCGAGCAGCATCGCCAGCCCGCCGTCGCCGGACATCGAGACCACCTGGCGGCCGGGCTGCGCGAACTGCGCGCCGATCGCGTGCGGCAGGGCGTTGGCCATCGAACCATGGCGGAACGAGCCGATCACGCGGCGGCGACCGTTCGGGGTCAGGTACCGCGCCGCCCAGACGTTGTTCATCCCGGTGTCGACGGTGAAGATCGCGTCGTCCGCCGCCAGGTCGTCGAGCACGTCGGCCACGTACTCGGGGTGGATCGGCGAACGCTGCGCTCGGTCGCCCGTGTAGGCGTCGACCACGCCGTCGAGGGCCTTGCTGTGGCGCTCCAGCATTCCGTCGAGGAACGAGCGGTCCTCCTTCGGCTCGAGCATCGGGCGCAGGTGGCGCAGGGTCTCGCGGACGTCACCGTGGACCGCCACCTGCAGCGGCGTGCGGCGTCCGAGGCGGGCGCGGTCGTGGTCGATCTGCGCGGTCCTCGTGCCGGGAAGGAACTCGGTGTAGGGGAAGTCCGTCCCGACCAGCACCACCAGGTCGGCCTCGTGCATCGCCTCGTAACAGGCGCCGTAACCGAGCAGCCCGCTCATCCCGACGTCGAACGGGTTCTGGTACTGCAGGAACTCCTTGCCGCGCAGGGTGTGCCCGACCGGTGCCTTGACGGTCAGGGCCAGATCGAGCAGCTCGTCGCGGGCGTCCTTCGCTCCCGCTCCGGCGAAGAGGGTGACCGTCTTCGCCGCGTTGATCGCCTCGGCCAACGCGGCCACCTGCGAGCAGGGCGGCACGGCGACGGCCTGCTCCTCGACGAAGCCGCCGCTGCCGGTCTCGGCCGTCGGCTCCAGATCCGCGACGTCGCCGGGCAGGACGAGCACCGAGACCGCCCCGTCGCCGAGCGCGCGCTGGATCGCGATCCGGGCGATCCGGGGCATCTGCTCGGCCCGCCCGATCGTCTCGCAGTAGTTGCTGCAGTCGACGAAGACCCGCTCCGGGTGGGTCTCCTGGAAGAACCCCGTGCCGATCTCGGGCGACGGGATGTGGGACGCCAGCGCCAGCACCGGCGCGCCCGATCGCTGGGCGTCGTAGAGCCCCTGGATCAGGTGGGTGTTGCCGGGCCCGCAGCTGCCCGCGCAGACCGCCAGGCGACCGGTGATCTGGGCCTCGGCCGCCGCGGCGAAGGCGGCGGCCTCCTCGTTGTGGACGTGGACCCAGTCGATCCCGTCGGTGCGACGGATCGCGTCGACGACGGGATTCAGGCTGTCGCCGACCACACCGTAGATCCGCTGGACCCCCGCCTGCTGCAGGACCTCGATCAGCTGCTCGGCGACGGTCGAAGGCGTGCGGCGACGACGAACGATCGGCATGGGATCCGTCTACCCGTCTGTCGAGGGACGACACGTGAGGGATGACACGTGACGCTCGGCAAAAGGACCGTGACGTTGCCCACGTGGTCGGCCGCACGAACGAAGGTACCCCCAGAGAGAATCGAACTCTCGCTACCAGCGTGAAAGGCTGGCGTGCTAACCGCTACACCATGGGGGCGCGGTCGTTCAGTCTAGAACGGTCGCGCCCGCGGCGCGGCCCGACGCCCTGAGCGGCCTCGGGCGCGATTTCGGAGCGACGCTCAGCGATCGCCGTCGTCCTCACGGTCCTCGTGATCCGGCTCACCGTAACGCTCCTCGTCCGGCGCTTCCTCCTCGACGGCGTCGGTCCGAGCGTGTCGCAGGATCCGGGTGGTGCCGTGCTCGTCCCCGTGCGACGCGTTCTCGATCAGCTCCTGCTCGGCCAGCTCGAAGCCCTCGGACTCGCCCTCGCCCGCCTCCTCCAGCGGGCGGTTCTCCTCGCGACGGCGACGCTCGCGGTCGAACGCGGTGGTGTCGGCTTCCGGAAGTTCGCTTCCCATGCCAAACGTCTACCCACCGGACGATCGCCGTAAGCGAGTGCCTCCGACAGGCGCCGATCGCGCTACCTCCGAGCCGGGCGGGTCGGTACCCTCCACCCGTCGGGGCTGCTAGCTCAATGGTAGAGCAAGGGCCTTTTAAGCCCGTGGTTCTGGGTTCGAGTCCCAGGCGGCCCACTCCCCGGTTCGCGAAGAGGTGATCCTCCCGAACGGGAACCACCCTCGAAGGAGGATCACCCGGCCGTATACGGAGTCTCACGGCAGCGAGCAGCCCTGTACGTTGCGCTGGTGAATCCACTGCCCAGCGACCCCGGCGCTCCTCTCCGTCGGCTCATCCGTGAGCTGGGACTGACGTCGCCAGCCGAGCTGGCGATCGTCTCCGGAGCGGGGATATCGGTCGAGCACCCGACGCACGCTCCCG
>JBAZOW010000197.1:0-6890 GCA_041648495.1 Patulibacter sp.
CGCGGAGAGCGTCGGGGAGCTCGCGGGCCACGACGTCGGCCGCGCCGCCGCGGGTCGGGGTCTCGGGAGCGATGTCCGCCCCGTCGGCGGACGCCCCGACGCCCGGCGCTCCCGCGGTGCCACCGCGGGAGTCGCGACGCGCGTCGGAGGACGGCACCGAGGCGACGGGCGGGGCGCCACGGTCCTCCCCGCCGTCGACGAGGACCGCACCACCGACCGACGGCACGTCCTCGGCCGGCCAGCGCTCGTCGAGCGTGACGGCGGACAGCGGTGCCCGCTGCGCCCAACCCGCGGCCTCGAGGCCCGGCCGCACCGGCCGCTCGTCGGGCCAGCCGACGCAGAGCCAGGCCATCGGGTCGACCCGGGCCGGAATCCCGAGCAGGCTGCGCAGGTCCTGACGACGGTAGAAGCTGACCCAGCCGACGCCGAGGCCCTCGGCCCGGGCCGCCAGCCAGAGGTTCTGGATCGCGCAGGCGGTCGAGTGGACGTCGGTCTCGGGGATCGTGCCGCGCCCGAGCACCTCGACGCCGGCCTCCCCCGGGTCGCAACAGACGACGATCGCCAGCGGGGCGTCGACGATGCCCTCGATCTTCTGGTCGAGGAAGTGCCGCGCGCGCCCCGGAAACCGCTCGGCCTGGCGCAGCCGCTCGCCCTGCGCGATCGTGCGCATCGCCCCCCGGGTCTCGTCGTCGCGGACGACGATGAACCGCCACGGCTGCATCAGCCCGACCGACGGGCCGCGGTGGGCGGCGGTCAGGATCCGGTCGAGTACCTCCTGCGGAACGGGATCGGGACGGAACCGGCGGATGTCGCGGCGCTCCGCGATGATCGCCTGGAGCGCGTCGCGCTCGGCCTCGGGGAACCGCCATCCGGACGGGTCGGCGGCCCGCTCGGCGGCCCGCGACGCGTCGAAGCCCGCCGGGGTGGCCGGGCGGACGTACTCCTCGGGGCCGTCGTGCATCCCGACAGTCTCGCCGTTCGGAGATCGGATGGCCAGAGACGGCGCCGGGTCCCCCGGCGCGGGCGATCCGGCCGGGCGGCGGACCACCGCACTACCCTCTCCCCGATGCCCGCCCCGATCCTCGACGGCCCACGCCACGCGATCGGCTTCCTGACCCGGGTGCCGGTGCCGTTCGCCCCCGACGAGCCCCCGCGGCTGACGGCGGCAGCGCCGTGGTTCCCGGTGGTCGGGGCGGCGGTCGGGGCGATCGGCGGCGGCGTACTGGCCTCGGCCGGACTGCTGGCCGGGGCGGGGGTTTCCGGGGTCGCCGCCGCGCTGGCGCTCGCCGCGATGCTCGTCGTTACCGGCGCCCTGCACGAGGACGGCCTGGCGGACGTCGCCGACGGGCTCGGCGTGCACGGCGACCGCAAGCGCCGACTGGCGGTGATGCGCGACCCGCGCAACGGAACGTTCGGCGTGCTCGCGCTGGTCGTCTGGTTCGCCGTCGGCTGGAGCGCCCTGCGCGGCCTGGGCACCGGCGGCGACGGCGTCCTGGCGCTGATCGCCGCCGGAGCCCTGTCGCGCTGGTCGATCCTCGTCCACGCGGCCGCCGGTCGGCCCGCACGACCGGACGGCGCGATCCACGCGCTGCGCGTCGGCCCGCCGATCCTGGTCGTCGGGACGGTGGTCGCGGTCGGCGCCGCGGTGGTCTGCCTGGGGGTCGTCCCGGGCCTGGTCGCGGCGGGCGTCGGCGCCGCGGTCGCGCTGCTCGGTGCTGCGGCCGCGCGGGGCGTTCTCGGTGGGCTGACGGGCGACACCTGCGGCGCGACGGCGGCGGTCGCCTTCGTGGCCGTGCTGGTCGTGGCGCTGGCGTTCGTAGGCTGAGGTCGCGGCAGGAAACGCTGGTCCGGGCGGCGCGGCGTCGTTCGCGCCGACGCGATACCCTGACCGTCCCGTTCGCGGGGCAGTTCGGAGAGGTGCCAGAGCGGTTGAATGGGGCAGTCTCGAAAACTGTTGTAGGGGTAACCCCTCTACCGAGGGTTCGAATCCCTCCCTCTCCGCCTTCGACTCGAAGCCCCCGTCACCACGGGGGCTTCGGTGTTTCCGGGGTCGGTCGCCGTCGGGCCCGCCACTGCACGGTGCTGGCCGCCGCGGCACCGTGCAGCGCCTGCCTCGCCAGGCGAGCCGGAGGCTGCACGGCACGGTGGGATCGGCAACCGCGCAGCGCATGACTCGCGCGTGGGTCGAGCAGCGTGCGCACTCGACTCCCGCGCCCAACGCGTGCGCAGACGTGTCGGTGGCGCGATCCGATTGCGCACTCGGCGACCGCCGGCCGGCGCGTGCGCAGCTATGACGCCTATGGAGACCTGCCTGCGCACACGCCACCTACGGGGCAGCGAGTGCGCAACGTCGTGGCCCAGCTGTCCGCCGGGCACGCGTCGTGCGTTTCCGGTCCTACTTCGCCGCGGCCCGCGCCCAGGCGATCAGCAGGGCCTGCAGCGGCAGGCGGGCGAGCAGGGCGACGCGGCCTCCGGGGATCTGCGGGTAGCGCTCCGGGTGGAGCGCCATCTGCAGGTTGGACGGGAAGACGCCGACCAGGGTCGCGACGCCCAGCAGCGAGCCGAAGCGGCGCGTGCTCGGGTGCATCGTCGCCGCGCCCGCCGCGATCTCCGCCACGCCACTCGCGTAGACCAGCTCGCGGTGCAGCGGCAGGTAGTCGGGCATGATCGCCTCGTAGGTCTTCGGCGTCACGAAGTGGAGCACTCCGGCGAGGATGAAGAACGGGCCGAAGAGGCGGCGGATCGAACGCATCGGGCGATCCTACCGGCGGTCGGGGGCCGGCCCCGGGTCCTGCACTGCACGGTCGTCCGGGCGGCGGAGCCGTGCAGTAGGGAGCGTGGTATCCGGGTCCTGCACTGCACGGCTGGCCCGGCGGCGGGACCGTGCAGCAGGAAGCGCGGTATCCGGGTCCTGCACTGCACGGCTGGCCCGGCGGCGGGACCGTGCAGCAGGGAGCGCGGTATCCGGGTCCTGCGCTGCACGGTCGTCCGGGCGGCGGCGCCGTGCAGTCCGCGAGCCGCCGACTCAGGCGGTGACGCGCATCGCCGCGGCCAGCTCCGGGCCCAGCGCGTGCTCGGCGTCGCCGAGGCGGACAGTCAGCGGGCCGCCGAACGGTTGCCGGTCGGCCAGCGTCAGCGTGACGCCCGGGGTGATCCCCCGCTCGTGCAGGTGCCGCAGCATCGCGGGGTCGGCGTCGGAGACCCGGACGAACGCCACCTGGTCGCCGACCTCGACGTCCTGCAGGCTGCGGGTGACCGGCTCCTGCAGCTTCAGCGCGCTGTCGGGGATCGGGTCACCGTGGGGGTCGAACTCCGGATGCCCCAGCTTCGCGGCGATCCGCTCGGCCAGGTCGTCGGAGAGGGCGTGCTCCAGCCGCTCGGCCTCGTCGTGGACGCGATCCCACGGAACGTCGAGGACCTCGACGAGGAACAGCTCCAGCAGCCGGTGGTTGCGGAGGGTCCGCAGCGCCACCCGACGACCTTCGGCGGTCAGCACGACGCCGCGGTACGGCTCGTGCTCGAGCAGTCCCAGCTCGGAGAGGCGGCGGAGCATTGCCGAGACCGATCCCGGGGTGATGCCGAGCCGTCCGGCGAGCGCGGTCGTCGGGACCGCGCCCTGCAACCGCGTCTCAAGGGCGAAGACCGCTTTGAGGTAGTCCTCGACCGCGATCGAAGGTGGGGTGGCCGGCGACGAGGCCATGCGGCAACCCTACCGCGACGGCCCCGCTCGGACCGGGTCGGCCCGACCCGCCCGCTAGCGTGACGACCACGATGACCGCAACCGCCGCCGTGACGCCCGATCCCGAACTGCTGGAGCGGCTCGCCGCCCTCGCCGTCCGGGTCGGTGCCAACGTCCAGCCGGGCCAGACCGTCGCGATCAGCGGCCAGGTCGGCGGGCACGAGCCGCTGGTCCGGGCGATCGCCGCCGAGGCGTACCGCGCCGGGGCCCGGTTCGTCGATGTCGCCTGGTTCGACCCGCTGATCAAGCGGGCGCGCCTGCAGCTGGCGGACGAGGACTCGCTCGACTTCGTCCCGCCGTGGCTGGGTGGCCGGGTCAAGGAGCTCGGCCGCAGTCACTCGGCGAACATCTCGCTGGTCGGTCAGGTGATCCCGGGCGTGTTCTCCGACCTCGATCCGGCGCGCGTCGGCCGCGACCAGCTGCCGGCGCTGCGCGAGACGGCCGAGGTGATCAACCGCCGCGAGCTCAACTGGACCGTCGTCCCCTGCCCCAACCTGGGCTGGGCGGAGCTGGTCTTCCCCGACCTCGCGCCCGAGGACGCGCTGCGCCGCCTGGAGGACGACATCCGCACCGTCTGCCGGCTCGACCAGGACCCGACCGTCGCCTGGCCGGCGCGGGCCGCGGAGCTGCAGGCTCACGCCGCCAAGCTCAACGAGCGGCGGTTCGACGCGATCCGGCTGGTCGGCCCGAACACCGACCTGACCGTCGGGCTGCTGCCCTCGTCGCGGTTCATCGCCGCCGGCATGGACACCGTCGGCGGGATCGCCCACCAGGCGAACATCCCGACCGAGGAGGTCTTCACCACCCCCGACCCGACGCGGGTCGACGGCGTGGTCCGGGCGACCAAGCCGCTGACGCTCGGCGGGACGTCGGTCCAGGGGATCGAGGTCGAGTTCCGCGGCGGCGAGGTCGTGCGCGCCGACGCCACCACCGGGGCCGAGGTGCTGCGCGGCTGGATCGACCGCGACGCCGGGGCCCGCCGGCTGGGCGAACTGGCGCTCGTCGACGGCGACGGCCGCGTCGGCCAGACCGGCACGGTCTTCCACGAGACCCTGCTGGACGAGAACGCGGCCAGCCACCTGGCGCTCGGCTCGGCGTACTCGATGTGCCTGGAGGACGAGGCCGACCACGCCAAGGCCAACCACTCGGCGATCCACGTCGACTTCATGGTCGGGTCGCCCGAGGTCTCCGCGATCGGCGTCGACGCCGCGGGGTCCGAGACGCCGGTGCTCGTCGCGGGCGACTGGCAGCTCTAGCCGGGGCGCCGCCACCCCCGCCACACCGTCACGCCGTCTTCGCGCCCCGGTCGATACCCTGATCGTTCCGCCCGGAGAGGTGCCAGAGCGGTTGAATGGGCACGACTGGAAATCGTGTAACGGGGAAACTCGTTCGGGGGTTCGAATCCCCCTCTCTCCGCCTTCGCAGGACGATCGGACCCCGGTGCTGAGCCTTCAGACCGGGGTTTCGTCGTTTTCGGGGCGGTTCCGCGCCTGCGGCCGACGCGAAGCCCGCGCGTCTCGCCCCGAGGCGCCCACGAGCACGATCGCGCCGGTCCGTTCGCGGTCGTCCGATCGACCGTGGGAGCGGGCCGCACGGCGGCGACCGGTAGCGTCGAAGCCGACCACCAGTACCACCTGAGGAGACCCCGATCATGGCCTTCAAGCCCGTCTACGCCGCGCACGCCACCGTCACCGGAGCCCGAGGCGGCCACGGCAAGACCGACGACGGACGACTCGACGTCGGGCTCTCCGTGCCCGCCGGGCTCGGCGGCGACGACGGCCCCGGCACGAACCCCGAGCAGCTGTTCGCCGTCGGCTGGGCCGCCTGCTTCGAGGGCGCGCTCGGCAGCGTTGCCGGCGACACCGACGTCTCGGGCGCGTCGATCGATTCCACCGTCGAGATCGGCAAGGGCAGCGACGGACTCGGCCTGCGGGCCACCCTCGACGTGACGCTCCCCGGAGTCGATGACGACGTCGCCGCCGAGCTCGTCGCCAAGGCGCACGGCGTCTGCCCCTACTCGAAGGCGACGCGCGGGAACGTCGAGACGACGCTCACCGCCAACGGGAAGCCCGTCGAGGCCTGACGCCCCGCCGGCACCGGTCGTGCGGTCCTTCGACCGCACGGCCAGCCGGCCCGCTGCGGCGCGCGAGCCGCAGCCGCCCTACTCGATCCCGTCGATCAGCTCGCTGACCGGGACGCCGAGACCCCGCGCGAGCTTGACGATCGTCGCCAGTCGCGGGTCCCGCTCCGCGCGCTCCAGCAGCGAGACCTCGGTCCGGTGCAGGCCGGCCTGGGCACCCAGGGTCTCCTGCGACATCCCGACGTCGGCACGAACTGCGCGCAGATTCTCAGCGAACTTCCGGTGCGGCTCCACAGGTCGAGTATCTCGTCCCGCAGACAAATCCACTACAGACAATAGCTCTCGGTATAGTCCGTCTACAGAACGGCAGAACCCGATCTAAGGATGAAGATGACCCCGGACGAGCTGGACCGGCAGATGCAGCATGCGGTGCTGCTGTTCGCGCTCTCGAGCGATCCCGCGCTGCTCAGCGACGAGGAGATCCTGCTCGCGGTCGCGAGCGATCCCGACGACTTCGTCGAGCGCGACAGCGTGATGCGCGCGCTGCGCGACCTCAACGCCAGCGGGCTGTTGCACTACCGCAACGGCTTCGCCCAGACCACGCGCGCGGCCACCCGCGCCGCCGAGCTGCTGCAGATCTGACCGTCGACCCAGCGCGGTGCGCGGGCCGAGGGCGTTGGGGGCGCACTCGGCCCGCGCACGGCGCTGGAATGATGGCCGGGTGCCGCCGCGCCCCCACCCCCACGACCGCCTCCCGTGAGCCGTCGGGCGGTGGCGATCGGCCTGCTGCTGGGCGCAGCGGCCGACCGGGCGCTCGGCGACCCGCGACGGTGGCATCCGGTGGCCGGATTCGGCCGCACGATGCAGGCCGTCGAGGCGCGGCTGTGGCGCGACGAGCGGTGGGCCGGCGTCGCCCACGCGGTCGTCGGCGTCACGGTCGGCGCCCTCCCGGTCTGGATCGCCGACCGCCGGCTGCGCCACCGCCCGCTCGCCCGGACCGTGCTGACCGCGACCGTCACCTGGACCGCGCTCGGCGGCCGCTCGCTGGCCACGGCCGGGCGCGAGATCGGC
>JBAZOW010000198.1:0-6820 GCA_041648495.1 Patulibacter sp.
GATCCAGCGGATCGTCTTCACCTCGGGCACGACGAGCCTGCCGAAGGGCGCGATGCTCAGCCACGGCAACGTGCTGGCGAACATGCAGGCGCAGGCCGCCGAGCTGGAGCTGCGCGGCGACGACCGGGTGCTCAACTTCGCCCCGCTGTACCACGTCGGCGGCCTCGACCTCCCCGGGTTCGGGACCTGGTACGCGGGCGGGACGATGGTCCTGGTCCGCAGGTTCGACGCGGCGCGGATCGTCGAGATGGTCGACCGCGAGCGGATCACCGGGATGGTGATGGTCGCGACGATGATGAACATGATCCGGCGGCTGCCGCCGGAGACGATCGGCGACACCACGTCGATGCGCTGGATGATCTTCTCCCAGGCCACGCCGGCACTGCTCGACGACACCCGCCAGGTCTTCCCGACCGCGCGGCTGATCGAGGGCTACGGGATGACCGAGACCTGCACCGGCCTGACCTACATGGACACCGGGTCGCCGGTCGCCGCGCCCGGCTCGGCGGGGTTCCCGCTGCACGAGGTCGACGTACGGATCGCCGACGAGGACGGCGCCACGCTGCCCGTCGGCGAGCTCGGCGAGATCGTCGCCCGTGGTCCGAAGATCTTCTCTGGCTACCTGGACGACCCGGACGCGACCGCCGAGGCGTTCTTCGGCGAGTGGCTGCGGACCGGCGACGTCGGGCGGATCGACGAGGCCGGCCGGCTGTTCGTGCTCGACCGCCGTAAGGACATGATCCGCAGCGGGGGCGAGAACGTCGCCAGCTCGGAGATCGAGCGGGTCGTCGACGCGATCCCCGAGGTCGTCGAGGTCGCCGCGATCGGCGTGCCGCACGAGAAGTGGGTCGAGGTCCCGGTCGTGGCGATCTCGGTCCGCGACGGCTTCGACCCGCAGCGCGTGGTCGAGCACGCCCGGGCGTCGCTCGGCCGGTTCAAGCAGCCGAAGGCGATCTACGTCTTCGACGGCCTGCCGCGCAACCCCTCGGGCAAGGTGCTCAAGCGTGACCTGCGCGACCTGCTGCCCGAGCTGACCCCGGTCTGGCAGGAGGACGACTAGCGCTCAACCGCTCGCGACGCTCGCCGCCACCAGGCGGCGCTCCAGCTCGTCCAACGGGCGCAGCATCGCGGCGTCGGCGAGCGCGCGGCGGTGGAGCAGGTGGGCGTCGTGCTCCCAGGTGAAGCCGACCCCGCCGTGGACCTGGATCGCGGTGCGCGTGACGTCGGCGGCGACGCGGAGCGCGCGCAGGCCGGCGAGCGCGGCGGCGGCCGCGGCCTCGGGACGGTCGGGTGCGATCCCGGCCTCCTGAGCGTCTGAATCGCCCTCGGTCGCCGGCCCCTCGACCCGAGACGCGGCGTGCTCGATCGCGGCGCGGGCGGACTCGACGTCGACGTGGGCCTGGGCGAGCTGGTGCTTGACGGCCTGGAAGCTGCCGATCGGACGACCGAACTGCTGCCGCTCGTGGGCGTAGGCGACGGCGCGGTCGACCGCCTCGGCGGCGGCGCCGGTCGCGTCGGCGGCGACCAGCACGGTCGCGACGTCGAGCTCGCGCTGCCAGGCCTCGTCCTCCACGACCTGCTCGCCCAGCACCTTGGCGGGCGTGTCGGCGAAGTGGATCTCGGCGATCCGCCGCGTCAGGTCGAGCGGGGGCAGCGAGCGCCGCGAGAGGCCGTCGGCGTCGGCCTCGACGATCGTCACCAGCCGGCGTCCGCCGGACTGCACCGGCACCAGGAGGCGATCGGCGTGCAGGCCGTCGACGACGGCGGTGCGCGTCCCCGAGAGCCGGACCCGGCTCGGCTGACGACAGGCGAACGTCACGGGACTGCCCGGCTGGTCGTGCAGCGCGAGCGCCGCGGTCTGCTCGCCCGCGGCGATCGCCGGCAGCAGCTCGCCGCGGTCCTGGTCGGTGCCGAGCCGGTCGATCAGCAGCGTGGCGATCGCGGTCGGCAGCAGCGGGCCGCCGACCAGCCGGCGACCGGCGGCGAGCAGCACGTCGGCCAGCAGGCCCAGCCCGACGCCCGTCCCGCCGTGCGCCTCGTCGATCGGCAGGCCGGGCAGGCCGAGCTCGCGGACGGCGCGGTCGCGCAGCGACGGATCGTCGCCGCGCGGGTCGTCGAGCAGCGCGCGAACGGTCGCCGGACCGGAGTGCTCGGCGAAGCACGCCGTCACGGCCGCGACGAACGCCGCGTGCTCGTCCGGGTCGAGCGCGTTCCGGGTCACGCCGGGGCCCCGCCCGTTGAAAGATTCATACCGGTTGGTATACCATGGCGACGCTGCCGTCGCCAAGGCGGAAAGCGATCGACGGGGGGAGAGCCGATGGAACCGATCCGCTTCGACGGACAGGTGGCCGTGGTCACCGGGGCCGGACGAGGACTCGGCCGGGCGCACGCTCGGCTGCTGGCCGAGTTGGGCGCGGCGGTCGTCGTCAACGACGCCGGACGGGCTCGCGACGGCGCTCCCGAGGGCTCCGCGGCGGACGAGGTCGTGGCCGAGATCCGGGACGCGGGCGGCCGAGCCGTCGCCTCGTCCCACGACGTCACCGACTCCGCGCAGGTCGACGCGATGATCGCGCTGGCCCAGGACGAGCTCGGCGGACTCGACGCGGTGATCAGCAACGCCGGCTTCCTGCGCGACGCGACGCTGACCAACCTCAGCGACGACGACCTGCGGTCGGTGGTCGACGTCCACCTGGTCGGCGGGCTGTTCGTCGCCCGCGCGGCGATGCGGGCCTTCCGCGAGCAGGGCTACGGCCGGATCGTGCTGACGACCTCGGCCGCCGGGCTCTACGGCAACGTCGGGCAGGCCAACTACGGGGCCGCCAAGCTCGGCCTGGTCGGCGCGGTCAAGGTGCTGGCGCTCGAGGGCCGCAAGCGCGGCGTGCTGGTCAACGCGGTTGCTCCGGCGGCGCGCACGCGGATGCTCGACGGCGTCCCGCTCGGGCGTCTCGGCGAGCACATCGCCCCGGAGCAGGCCTCGCCGCTGTTCGCCTACCTCTGCTCGCGGGCCTGCACCGCCAGCGGCGAGATCTTCGAGGCCGGGGGTGGCGCCCACCGGCGGGTCATGATCGGCGCGACCGACGGCTGGTTCGCCGGGGTCGACGCGGTCCCGTCGGTCGACGACGTCGCCGCGCACTGGGACGAGATCACCGCCGACGACCGGCTGGCCTTCCCGACCGACGCGATCGCCGCCAACGGCACGTTCTTCGCGCCGATGATGGGCGCCCTGCGCGCGGAGCGGTCGCGGTGAGGCCGGTCGCGATCGCCGGGGTCGGCGAGTCCGCCTCCGGCGTGGTCCCCGACCGCACGGCGCTCCAGCTGCACGCCGACGCCGCCGCGGCGGCGCTCGACGACGCCGGGCTGAGCCTGGCCGACGTCGACGGGCTGTTCACCTGCGGCGAGGGGATCGACCTGCTGCACATCGTCCGGGTCGCCGAGTACCTGGGGATCCGTCCGACCACCTTCGACTCGACGCTCAGCGGCGGCAGCGCCTGGGAGACCTTCGTCGAGCACGCCGCGCTGTCGATCGCCGCCGGGCACTGCGAGGTCGCGCTGATCGTCTACGGCAGCACCCAGCGCTCCGACATGGGCCGCAGCCTCGGCACGTCGACCCGCGGCCGGGCCAAGGGCCCGCGTCAGTTCGAGGTGCCGTACGGCAGCACCACGGTCTCCGAGTACGCGTTCGCCGCCCAGCGCTACATGCACGAGACCGGCGCCACCCGCGAGCAGCTCGCCGAGGTCGCCGTCGCCACCCGCCGCCACGCGGCCGACAACCCGCGCGCCTTCTACCGCGACCCGATCACCGTCGACGACGTGCTCGGCTCGCGGCCGATCTCGTCGCCGCTGCACCTGCTCGACTGCTGCGTGATCACCGACGGCGGCGGGGCGATCGTGCTGACCTCGCTGGAGCGCGCGCGGACGTTGCGCAAGCCGCCGGTGACGGTGCTCGGCAGCGGCAGCGCGATCGGCGCGATGACCGCCAGCCAGGCGGGCGACATCACGGACATCCCGGCGCGGATCTCGGGCGAGCGGGCCTACCGCCAGGCCGGGTTGACCGCCGCCGACGTCGACACCGCGCAGCTCTACGACTCGTTCACGATCACGGTGCTGTTGCAGCTCGAAGCGCTGGGGCTCTGCCCACCCGGCGAGGCCGGGGCGTGGGTCGCCGACGGCGCGCTCGACCTGGGCGGCGCGTTGCCGACCAACACCGACGGCGGCGGGCTCTCGGCCAACCATCCGGGCATGCGCGGGGTCTTCCTGCTGGTCGAGGCGGTCCGGCAGCTGCGCGGCGAAGCCGACCGTCAGGTCGCGAACGCCGAGGTCGCGCTCTGCTCGGGGACCGGCGGCTACCTGTCGGTCTGCAGCACGGTGATCCTGGGGGTGGACCGATGAGCGAGAAGACGACGGGTGCCAAGCCCGATCCGAAGGCCGGTCGCCACCTGCCGCTGCCCGACGTCGACACCGAGCCGTTCTGGGCCGCCGCCGCCGAACAGCGCCTGATCTGCCGCTACGACGAGGACAACGAGCGGTACTACCACTACCCCCGCGAGCGGGCGCCCGGAACGCTGAGCGACCGGACCAGTTGGCGCGAGGTCTCCGGACGCGGCGTCGTCTACTCGTACACCGTGGTCCACCAGGCGGCGAGCCGCGCGTTCCGCGACCGCGTCCCGTACGTGCTGGCGCTGATCGACCTGGACGAGGGCGCGCGGATGATGGCGACCGTCGACGCGCCGACCGACGCGGTGGCGATCGGCACGCGGGTCCGCGTGGCCTGGCGGATCGAGGAGGACGTCACGTTGCCGGTCTTCGTGGTCGACGCCGACGCGGACGCATCGTGAGCGGGGACCCCGACCGTCCGCTCGCCGGGCTGCTGGTACTGGAGTGGGGCCCGCTGCTGCCGGTCCCGTCGGCCGGAGCGGCGCTCGCCCGGCTGGGGGCCGAGGTCACCCGGTTGGAACCGCCGACCGGCGACCCCGCCCGCACGCTCTACGGCGGCTGGCTGCACGAGCTCTACGGGGTCGGCAAGGACGCCACGGTGCTCGACCTGGCGTCCGAGGCCGGTCGCCAGCGCCGCGACGCGCTGCTCGACGAGGCCGACGTCGTGATCGCCGGGCACCGTCCGTCGTCCGCGCAGCGCGCCGGCCTCGACGCGGCCACCGTGCGCCGCGACCGGCCGGGCGTCGTCCACTGCTCGATCGTCGGCTACCCGACGGACGGTCCCGACGCCGACCGTCCCGGCCACGACCTCTCGTTCCTGGCCCGCAGCGGGGCGCTGGCGGTGCCGGCGACCCCGTCCGCGGTCGGGGCCTCCCCGCGGCGCCCGGCGATCCCGATCGCCGACCTGGCCGCGGGGGCGGTGGCGGTGCAGGCGATCCTGGCGGCCCTGATCGGTCGCGATCGTGGCCACGGCGGACGCGCGCTCGAGGTCAGCATCGACGAAGTCGTGCGCGGCTGGATGGCGCCGCGGCTCGGGCCCGCCGTCGCACCGACCTTCCCGGCCGCGCTCGACCCGGCCAACGATCTGTACCAAGGGGCCGACGGACGCTGGCTGGTGGTCGCGGCGATCGAGCCGCGGTTCTGGGCGGCGCTGGCGGAAGCGCTCGGCCGGCGGATCGCGCTGCCGGACGGCGCCGAGGCGTGGGGATCGGCGGAGCGGATCGCCGCCGGGGACGCGCTCGCCGTGCCGATCCGCACGGCCTTCGCCCGCGAGTCGGTCGCCACCTGGGTGTCCGAGCTGGAAGCGGCCGGGGTCCCGGTCGACGAGCTGCTCGACGCCGACGATGTCGTGGCCCGCCACGGCACCGACGTGGCGACCTGGCGCGACGCGGCGACCCCGCTGCGCTACGCCGAGACCGAGCGCAGTTCACCCGGACCGGGCGAGCAAGCCGCATCCCGGTCCGCGACGCGGGGCCCCGCGAACGCACCGAACGAGGGAGACCGATGACCGACGGACCGACCGTGCGCCTGATCAGGCGCGACGACGTGGCGACGATCGAGATCGACAACCCGGAGCAGCGCAACGCGCTCAGCTTCGCGATGGTCGACCAGTTCCACGCGGCGCTCGACGAGATCGAGGCGGACGACACGTTCGGGGCGGTCGTCGTGCGTGGTGCCGCCGGGACGTTCTGCTCCGGCTTGGCCCGCGACGCGATCGGCGAGCAGCGGACCGATCCGGTGGCGACCGTCAGCACCCGGCGCTCGACCCGCGTCTACGCGACCTTCACCCGGCTCGGCGCGCTGCCGGTGCCGACCTTCGCTGCGGTCCGCGGCGCCGCGGTCGGGGCGGGGCTCAACCTGGCGCTCGCCCCGGACCTGCGGATCGTCGCCGACGACGCGCGGCTGTTGGCCGGGTTCACCCGGCTCGGGCTGCACCCCGGCGGCGGCTTCTTCGCGCTGGCCAGCTCGCGGATGGGCCGCGAGGCGGCGATGGCGCTCGGCGTCGCGGGCGAGGAGCTGTCCGGGGCCGAGGCCGGAGCACGGGGCTGGGTCTGGAGATCGCTGCCCGACGCTGAGGTCGAGGACGCGACCCACGCGCTGGCCGCCCGCTGCGCGCGCGACCCCGAGCTGGCCCGGGCGACGGTGCGCTCGTTCCGCACGATCGCCGGCCCGCCGGCGCTGCCGTGGGAGTCCGCGGTCGAGATCGAGCGGGCGCCGCAGGCGTGGACCTTCCGCCGGCTGGTCGAGCGGGAGGAGCAGGCCGCGGGCGAAGCAGGACGTGCGAGCGGCCACCGGACCGGGGCGGCCGACGGGGCCGGCCACCGTGAGGGCGGCACCCCGTGAGCGGTCTCGACGCCGACGCCGTCCGGGCGCGGCTCGACGAGCT
>JBAZOW010000199.1:0-6795 GCA_041648495.1 Patulibacter sp.
TTCACCGGCACCACCCGCCACGCCTGGTCGTAGCTGTACTGGCAGGCCTGGTTCTCGGCCGCCGAGAGCGGCGCGGCGACGGCGGTCGGAGCGGCGGTCCAGATCGCGGCGGCGACGGCGATCGGGGTCAGGGTGGCGGCGACCGTGCGGAGCGAGGAGGAGGGCATCGGGAAGTCCAACGGGTGGGGGAAACGACTGCGGACCCCGTCGCAGTGACGGGGTCCGGGGTCCGCCTCGTCGTGGCGACGGGCGAACGGTGTCCGTACGGGCCGGGACCAACGGGTCCCGGCCCGGCGAACGGCGCTAGCGCTTGAGGTTGACCGTCTTGGTGACCTTCTTCGCGAGCTTGCTGTCGGTCGGGGTCGCGGTGACCTGGACCTTGATGCTCTTGCGCGACTTCAGCAGGGCCTTGCCGGCCTTGCTCAGCTTGAGCGAGGGGCTCAGGGTCTTACCCGCGCCGACGTTCACCGTCTTGCCGGCGACGACGGACTGCTTCTGGCTCTTGCCGCTGCCGACCTTGTACGAGGAGACCGTGCGCACGGTGATCTTGTACTTCACGGCCGTCGCGTTCGGGTTGGTCAGCTTGAGCGTGACCGTGTTGCTCTTGCTCTTCTTCAGCGCGCCGCTGACGAGCTTCGGCGCGGTCGGCGCCTTCGGCTTCTCGACGACCGGCGGCTTCGGTGCCGGGGCGAGCGGCGCGGCCGCGAAGGCGGGCAGCGTCGTGGCCGCGAACGAGTAGCGACCGGCGGCGCCCTTGACCGCGTTCCAGGCGGTGCCCTGGTTGTTGAGGACGAAGCCGGGGTTGTCGACCGAGCCGATCGACGTGTCCGGGTTGCTCGCGTCGGCGTTCGGGCGGGTGTTGCCCCACCACGACGCGGCGATCGTGCTGTCGGCGATCCCGATCGTGCCCGGGACGCAGTCGTTGCTGGCGCCGTAGGCCTCGGTGTCGGCGCGCACGAAGACGCTGCCGAACGGCCGCGTCACGACCGGACGGTTGTAGCCGGCGCGGTCGTAGCCCTTGGACTCGATGATCGCCGGGCCCGAGTGGCCCGGGGCGGCGACGCGGAACTCGACGGGCCCGGCGCCGGTCGGCGTCCAGTTGGAGCGCGGCAGGTCGAGCGCGACCGGCGGAGCGGTGACCGTGTGGCCGCCGTCGGCGAAGCCGGCGGGGTTGGCCAGCGACCCCGGCGTGGTGTCCTCGACGTTGACCGTCCAGTAGCCCTTGGCCTGGACCGTCTGGACCTTCTCGACCGTGTTGGTCGCCTCGATCGTGACCCAGGCGTTGATCGGGAAGTGGTTGTTGCCGGTGTGGGTCACGTACTTGTGACCGACCGAGGCAGACGCGGCGATGTAGCCACCGGTGTAGTCCTGCGGCGGGTTCGAGCCGACGACCGGCTCGGTGTAGTACGTCCGGGTGAAGTTGCCCGACGCGTTCGGCGTGCCGTCGGAGTACCAGCCGGCGTTGGCGTTGGCCGGGGTCGAGGCGTTCTGGTTGTTGACGGTGAACGCCCACCAGGTCTCACCGGCGACCGGGGCGGTGCCGCCGGCGTTGATCGTCGACGGGCTGATCGTCGCGGCGGTGACCGCCACGCGCTGCATCGAGCGGTTGGTCGTGGTCCCGGCCGGCTGGCCGAGCGGACGGCCGGAGTAGTTGATGCTGACCCCGCCGGTGCGGGTGTAGAGCTGCTCGACGATCCGCGGGTCCTTGATCTCCAGGCCGAGCACGACGTCGTGCAGCGGCAGGCGCTGGCCCGGGGTCGCGACGATCGCGTCGCCGCCGGGGCGGGCCACGTTGATCGCGAGCGAGTCGATGATCCCGTTCGGGGCCGGGGGATCGCTCGGGAAGGTGTTGTTCGTGAAGTTCGCGAACGGGCTGATGCACTGCCAACCGGTGGCGTACGGGGACGCCTGGGCGGAACCGGCGGCCGACAGGCCGAGCGCGGCGACGGCGGCGGAGGTGCCGATGACACCGACGGCGCGCTTGGCGCGGGATGGGACGTTGCTCACTCTGAGACTCCTACGGGGATCTTCCGAACGGACCGTCAGCGGTCGCGCTCGGAAGGCGGTCGCATGACGTTAGGCACACCTTAGAAGGGCACCCTACGGCGGGAACCCTAACCCTTCGCTTGCCGGAACGCACTCCGGGGTCGAGGATCTCCCCCGTCCGGGCGGTTCCGCGGTCCTACCCCCAGGTCCGCTTCGGCTGGTCCGGCCGCAGGAAGAGCACGGCGATCAGGGTGAAGAGCGCCGCGAAGCCGAGCAGGACGGCGCAGGGGATCAGCACGTCGGACAGCGGGCGGCAGCCCGCGTCGGGGCCGCAGAACGGGCCGCCGACGCCGTCGAGGATCACCGCGCGGTAGGCGTCCATCGCCCAGTTGACCGGCGAGATCGGGGCGATCGGCTGAACCCACTCGGGCAGGGAGCGAACCGGGACGAAGCCGCCGCCCAGGCCGCCGAGCACCATCGCGCCGAGGTTGGTTACGGCGTTGACCTGCTGGACGGTCTGGAAGACCGCGGTCACCGCCAGGCCGGCGGCCAGCACGACCACCGTGAAGCAGCTGGCGATCAGCGCGATCAGCCACCACGAGCCGACGTTGTCGAGGTCGAGCAGCACCACCCCGAAGACGAACAGCACCACGTGCTGGACCAGCAGCAGGCCCGCCGGGACGATCACCTTGCCGGCCAGCAGGCTGCGGCGCGACAGGCCCGCGGCACGCAACCGCGGCCAGGTCGACCAGCCGTGCTCGCGGAAGATCGCGAAGGCCAGGATGCCCGCCCCGAAGAAGGCGAAGACGCAGGCCATCCCCGGCACGGTCTGCGCGGATCCGGTGACGCCGAGGTAGCCCTCGTCGGCGATCGCCAGGTTCATGGCGTTGCTCAGCAGCACCATCAGCACGATCGGCATCGCGACCAGGATCACCGCGGGCACCGGATCGTGCCGGAGGATCCGCAGCTCGTTGCGGACGATCGCGCGCACGCCGCTCATACCCCCGCGACGGTCCCGCGTCCGTTTGGCCGGCGTGCCCACGTCGCTCTCGATCACGCTCATGCCGCCTGCTCCGCCGCCGCGACGTCGGACGCGACCTGGGCCCGCCGTCCGGTCAGGGCCAGGTAGGCGGCCTCCAGCGAGGGCCGCACGATCTCGACGGCGTCGAGCGCCGGAGCCTCGTCGCCGAGCGCGACCAGCAGCTCGCGCAGCCGGGTGCTCGGGTCGCCGCCGGCCACCCGCACGATCGTGCGGGCGTGGGGATCGGCCGCGTCGGCCGCGTCCCACGAGGGGGCCGGCGAGGCTTCGCCGTCCGCCTGGTCCTCGATGCTCGCGCCCGCGTCGCCGACGAGCGGGACCTCCAGCACCGTCGCTCCGGCGGCGGTGCGGATCGCGTCGGGCACCCGCCCGACCACGGTCAGGAGCAGCGCGGTCTCGGCGTGGCGGGCGACCAGTCCGCCGACGCTGTCGGTCGCGACGATCCGGCCGGCCTCGAGCAGCGCGATGTCGGCGTCCAGCTGCTCGACCTCGGGCAGGTAGTGCGTCGTGTAGAGCACCGCCGCCCCGTCGTCCGCCGCGGCACGCACGACCCGCAGGATGTCGCTGCGGGTCCGCGGGTCGGCCCCGGCGGTCGGCTCGTCCATCAGCACCAGCCGCGGCGCGTTGATCAACGCCCCCGCCGCGTGGACCCGGCGTCGCTGGCCGCCCGACAGCTCGCCCGCCGGGCGGTCAGCCAGCTCCTCCAGGGCAAACGGACCGAGCAGCTCGTCGGCGCGCTCCCGGGCGCGGCGCGCCTTCAAGCCGTACATCTCCCCCAGCGCGCGCAGGTTCTGGCGCACGGTCAGCGCCGGGTAGATCCCGATCTCCTGCGGCGCCAGGCCGACCGACGAACGGACGATCGAGCGCTTGCGGTGCGGGTCGACCCCGACCACGCGGGCGGCCCCGGCGTCGGGCTTCAGCAGTCCCGAGGCGATCCCGACCAGCGTGCTCTTGCCCGCGCCGTTGGGGCCGAGCAGCGCCAGCACCTGACCGGGCGCCACGGCCAGATCGACCCCGTCCAGGGCGGGAGCGGAGCGACCGCGGTAGCGCTTGACCACGCCGCGTAGGTCGAGCACCGGACCGTCGCCGGCCGCGTGTCGACTTCTCCCGAATAGTTCCGGAGAACTCGACACGCTCGCGCCCGTCCGGGCCGCGTCGTCGGCCACGCCGCTCACCGGGTCACCCGCCGTCGCCGGCTCGACAGCCGCTCGAAGTCGCGCCGCTCGCAGACCATGAACGCCGCGCGCTTGTCGGGCATGTCGATCTCGGTCTCCTTGCGGAAGCCGAGGAAGCTCAGCAGCGAGAGGAAGTTCTGGTTGGTCACGTCCGGCTCGCCGACCAGCCGCAGCACATCCGGGCGTGAGAAGAGGAACCGCGCGACCGCGCGACCGACCGCCACCGAGTAGCGGCCGAGGTGCTCCTCCTCGCCGATCAGTACGTGCGCGCCGAGGTCGCCCTCGCGGACGGGGGCGTGCGCCCCGAGCACGTCGCGGTGCGGGTCGTAGACCTCGATGTAGCCGACCGGGACGTCGTCGACGAACCCCAGGTACGGACTGCGCGCCGGGTCCTCGACCTGGCGGACCAGGTAGTCGCGGATCCAGTCCTGCGGCCACGCCATCGCCCAGAACTCCGCGACGTGCGGCTTGTTCATCCACGCGGTCAGCAGCGGGGTGTCGTGCTCGGGGACGACCGGGCGGGCCCACAGCCGGCGGTCGAGCGCGGCGTCGTGCTCCGCGTAGGCGGACAGCTCCGGCAGCAGCGGAACGGTGACGGTCACGGCGCGTCCTCCGGGGGAGCGAGCGGATTCTCGACGAAGCCGAGCGCGGCGGCGATCGGGCGCTCGGGGTCGTCCGCGTAGCCGCGGCCGAGGATCCGCACGCGGTTGAGGCAGAGCTTCACGAAGGCGGGGGCCTCGAAGTCGAAGAGGTCGAAGCGCGGACCGAGCTCGTCCTCGAACCGCTCCTGGTACGCGGCGACGGCGTCGCGGGCGGACGCCCAGAACGCCTCCTCGTCGAGCCCCATCCGGTCGGCGAGGATCTCGGCGACGTAGCGCAGCACGCAGACCAGCAGTCCCGACTGGATCCACTGGCTGGCGATCGTCGACTCGACCCCGTGGCCGAGCGCCCGCCGCACGTCGTCGGGCATCGTCGCCAGCTCGGGCAGCGGGTCGGCGGTGATGATCGCGTCGTCGGCGACGTCCTTGACGACCAGCCGCGCCGGAACGCCGTCGCGCACGATCAGCAGGCAGTTCTGGGCGTGCGGCGAGAAGGTCGCGCCGAACCGGTAGAGCACGTGCAGCAGCGGCGGCAGCACGACGTCGTGGAACCGGTCGACCCAGCTCCGCGCGTCGAGCCCGCTGCGGGCCACCAGCTGCTCGGCGAACGAGACCCCGGCGGCGTCGCGGTGCAGCAGTGCGGCGAGCGTGAACGCCCGCTCCCCCGGCTCCAGTCGGGGGGCGAGCGGGTCGCGCCAGAGCGCCCCGAGCATCTCCGTGTGCTGGTATGGCACGCCGCTGATCCGGGAGAACGAGCGGTGCGCGACCGAGATCGCCGCGACCTCGCGCAGCAGCACCAGTCCCCGCTCGCGCAGGAACGGGTCGGCGTCGATCATCCCGGCGAACCACGCCGACAGCGCGGGCGCGGCGAGCGTCGCCTCGCGCGGGAGCCCGCGGTGGACCGAGGTGTTGAGGATCGAGAGCGGCAGCTTGATCGCGCGGCGCGTCGGATCCGCGGCGTCGGTCAGCGTGCGGATCGAGATCTGCGGGCGGTAGCGCCGCTCGAGCGTGCCGAGCACCGCGAGGTCGCGGCGGGCGATGTCGCCGGCGTGCAGCGTGAGGATCCGCTCGTCGAGCTGCCACGGGTGGACCGGCAGGAACCACGCCTCGTCGGGGTCGATCCCGGCCTTGCGGGCGCGCTCGTGCAGCTCGTCGGCCCCGGTCGTACCGACCTGCTCGGCCAGCACGCGGTCGAGGTCGAGCTGCCCGATCGTCGCCGTGTCGGCCCGCTCGCGGCGGACGGCCAGCCAGGGGATCTCGACCGTCGGCTGGGCCTCGGGCGCGTAGCGCAGCAGGTCGGACGCGGCGAACCCCATCCGGCCCTTGTTGGCGACGATCCACGGGTGCCCGCGCATCTCGCCCTCGAGCTGGTCGGCGTCGAGGTCGACCAGCGCCGACGCGGGCTGTCCGACCGCCAGGCCGTAGGCGTCGGCGAGCACCGTGCTCGACAGCTCCTGGACCAGGCCGGACGTCGTCTCGGGGCTGGCGCCGATCGCGGGGGCGCCGAGCGCCACGACCTCGGCCACGTCGATCTCGTCGACCTCGCGGCCGTCGAGCGTCCAGCGCAACGACGCCGGATCGACCCGCCAGACGCCGAGCGAGCGGCGACGCGCCCGGTAGGTCACCGACAGCGCCTCGCCGAGCACCGCGCGGAACGATCGATCGGTGCCGATCGGCGGGTCGTCGTCCCCGGTGTCCGCGTCGGCGGCGGGGTGGTCGGCGGCTCCGGGATCGATCCCGGAATCGTCCTCGCCGTCCGCGGCCAGCGGGATCCCGACGATCACGTCCTCGTAGGCCAGCTCGGTCAGCAGCTTGGCCAGCAACTCGCGGTTGGCCCGCGACCAGCGCTCCGGGGTCAGCGCCGCCAGCAGCGGCTGCAGCGCGCTCATGCGTCCGCTCCGGCCGTCGCGTCGTCGACCGGTCCGCTCGCGTCATTCCGGGCGGCCGCGTCGTCGGCCGGCCCGCTCGTCTCGCCCCGGGCGGCCGCGTCGTCGGC
>JBAZOW010000200.1:0-6701 GCA_041648495.1 Patulibacter sp.
TGGAAGGACCCGCCGGTGCTCGACCTCGCGACGTCCGAGGAGCGGCTGGGCGGCCGGACCTTCAAGGTCGAGTACGACGGCAGCCGGATCCGTCGCCTGGTCTGGAAGGCCCCGCAGGGGACCTACTGGATCACCAACACCCTGAACAGCCGGTTGACCAACAGCGAGATGCGGGCGCTCGCGCGCTCGTTGACCCGGTACGGGTCGTGAGCCGGTGGCGGCGGTCGGCGGCGGACGACGCCCCGGCCGCGGCCCCGGGGGACGAATCCCGTCCCGCCGGTCGACCATCCGAGCGCCCGCAACCGGCTCGGGTGCCGCGGCCGGGCCGGCGGATCGTCGGGCAGCTGCTCGCCGCGGGCGCGATCCTCGTGGTCGCCGCGGGAACCACCGCGGCGTCCGTGCTGTGGTTCGAGGCGGACTCGATCGGCGATGCGTTCTCGCACGGTCCGATCGCGTCGGTTGGCGACACCGTCAAGCCGGCGAAGCACGGCGAGCCGCAGACGATCCTGCTGGTCGGCGACGACCACCGCTTCCAGACCGAGGACGGCGCGCCGACCCCGAAGGGCGAGCCGACCCGGGCGGACACGATGATCCTCGTGCGGCTCGACCCGGAGGCGAACGCGACGACGATGCTCTCGCTGCCGCGCGACCTGCTGGTCAATCCGAACGGCGCCGGGGGACAGAAGCTCAACGCCGCGTTCACCAACGGCCCGGCGGCGCTGATCCGCACGCTCAAGCAGCTGCTCGGCACGCCCGGCGAGCGGTTCGAGATCAACCGCTACGTGTCGATCCGGTTCACCGCCTTCTCGCAGGCGGTGAACACGTTCGGCTGCTTCTACACCGACGTCGACCGCCGCTACTTCAACGACAACAACCCGCCCGTGGGCGGGGGCGGACGCTACGGCGAGATCGACGTCGAGGCCGGGTACCAGCGGCTCTGCGGCGAGGACTCGTTGGCGTTCGTCCGGTTCCGTCACCTCGACAACACGATCGTCCGCGAGGCCCGGCAGACCAACTACCTGGCGGACGCCCGCAGCCAGATCGCGGGCTCGCGGCTGTTCGGCGAGCGTCGGCGCCTGGTCCGCGAGGTCCGCCCGCACATCGAGACCAACAAGGTCTCGACCCGCGAGCTGCTGCGGCTCATCTCGTTGGTCGCCGACGTCGCGGACCAGCCGACCAAGCGGGTCCAGCTCGAGGTCGGGTTCACGCCGGGCGGCGACGCGACCGCGACGCCGGAGGCGCTGCGCGCGGCCACCAAGGCGTTCCTGCACCCGGACCAGGTCCCCGGCGAGGGAACCCGCGCGGCGAAGTCCGCACCGAGCGCGGCGGCGCGGACCAGGCCCGCCCGCAAGCGGGCGGCGCGGCGCAAGAAGGCCGCCACGCCGTCGTCGCTGGGGTCGGACCCGGCCGCCGCCCAGGGGGTGGTGACGCGGGACATCAGCGGGGATCTCGACGCGTTGCCGGTGCTCTACCCGAAGCTCGTGCACAGGAACGCCACCTACCCGGAGGGGCATTCGCGGGCCTACGACATCCGGTCGCCCGGTGGCATGACCTTCCCGTGGCAGGCCTACCGGATCGTGGTGCGACTCGGACCGGCGGCCGGCGGCCAGTACTACGGCGTCCAGGGCACCGACTGGAAGGACCCGCCGGTGCTCGCCCTGGCCGACGACGAGGAGCGGCTCGGGGGCCGGACCTTCCTGGTCCAGTACGACGGCAAGCGGATCCGACGGATGATGCTGCGTACGCGCACGGGTACCTACTGGGTGAGCAACTCGATGAACGGTGCGTTGACCAACCCCGAGATGCGGGCAATCGCGAAATCCCTCGTGACGTTCCGCCGTTGATCCGGCGCGGCTGTGAACCCTTCGTGGCGTTCGCTCGTCAGCAGGGCTGTAATCCGATCGGACCTGTAGCCTCAGGCTCATATGTCGGCAGCACGTGAACCCATCGGCGTCATCGGGACAGGCTATGTCGGCCTCGTCACCGCAGCAGGATTCGCCGAGCTCGGCAGCGACGTGATCTGCGTCGACATCGACGCCGAGAAGATCGCGCGGCTGGAAGCCGGCGAGATCCCGATCTACGAGCCCGGCTTGGCCGAGCTCGTGGAGTCCAACCGCTCGCGGCTGACCTTCACGACCGACATCTCGGTCGCGCTGGAGCGCGCCCGCCTGCTGTTCGTGGCCGTCGGGACGCCGCCGACCTACTCCGGCGACGCCGACCTGTCGGCGGTCCACGCCGTGGTCGGGGCGATGCCGGCGTCGGACCGTCACGCGCTGGTGATGAAGTCGACGGTGCCGGTCGGCACCGGCCGCGCGATCAAGCGCCTGTTCGAGGAGCAGGGCAAGCCCGGCTTCCGCTACGTCTCGTGCCCGGAGTTCCTCAAGGAGGGCACCGCGGTCGGCGACTTCCTGCGTCCGGATCGCGTCGTCGTCGGTGACGACGGGGACTGGGCCGGCGACGCCGTCGTCGAGCTCTACCGCCCGCTGCTGGACGCGGTCGCCGCCCCGGGCGGGGATCCGCTCGACGGACTGGTGCGGACCGACATCGCGTCGGCCGAGATGGTCAAGCTCGCCTCCAACGCCTTCCTGGCGACGAAGATCTCGTTCATCAACGAGATCGCCAACGTCTGCGAGGAGACCGGCGCGGACGTCGTCGAGGTCGCCAAGGGGATGGGCCTGGACGACCGGATCGGGCCGAAGTTCCTCAACGCCGGCATCGGCTTCGGCGGCTCGTGCTTCCCGAAGGACGTCACCGCGCTGAAGCAGCTCGCGGGCAACTCGGGGTACCACTTCCAGCTGCTGAACTCGGTGATCGAGGTCAACGAGCTGCAGAAGCGGCGGGTCATCGGCAAGCTCGAGAAGCATCTCGGTGGCCTCGTCGGCAAGCGGATCGCGCTGCTCGGCCTGGCGTTCAAGCCGAACACCGACGACATGCGCGAGGCCAGCTCGCTGGTGCTGGCCGCGCGGCTGCAGGCGGCGGGCGCCACGGTCACGGCGTTCGATCCGATCGCCGCCGAGATCGCCCGTCCGATGCTCCGGGGCGTGGTCCTGGCCGACGACGCGCTGAGCGCCGCCGCCGGTGCGGACGCCGTGGTGCTGGTGACGGAGTGGGACGAGTTCCGCGAGCTCGACCTGAGCGACCTGCGCGCGGCGATGGCCGGGGACGTCCTGATCGACGGCCGGAACGCCCTGGACGCGGGTGCGGCCGCGTCAGCCGGCTTCCGCTACGAGGGCGTGGGGCGCCGCCCCCAGACAGCGAACCTCGCGCCCACGGCCTAGGTCCGGGTCATGAGCGTCCAAGCGGTCATCCTCGTCGGGGGCAAGGGCACTCGACTACAGCCGCTGACCGCGGAACGGCCGAAGCCGATCGTCTCGCTCGTCGACCGGCCGTTCATGGCCTACATGCTCGAGTGGGTGGCCGCGCACGGGATCACCGACGTGATCATGTGCTGCGGGTTCCTGCCCGACGCGTTGCAGGACGTGCTCGGCGACGGGTCGCGCTACGGGGTCAAGCTGACCTGGGTGATCGAACCCGATCCGCGCGGCACGGCCGGCGCCCTGAAGATGGCCGAGCAGCACATCACCGGCCGCTTCGTGATGCTCAACGGGGACGTGCTGACCGACATCGACCTGAGCGCGCAGCTCCGTCAGCACGAGCAGACGGGGGCGACCGGCACGCTCGGCCTGGTCCCGGTCGAGGATCCGACGGCCTACGGCCTGGTCCGGGTGCACGACGACGGACGCGTCTCCGGGTTCCTCGAGAAGCCGGACCTGGCGGAGATTGACACCGACCTGATCTCGGCGGGCGTCTACGTGCTCGAGCCGAGCGTGCTCGAGATGATCCCGCCGGACCGGATGGTCTCGATCGAGCGCGAGGTCTGGCCGCGGCTGGTCGGCAACGGGCTCTACGGCTGCCAGCACCGGTCCGCCTACTGGATGGACATCGGCACCCCGGAGCGCTACCTCGAGGGCACCGCGGACATCCTCGCCGGCCGGGTCCGCACCCGGGTGGCCGAGCGCCTGCTCGAGGGGGCGGTCGACGCCTCGGCGACGGTCGCCGCCGACCTCGACCTGTCGCCCCAGGCGCTCGTCGACGCCGGGGCGCGGATCGGCTCGGGCGTGCGGATCGGCGCCGGCAGCGTGATCGGGCGCAACGTCACGATCGCCGACGACGTGACGGTCGACAACGCGGTGATTCTCGAGGGCGCTCGGATCTCGTCGGGGGCCCGATTGGAGCAGTGCGTGGTCGGCGAGCACGCCCAGATCGGCGCGAACGTCCGACTGTCCGGCTCCGTGATGGTCGGCGAAGGCGCCGTGATCGGCGCCAACAACGCGCTCGACCGGGGGATGCGCGTGATGCCCCGCGTCGCGATCGCCGCCGACGCGATCCGCTTTTGAACGATCTGCTGACACCGTTCCGGAACGCTTCGCGCCGGTCTGTCAGAGTTCCGATTCTGTTGTGCCTATCGACCGGAGATGCGTCCGATGACCGCGTTGCCTGAGCTGAATGCCGCTGCTGTATCCGCGAACGACGCCAGTGGCCAGATCGCTGACGTCCTAGCGGTCAGCGACCACCTGCGCGACGCGATGTGGAAGGCCGAGTCCGCCAATCTCGGGTCCTGGGACAGCCCGGGCGGCCTGGTCGTCGCCGGGATGGGCGGGTCCGCGGTCGGTGGCGTGCTCGCTCGGGCCGCGTTGGCGGACCAGGCCGGACGGCCGATCCTGTCCGCCAAGGGCTACGAGCTGCCGCCGTGGACGACCAACGACACGACGGTGCTGTGCGCGAGCTACAGCGGTGACACCGAGGAGACGCTGGCCTGCTTCGAGGCGGCCGGCGTGATCGGGGCCAAGCGCGTGGTCGTGACCTCCGGCGGCGAGCTGGGACGGCTCGCCCGCGAGGAAGGCGTGCCGGTGATCCCGGTGGCCGGCGGGCTGCAGCCGCGGGCCGCGGTCGGCTACATGCTGGTCGCGGTGCTGGAGACGGCCGCCGCCTGCGGCGCCGGGCCCTCGCTGCGCGCCGAGATCGACGTCGCGGCGGACGCGCTGGAGCGGCTGGCCGCGGAGTGGGGTCCGAGCGGCCCCGACGACGGCGAGGCCAAGACGCTGGCCCGGGCGCTGCACGGCAGCGTCCCGGTGATCACCGGGATGGGCCTGACCGCCCCGATCGCCTACCGCTGGAAGTGCCAGATCAACGAGAACGCCGAGGTTCCGGCGTTCTCGGGCGAGCTGCCCGAGGTCGACCACAACGAGATCGTCGGCTGGAGCGGCGCGTCCGAGATCGGTCGGCTCTCGGCGGTCTTCCTCGAGGACTGCGACGCCCATCCGCGGCTGGTCCGCCGGGCCGAGCTGACCGCCGACCTGATCTCCGGACAGGCGGCCGGCGTGCACCGGATCCAGACGCGGGGCGAGACGGCCGTCGAGCGGGTGCTCTCGCTCGTGCTGTTCGGCGACCTGGTGTCGATCTACATGGCGACGCTGCGCGGCGTCGACCCCGGTCCGGTCGACGTGATCGTGCGGCTGAAGGACGCCTTGGCCGCAGAGGTCTAGCAGGCCGTCCTCCGGGATGACGCGTCGGTTCCGCCACCACGACCGGTGCGTGGCGGGCCGCCTTCCCGGGCCGCGGTCGTGCCCGTCGGTCCGCTAGCGTTCCGCGCGTGCTGCCCGCAATGGTCCTTGCCGCCGGCCTCGGAACCCGGCTTCGTCCGCTCACGTTCGAGCTGCCGAAGCCGATGGTCCCGATGCTCGACCGGCCGGTGCTCGCCCACATCGTCGACCTCCTGCACCATCACGGAGTCGATCGGATCGTGGCGAACCTCCACTACTTTCCGGACTCGATCCGCGGGTACTTCGGCGACGAGCTGACCTACGTCGAGGAGGCGGAGCTGCTCGGCACCGCCGGTGGCGTGCGCAACGCCCGCGAGTTCTTCGGCGACAGTCCGTTCCTGGTGATCTCCGGCGACGCGCTGACCGACCTGGACGTCCCCGCGCTGGTCGAGCGTCACCGGGCCCACGGCGGGATCGCGACGCTCTGCGTGACGAAGGTGCAGGAGACCAGCGAGTACGGCGTGGTGCTGCGCGACTCCGAGGGCCGGATCACCGGGTTCCAGGAGAAGCCGCACCCGGACGAGGCGCTGTCGGACCTGGCGAACTGCGGGATCTACGTGTTCTCGCCGGAGATCTTCGACTACTTCCCGTCGGAGTCGTTCGCGGACTTCGCCCACGATGTCTTCCCGCGGCTGCTCGAGAACGACGTCCCGTTCTTCATCCACGAGCTCGAGGGCTACTGGAACGACGTCGGATCGCTGACCGAGCTGCGCAACGGCACGTTCGACGCGCTGAGCGGCGAGCTGCAGCTGCCGAGCCTGCCGACGGCGGGTCCGGAGGCCGTGATCGTCGACCGGAGCTCGTCGCTCGACGCCGCCGAGCTGGTCGAGGGTCCGATCTGGGTCGGACGCAACGTGACCGTCGAGTCCGGGGTGCGTCTGCAGGGGCCGCTGGTGCTGGGCGACAACGTCGTCGTCCGCGAGGGCTCGGCGATCAAGCGCTCGATCGTCCTGCCCGGCACCGAGATCCGTCCGAACACGATCCTGATCGAGGCGATCACCGGGCAGACCGGGATCGTCGAGGCGCTGCGCACGCGGACCGAGACGCGCGGCTGACCGAGGCCCTCGGTCGGGGCCGCGGCTGCGGTCCCGCGCCTCC